>CAJUFR010000001.1:0-80578 GCA_910585525.1 uncultured Angelakisella sp.
CGGAAAAGATGGCCCATTATACCATTCCGCTTTGCTTCATGGTATAATAAGGTCAACAAATCGAAATTTAGAGGTGAAAAAATGAACAGACCAGTCACGACACTGTTTATGCTCATGTCGGTGGACGGAAAGATCAGCACCGGCGCCACCGATGACCTGGACGTGGACAAGGACTTCCCCCAGATCGCCGGTCTCCGGGAGGGCCTGCCCCAGTATTACGAGATCGAGCAGACCACCGATCTCTGGAGCCTCAACTCCGGCCGGGTCCAGGCCAAGATCGGCGTCAACACAAAGGAAACGCCAAACAAAACGCCGGTGTCTTTTGTGATCATCGACAACAGGCACCTGGACCGGCAGGGGATACGCTACCTGTCCGCCCTGGCGAAGGAGTTGGTGCTGGTCACCACGAACCGGCAGCACCCCGCCTTCCAGATGGAGGAGGAAAACCTTCACATCATCTACCAGGAGCAACTGTCCCTGGGGGGCCTGCTGGAAAAACTCAAAACGGAATACGGCTGCGAGAGGATCACGATACAGAGCGGCGGGACCCTGAACGGCATCTTCCTCCGGGAGAAGCTGTTCGACTACCTGGATATCGTTGTCGCCCCGGTCCTGATCGGGGGCAAGGACACCGCCACCCTCATCGACGGCGACTCCCTGCGGTCGCAGAGCCAGCTGTCCCAGCTGGGGGTCCTGAAGCTGCAGGAATGCGTGGTGCTGGAAAACTCCTACCTGCGGCTGCGGTACGAGGTGGTCCGCTGACGGTTTGGGATCGGGAAGGGAAGGGGGGCCCGATATGGAGACCCCCTTGTTTCCTGTGGGAAAATCGGTTATACTATGGGAAGAAAATCCAAAAGATAGCGAGGACTGCAACAATGAAGATCCACGAGATACGGGAGGTGCCCCGGTACCTGCGGCAGCGGGCCAGAATGCCTGTCGCCCGGTTCGAACTGGTGAGCTCCCTGGATGACGGGCTTGTTTCGGTGGCGCTGGACGACGTGGTGCTGCTGGACCCGGAGGACACCATGGAGGAGGTAAAGGACCGTGCCGCCCAGTTGGCCCGCTTCCGGGAAAAGGGCCTTCTGACCACCCGGTACGACCTCCACTACGCCAGCAGCGGCCTGCTGGAACTCTACGAGGACAGCAACCTCTTCAATGAGTTATGGGTCCTCTCCCAGCAGGGGAGAGGGAAAGAGGGCTTTCTCTTTGACCACGCCCAGGTGCGGATGGGCCTCATCGTCCTGACCCAAAAGGGCCGGGAACTGTTCGGCGTCCCCGAACCTGGCTCCATCCCGTTCTGAGCGGCGATGAGACAGAGAAAGGCAGAACAGACCCCGCCATAATACCCCCCCTTTGCCGTCCCGCAGGGTCTGGATGACAGGCCCTAAGAACCTGTATTCACAACCGTCTAACGCAGTCAGGCCGGGTCTTTTTCCGTCCTGCTGCGTTAAAAATCCTTGAGCCCTTACGGGCACGTCGGCTACGCCGAATACACAAAGTATTGTCTGCGGATCTTTGCCTTGCAGGGCGAAAAAATCCCTCGCCCTGCCTGCATTATCCGATTATGAATACAGGTTCCAAATCTTGCCTTTGGAGGTATCTGTAATTTGGCTGACCTAAAACAAGAGATACAGCGGCGAAGGACCTTCGCCATCATTTCCCACCCCGACGCGGGCAAGACCACCCTCACCGAGAAATTCCTCCTCTATGGCGGGGCCATCGCCATGGCCGGGGCGGTGAAGGGCAAAAAGGCCGCCCGCCACGCCGTCTCCGACTGGATGGAGATCGAAAAGCAGAGGGGCATCTCGGTGACCTCCTCCGCCATGCAGTTCTGCTACAACGGCTTTTGCATCAATATTTTGGACACCCCCGGCCACCAGGATTTCTCGGAGGACACCTACCGCACCCTGATGGCGGCGGATTCCGCCGTCATGGTCATCGACGCCGCCAAGGGGGTGGAGCCCCAGACCCGGAAGCTGTTCAAGGTCTGCGTCATGCGGGACATCCCCATCTTCACCTTTGTCAACAAGATGGACCGGGAGGCCCGGAACCCCTTTGACCTGATGGAGGAGATCGAACAGGAGCTGGGCATCGGCACCTACCCGGTGAACTGGCCCATCGGCTGCGGCAAGGCCTTCAAGGGGGTCTATGACCGGGGGAAGAAGGAGATCATCTCCTTTGAGGAGAGCGGCCTTGCCAGCAACGCCCAGAAGGTGAAGGCCACCCAGCTTTCCCTGGGGGACCCCCGGCTGGACCAGGTGCTGGGCCAGGAACTGCACCAGACCCTGGCCGACGACATCGAACTGCTGGACGGGGCCAGCTACGAGTTCGACCTGGACAAGGTGCGCCACGGCAAGCTGTCCCCGGTGTTCTTCGGCTCGGCCCTTACCAACTTCGGGGTGGAGCCCTTCCTGGAGGAGTTCCTCCAGATGACCACCGCCCCCCTGGCCCGGCGGTCCGACCAGGGGATCGTCGACCCCTTCTCCCCGGATTTTTCCGCCTTTGTCTTTAAGATACAGGCCAACATGAACAAGGCCCACCGGGACCGCATCGCCTTTATCCGCATCTGCTCCGGCCGGTTCGAGAAGGGGATGGAGGTGTACCACGTCCAGGGGGGCAAAAAGGTGAAGCTGGCCCAGCCCCAGCAGCTGATGGCCCAGGAGCGGGAGATGGTGGAGGAGGCCTACGCCGGGGATATCATCGGCCTGTTCGACCCGGGCATCTTCTCCATCGGGGACACCCTTTGCGGGGGGAGCGGGAGGTTCGCCTTCGAGGGCATCCCAACCTTCGCCCCGGAGCACTTCGCCCGGGTGCGCCAGGTGGACACCCTCAAGCGCAAGCAGTTCGCCAAGGGGGTGACCCAGATCGCCCAGGAGGGCGCCATCCAGATGTTCCACGAGCCGGATTCCGGCATGGAGGAGATCATCGTGGGGGTGGTGGGTGTCCTCCAGTTCGAGGTGCTGGAGTACCGCCTGAAAAACGAGTACAACGTGGAGATCCGCCGGGAGGACCTGCCCTACCAGTACCTGCGGTGGATCGAGAACGACGAGGAGGGCTTCGACCCCAAAAAGCTGCTCCTCTCCTCCGACACCAAGATCGTCCAGGACTTCCAGGGGCGGCAGCTGCTGCTCTTCACCAGTTCCTGGAACATCAACTGGGCCACCGACAAAAACCCCGGCCTGCGCCTGGCGGAGTTCTCGGCGGGGTAAGGGGGAGAAGAAGGGTTAAAGCAGTAATGGCAAACGCCCATCCACCGGAAGCGGTGGGTGGGCGTTTTTCTGTGGCAGAACCCTTTCCGCCCTCCTGTAATAGGATAGCTATAAGGGGGTCCCGCCTGTTTAGGGGCCGGGCCTCCTTTATCCTGCCATAAGGGAGTAATGACATATGCGTGAGACTGACCTTTCCCGCCTGGAGGAGGGACAACAGGCGCTGGTGACCGAGGTCCGGGAGGACGGGGCCATGGGGCGGCGGCTCCGGGATATGGGGCTGGTCCGGGGGACCCCGGTGCGGTGCCTCCAGGTGAGTCCCCTGGGGGACCCGGTGGCCTACCTCATCCGGGGGGCGGTGGTGGCCCTGCGCCGGGCCGACAGCCGCATGATCCGTGTGGAGCCGCTATGACGGCGGCGGAAGGAGGGCTGCATTATGGGACTGACAAGGGGCTCCACCGGCCTTGCCGCGGTGGATAACGGCCTGACCATCCGGCGGCTGGGGGAGGGGGACCGGGTGTTCGCCCTGGCGGGCAACCCCAACGTGGGCAAGAGCACCGTTTTCAACGCCCTCACCGGCATGAACCAGCACACCGGCAACTGGCCGGGCAAGACGGTGGCCACCGCCCAGGGCCGTTGCATCCGCCACGGCACCGGCATCATCCTGGTGGACCTGCCCGGCACCTACTCGCTGCTGGCTCACTCGGCGGAGGAGGAGGCTGCCCGGGATTTCCTCTGCTTCGGGGGCGGGGACGGGGCGGTGGTGGTCTGCGACGCCACCTGCCTGGAGCGGAACCTGAACCTGGTGCTCCAGGTGCTGGAGATCACCCCCCGGACGGTGGTCTGCGTGAACCTGCTGGACGAGGCGGCCCGGAAGGGCATCCATATCGACCTGGAGGGGCTGGAAAAGGCCCTAGGGGTGCCGGTGGTGGGGACCACCGCCCGCAGCGGCCGGGGGCTGGAGGAACTGCTCCTCCGGCTGGGCCAGCTGCCCCGGCAGCGGGGCCAGCCCCTGCGGGTGGTCTACCCCCGGGTCATCGAGGACGGGGTGTCGCTGCTGCTGCCCGCCCTGCGGCCGGTGGCGGGGGAGAAGCTGGACTGCCGGTGGCTGGCCCTGCGGCTGCTGGAGGAGGACCAAAGCCTGGACCGCTCCCTGGCCGCCTTCCTGGGGGAGGACATCCGCCAAAGGGAGGAGGTGGCCGAGGCCATCACCGCCGCCCGGCAGCTGCTGGCCCAGCAGGGCTGGGGCCGCCGGGAACTGGAGGAGGCCATGGTGGCGGCCATCGTGGCCACCGCCGAGAGCGTGGCCTCCGGGACAGTGTACACATCCCGGGAGGACACCGGCGCCGCCGACCGACGCCTGGACCGCATCTTTGCCAGCCGCCGGGCCGGCATCCCGGTGATGCTCCTGCTGCTGCTGGGGGTGTTCTGGCTCACCATCGTGGGGGCCAACTACCCCAGTCAACTCCTTTCCACCGGGCTGTTCTGGCTGGGGGACCGGATAGGGGAGACGCTGGCGGCATGGGGCTGCCCCCCGTGGCTGCTGGGGCTGCTCATCGACGGGGCCTACCGGGTGCTGGCCTGGGTGGTGGCGGTGATGCTGCCCCCCATGGCCATCTTCTTCCCCCTTTTCACCCTGCTGGAGGACCTGGGCTACCTGCCCCGGGTGGCCTTCAACCTGGACCGCTGCTTCCAAAGGGCCCGGGCCTGCGGGAAGCAGTCGCTGACTATGTGCATGGGCTTCGGCTGCAACGCCGCCGGTATCGTGGGGTGCCGCATCATCGATTCCCCCCGGGAGCGGCTCATCGCCATCCTGACCAACAGCTTCGTCCCCTGTAACGGGCGGTTCCCCACCCTCATCCTCCTCATCACCATCTTCTTCACCGGCACCGGGGAGGGATTCCGGGCCTCGCTGCTGTCGGCCCTGGGGCTTACCGGGGTCATCCTGCTGGGGGTGGGGGCCACCCTGCTGGCCTCCCGGCTCCTTTCGGCCACCGTCCTGCGGGGGGTGCCATCCGCCTTTGCCCTGGAACTGCCCCCTTACCGCAGGCCCCAGGTGGGCCAGGTGCTGGTGCGGTCGGTGCTGGACCGGACCCTCTTTGTCCTGGGCCGGGCGGCGGCGGTGGCGGCTCCGGCGGGGCTGGTGATCTGGGCCATGGCCAACATCACGGTGGGGGAGGTCACCCTGCTCCGCTACTGCGCCGGTATGCTGGACCCCTTGGCCCGGCTGCTGGGGATGGACGGCGTCATCCTGCTGGCCTTTATCCTGGGGTTCCCCGCCAACGAGATCGTCATCCCCATCATCGTCATGACCTACCTTTCCGCCGGGACCCTCCTGGAACTGGACAGCACCGCCCAACTCCACGCCCTGCTGGTGCAGAACGGCTGGACCTGGGCCACCGCCGGGTCGGTGATCCTCTTTTCCCTGATGCACTGGCCCTGCTCCACCACCTGCCTCACCATCTACCGGGAGACCAAGAGCCTCCGCTGGACCGCCCTCTCGGTGCTGCTGCCCACAGGGGCGGGGATGCTCCTCTGCATCCTTTTCACCGCCCTGGTCCGGGCGCTGGGCCTGGCGTAACGCCCGGCGGCGGGCGGCCTGGCGGGCGGCGCGGTCCAGCAGGGCCTTGGCCACCGGCCACAGGAACCGCTCCTCCCCTGTCAGGGCGGGCGCCGCCCCGTCCCGGGCGTACCGGAGCATAGCGGTGAACAGCCGCCCCCGCTCCGCCTCCCCCAGAGGTTCCAGATAATCCGCCAATTCGATGCCGACCTTGAGATAATTCATAAAAACAAACGCCCCCTTTCACCTATGGCGTGGAAGGGGGCGTTTGTTGCCGGTATTGCGCAATTTTTTACAAAGATTCACAGAATGTTTACATCTGGAACCTGTATTCATAATCGGATAATGCAGGCAGGGCGAGGGATTTTTTCGCCCTGCAAGGCAAAGATCCGCAGACAATACTTTGTGTATTCGGCGTAGCCGACGTGCCCGTAAGGGCTCAAGGATCTTTAACGCAGCAGGGCGGAAAAAGACCCGGCCTGACTGCGTTAGACGGTTGTGAATACAGGTTCTTTGATCAGTCGGAGCGGAAGCCCTTGCCGATGATCTCGCTGGTGCTGGTGGTCATGATGAAGGCGTGGGGCTCCACCTGGCGGACGTAGTGGCGCAGCGCCACCGCCTGGCCCCGGCTCACCACCGAGAGCACCAGGTACAGCTTGTGATGGGTGTAGGCCCCGGTGGCCTCGCAGATGGTGGCCCCCCGGTGCAGCTTCTGCACGATGAAGTCGCAGATCACCTCCGGGTCCTGGCAGATGATGTGGAGGTATTTGCACTGGTTGATGCCCTCGATGACGCTGTCCACCAGCATCGACTTCATCAGCAGCCCCAGGATGGAGAACAGCCCGGTGCGGATGCCAAAGACGAAGCAGGCGGAAAGGGCCACGATGAAGTCCGCCGCCAGCAGCGCCTTGCCGATGTCGATGCTGGTGTATTTCTTCAGCAGCATGGCGATGATATCGGTGCCGCCGGTGGAGGCGCCGATGTTAAAGAGAAGGGCGGAGCCCAGGGCCGGCAGCCCCACCGCGAAGATCAGCTCCAGCAGCGGCTCGTCGGTGAAGGGGGCCTCCATGGGGTAGACCCGCTCCAGCACCCACACCACCACCGACATCAGGGTGCTGGCGTAGACGGTGGCAAAGCCGAACTTGCGGCTGAGAAAGACGAACCCCACCCCCAGCAGCAGCATATTAAAGAGGAACACCAGGCTGCCGGTGGAGATCCAGGGCAGGAATTTGGAGATGACGATGGCGATACCGGTGACACCGCCGGTGGAAAAGTTATTGGGTATCTTGAAGAAGTAGACGCCAAAGGCCACGATGAGGGTGCCGGCGTTGAGGAGCAAAAAGTCCTTGGGCGTTATCTTTCGCGTCTGTTCCATGATAAAAGACCTCTCTGGAAACGCATCGTTTTTGATAGGGGAAAACCTCATCCATTATAGCGCATTTCCTGCCGCAGTCAAACGGCAAAGATACTTTTTGCAGGATATTTTGCATCATACAGGGGACTTTTTCCAAAACAGCGCAGCTTTTCTTGCGTTTTTGTGTCATTTCCCTTTGGGAGGGAGTTTCTTACGCTTTTTTTTCACAGAGAAGCCGAAGCTACCCACTTTTTTGCCCAAGGAAAAATATTCCCCGTGGGCGTAGGCCGCCAGGTGGGCCTTGTCCAGCCGCAGCTTGCCGGTCTGGTCCACCAGTTCCTCGTCCACATGGACCGCCACCACGTCGGCCAGGAACATGTCGTGGACCCCCAGGGGGATGACGTCAAAGACCCGGCACTCGATGTTCACCGGGCTTTCCCCGATGAGGGGGCAGGAGACCTCCCGGGCGGGGAGGGGGGTGAGGCCCAGGTGGGCGAATTTGTCCACCTCCCGGCCGGAGCGGACGCCGCAGAAGTCGGTGGCCCGGGCCAGGGCGGCGGTGGTGAGGTTGATGACGAACTCCCCGCTCTCCTTGATGAGGCCGTAGGAGAACCGCTCCGGCCGCACCGAGATATAAGCCTTGGCGGGGCCGGAACAGATGTTGCCGGTCCAGGCCACGGTGATGATGTTGGGCTTTTCCATGCTGCCACAGCTGACCATGGCGGCGGGAACGGGGGCCACCAGGTTGCCGGGCTTCCAGACGAGTTTGCTCATGATGCTTTCTCCTTTTTGCAATAAAATGCTGCCAGGGGGACATTCCCCTGGGTTTTAACGGGAGGTCGGGATGTTTTCAAAGAAGGCGGAGAAGTCTACGTCAAATATCTTTTGCAGGGCCACGAGGTCGCTGACATAGATGTTTCCTCTGCCAATTTCGATCAGGGCATATGTGCTGCGGCTGATCGGCGAGCCCAAAGCCCGTAGCTGCGTAACAGTCTGCTCCTGTGTCAATCCGCAGGAGCACCGAAGTTCCTGTACATTCTGTCCAAATACCCGATTTGTTATCAGCTTTGTCATAGAAAAATCTCCTGAATTGCAGATAGATATAAACAAAAGCCTTGATTTTTTGCAATAAAATGCTGCCGGGGGGATATTCCCCTGGGTTTTAACGGGAGGTCGGGATGTTTTCAAAGAAGGCGGAGAAGTCTACGTCAAATATCTTTTGCAGGGCCACGAGGTCGCTGACATACACATTCCGTATGCCCATTTCGATTTGGGAGTAGGTGCCACGGCTAAGGGGCGACCCCAAGACCTGAAGCTGTGCAACGGTCTGTTCCTGTGTCATATCACAGGAACACCTGATACGCCGGATATTTTGTCCAAAGGTTTTATTAATCAACAATTTTGTCATAAAAGCCTCCTGAACTGCAAATCAATCAAAGAAAAGCCAACATCTTGATTTTAACCGAGAAATGGTGTAAGATTGCTAGCAGATGCTAGTGGCATCGTGATTTACCAAATAAAACAGGAGGGACTATCATGAATGAAAGCGAAAAAAAATCCAGCCAGCAGGAGTTACACCGCCTGCTGCTCTGGATGCGGGACAACCCGGAGGACTGGGATCGTATCTGCCACCCGGAAACCTATGAAACGGACATGGACTACATCGTCACGATGGTGGACAGCCTGTACCAGCATGGTCTGTATACCATCATGATGCAGCTGATGTATGCCAACTACTTCACCGGCAGGATGGAGCAGGCCATCACCCGCACCACCGACGAGTGCTTCCTGGACATACCGGAGGAGGTACTGATGGAGCGGTTCCGCCGGAATTTGCAGGCGGTGGGATAGTGGCACGCCGTCGTTGCCTAACGGGTGCTTCGCCGCTGGAATACCGGCAGCGCCAGCCGGACCAGGGAGGAGGCCAGCAGCAGCCCCACCGCCACCGCCCCGGCCACCCCGAAGGTGTGGATGCCGGTGGAAAGGAACAGCTGGGTGTTGCCGCTGAGGCAGTATTCCATGGTGTAGTAGATGCCCCCGCCGGGGACAAAGGGGAGGATGCCCACCACCAGGAAGCCGGTGGCCGGGGCCTTGAGAAGGCGGGCCATGGCCTCGGCGTAAAGGGCCACCGCCACCGCCCCGGCGAAGTATTGGATCACATCGCTGCCGGTAAAGGCGCAGAGAAGGCAGACCGCCCACCCCACCCCGCCCCCCAGGGAGGAGACCACCAGCAGCAGCCCCCGCTGGTTGAGGATGAAGCAGAAGGCCACGCAGGCCATAACGGCGTAAAGGCAGGGGAGAAGGAAGCCGGTGAGGAAGCCCATCATATCACCCCCCAAATGGACCGGGCGGCGGAAAGGGCGATACCGGCCCCCAACGCCAGGGCGGTGGCGGTAAGAAGGGACTCCGCCAGCTTGGTGATGCCGGAGAAAAGGTCCCCGGCCAGCACGTCCCGCATAAAGTTGGTGATGGCCACCCCGGGCACCAGGCCCATAAAGGCCCCGATGATGATCTTGTCCAGGTTCTGGCCCGCCCCCAGCTGGACGCCGGCGATGGCCACCAGGGCGGCCGCCATGCTGCAAAGGGTGTTGACAAAAAAGCCGTTGGCCCGGAGCCGGTCCATCCACAGCTTGAGGACGCCGATGGCGGCCCCCGCCACCAGGGAGCAGCAGGCGTCGGCCAGGGTGCCGCCGAAAAGGGGGGTGAAGAAGGCGGCCACAAAGGCGTAGCCCACCAGCTGGAGGGCGGGGGGATAACCAGTCCCGGCGGCGATCCGGGCCAACTCCCCGTCCACCCGGGGGAAGGGTGGCGTCTCCCGGCAGACCAGGCGGCAAAGGCTGTTGAGCAGGTCCACCTGGTGCAGGTCGGTGCCCCGGCGGTAGAGCCGCCGCACCCGGGTGTGGGAGTGGCCGTCGGGGTCGCACATGGAGACGATGAGCAGGCTGGGGATGGCAAAGATCTCGGTGGTCTCCACCCCGTAGGCCCGGCAGAGCCGCAGCAGCGAATCCTCCACCCGGTAGGCCTCGGCTCCGCTCTCCAGCATCTGGATGCCCATGGTGGAGGCGGTGTTCAGTAGGGCGTCGTAGTCGGTCAAGGGCGGGGCCTCCTTTTGGTCGTTATCAGACGAGGGGTGTTCCTGAGGGTCCGAAGGGCGTTTGCGCCGGGACCTTCAAAGGCTTTTACACCACCTGGAACAGATAAAACTTTAGATAATTGGTCTCCGGGACGTTCCACAGGATGGGGTGGTCAGGGGATTGCTGGCGGGATTCGATCTGGCGGAGTTGGACCCCGGCGTCCTGGGCGGCGGCCCGGAGCATCCCCTCAAAGAGTTCCGGGGTGGCGAAGTGGGAGCAGGAGCAGGTGGCCAGGTAGCCGCCCCGGGGCAGCAGCTTCATGGCCCGGTAGTTCAGTTCCTTGTACCCCCGCATGGCGGCGGGCACCGTTTTCCGGGACTTGGTAAAGGCCGGTGGGTCCAGGATGATAAAGTCATAGGGGGCCTTGCCCGGCTGGGCCGCCAGGGCGGGGAGGAGGTCGAAGATATCGGCGGCCCGGGGGGCGACCACCTCCGTAAGGCCGTTGAGGGCGGCGTTTTCCGCCACCAGTTCCACGGCGGCCTGGGAGATATCCACCGCCGTCACCGCCGCCGCCCCGCCCTTGGCGGCGTTGAGGGCGAAGGAGCCGGTGTGGGTGAAGCAGTCCAGCACCCGCCGCCCCCTGGCCAGCCGGGCCACCGCCTGGCGGTTGTACTTCTGGTCCAGGAAGAAGCCGGTCTTTTGGCCGTTCTCAAAGTCCACATGATAGCGGATGCCGTTTTCGGTGATGATGGTCCGGGTCCGGGCGGGGGGCTCCAGGCCGGGGACAGGGAAGAAGCCCTTGCCCTGGGGCAGCCCCTCCAGCTGGCGGATGGCGGCGTCGTTGCGCTCGTACACCCCCCGTATCTCCTCCCCGCCCTCCGCCAGGACACGGCAGAGAAGGGGGAAAAGCAGCGGCTTGAGCCGGTCCATCCCCAGGGAGAGGGTCTGGGTCACCAGGATATCCCCGAACCGGTCCACCGTCAGGCCGGGGAAGCTGTCCGCCTCCCCAAAGATCAGGCGGCAGCAGCCGAACTGGTCCCCCATCACCGTCCGGCGGTAGTCCACGGCGTACCGCAGCCGCCGCTCCCAGAAGGCCGGGTCAAAGGTATCGTTGGCGTTGCGGGAGATGAGCCGCACCCGTATCTTGCTGGCCAGGCAGACCAGGCCGGTGCCCAGGTACCGGCCGCTCTGGCTCACCACGTCGGCCAGCTCCCCGTCGGGGAGGGGGTCGCTCTGGGGCAGCACCTCCGCCCCGTAGACCCAGGGGTGGCCGTTCTGGATGGCCCGCTCCCCCTTGGGGGTGACGATGGCCTTGGGATAGCCTCGCTCCTTCTTCATCCCTCCACCTCCATGGTGATGAGCCGGGACACCGGCAGCAGCCCCTCCAGATCCTGGCGGTCGAACCGGCCAAGGAGGGGGCTGTCCAGGTCCAGCACCCCGGCGACCTCCCCGTCCGGGGCGAAAAGGGGGATGACCAGCTCCGACCGGGAGGCCCCGTCGCAGGGGATGTGGCCGGGGAAGGCGTGGACATCCGGCACCAGCTGGGGGGCTCCGGTCCGGGCAGCGGTGCCGCAGACCCCCTTGCCCCAGCCGATGCGGACGCAGGCGGGCTTGCCCTGGAAGGGCCCCAGCACCAGCTCCGCCCCCATCCGGCGGTAGAATCCCGCCCAGTTCAGGTCCGGCAGCGCCTGCCAAACCAGGGCGGAGAGGTTGGCCATATTGGCCACAGCGTCGGTCTCCCCGGCCAGCAGGGCGGCAGCCCGCTCCAGCAGCAGGGGGTAGAGGAGAGTTTTTTCCCGGGGCCAAAGGGTGGATGGTTCCATGGAGGCGGCTCCTTTCGCAGATGGGATGTCATATCTAGTATAGTTTAATCTATCGGGGGCGGGGCGTCAAGGGCGGAGGGGGGTTATTATATCATGCGGCATTGATATTTTAGCATATCTTTCTA
Organism: uncultured Angelakisella sp.; assembly: GCA_910585525.1. Lineage (GTDB taxonomy): Bacteria > Bacillota > Clostridia > Oscillospirales > Ruminococcaceae > Angelakisella. The sequence goes on from CAJUFR010000001.1 coordinate 12,143, forward strand.
ACAGAATAAACTGTAGTTTTTTTAAGGAAAAAAGCAGGAAACCACAGGCCCCCGCCGCCTGTCGTTCCCTGCTTTCTTTTTTTGAACTAGACCACGTCCCCCACCATCGCCGCCTCGGCGAAGAGGGCGGTGGCGCCGCCGGTGTGCCAGTAGACCACCCGGCTGCCCTGGGGAATGGCCCCGGTCCTGATCTGGTCCAGCATCCCACCGAAGCCCTTGCCGGAGTAAACCGGGTCCAGCAGGATGCCTTCGGTCCGGGCCAGCAGGCGGATGGCGTCGCTGCCGGTCCGGTTGGGGACCTCGTACCCCGGGGCGTAGTAGCCCCGCTCCACCACAAGGTCGCCGGGGGCCACCCGCTCCTCCGCCCCCAGCAGGGCCAGGGTGTCGTTGGCTAGGGCGGCGGCGCGGGCCTCGTACCCGGCGTCCTTGGGGCTTACCGCCACCGGCAGGATGCGGGTGGCGTCCCCCAGCAGCGCCCGCCCGGCGGCAAGGCCGGCCAGCGTCCCGCCGGTGCCGGTGGCGTGGCAGAGGACATCCGCTTGGATGCCCAGAGCCTCCAGCTGCTCCTGCAGTTCCACCCACCCGGCCACGAACCCCGCCGAGCCAATGGGGCTGGCGCCCCCCATGGGGATATCGTAGCAGCGGGTCCCGGCGGCCTCCAGCCCGGCGGCCTGGTCCCGTCCCATCCGGGCGGCCCGGTCCTCGGCCTGGGCCTCGGTCTCCCCGTCACGGATGGGGACGATGTGGACCTCCGCCCCCAGTATGTGGTCCAGCAGCAGGTTGGACCGAAGCTGGGCGGGGTCCGGCTCCACCACGCTGACCAGGTAGAGCACCGGGTCCAGGCCGCAGCGGCGGCAGGCGGCGGCGGTCTGCATGGCGTGGTTGGACTGGGTGGCCCCGTAGGTAAAGACGGTGGAGCATCCCTTGGCCACGGCGTCCCCCAGAAGATATTCCAGCTTGCGGACCTTGTTCCCACCAAAGAGGTTCACCCCGGAGAGATCGTCCCGCTTCAGGTAGAGTTCCACCCCCAGCTGGCCGGACAGCCGCTCCAGCCGGTGGAGGGGGGTGGGGTAGAAGCCCAGGCTCTGCCGGGGCAGGGCCTGGAGCAGTTCCTTGGCCTGTTGGATGGTCTTCATATGGATACTCTCCTTTACGATACCGGCTGGGTCTCCTTCCCTGCGGGCAGTTCGGAGCGGAACTGGGAGGGGGTCTTGCCGGTGTATTTTTTGAACAGCACAAAGAAATACTTGATGTTCTGGTACCCCGCCTGTTTGGCCACCTGCTCCACCGGGTCGTCGGATTGGCGCAGCAGCTTGCAGGCCTTGTCGATGCGCACGTGCTGGATGGCGTCGTTGATGGACATGCCGGTGGAGGAGCGGAACTGCCGGTTCAGGTAGCTGGGGCTCATGTCCAGCTGCTCGGCGATCATCTGGCTGCAACAGTCGGCGTCGTGATACAGTTCGTAGATCCTGCCCCACACCGCCCCGCAGAGGGAATCGGCCATCTGCCGCTGGGAGGCCGCCACCGCGTCGGTGATCCGCCGCAGCCGCTGGTCCACCGCCTGCTGGAGTTCCAACAGGCTGCCCAGGCTGGCGTCGATGGGGGGTGTGGGCTCCAGGCCGTACTTGATCTGGAGACCGGAGAGCATCTTGTCCAGGTAGTGGATGGCGAAGGAGAGGTCGTTGTACCGGTCCCGGCCCACCTGGTCCAGCAGCAGCAGCCACTGGGCCTGGGCCACCTGCAGCTGCCCTTTTTTCAGGGCGGCCTCCATGGCGGCCACCGTCTCGGCGGAAAAGCCGCTGGTCTGGTTGCATTCCGCCAGCAGTTCCTGGCAGAACACCGACTGGGTGGGGTAGACGAAGGCCAGCCGGGCCAGTTCCTCCAGGGCGGAGAAGGCCTCCACCAGCTGCTGGCCGGAGTAGCAGGGGAGGCTGACATAGACCGGACCCCCGGCGGCCGCCTCCCGGATGGCGGGGAGCAAGTTGTTCCGCCCCTTGTTGGTGCAGGCAGGGAGGACGAAGGCGGGCCCCAACTCGTGGTCCGCCACCATGGCGTCGGGGTGGGCCAGCAGCAGGTCGGACAGCTTTTTGGATGGCTCCGGGGCGCAGACCATGACGATGGGGGGCTGGGTGTCGGAGGGGAAGCTGCCGGCCTGCAGCTCCTGGAGCTTGCGGCTGGTGGCGTAGGCCCGGTGGCTGGAGAGCAGTTCGTCGAACTTTTCCGCCGAATCCTTCCCCTCCAGTTCCACGGTGGTAAGGGCCCGGGAGATGTGAAGGAAGGTGGGGATGATGTAGACCAGCAGGTATGCAAAGAGCAGCAGCAGCACCACGCAGAGGAGGGCGAACATCACGAACACCGCCCTCTGCACCCGTACCAGCCCCGGGGCGGTGACCTCCAGCTGGAAGGCCTCCAGGTAGTACCAACCGGCCCGGCCCAGCTGGTGGTAGACCCAGCAGGAGGAGAGGAAGGGGGAGCGGTCCGGCAGCACGTAGCCGCTGCCGGGGCTGGCGGCGAAGGCGGCCTCGAACACCGGCCAGGGGGGCAGGTCCATGGCGATATCCCCGGGGATGATGGGCTCCCCCGCCTGGTCCACGATTATATGCCGGTCCCGGGAGAGGGTGCCCAGCAGCTGGTCCTCGTACCAGGAGGCGTTGATGTCCAGCAGCATGGAACTGAAGCCGGAGGAATTGTCCTCGTAAAAGAGGAAGGAGTAGAAGGTGGCGCCGCCGTCCTGGCGCTTGAAGGGCACCAGGTAGGGGTGGTGCTCCGGGTGGAGGAGGATCTCCACCACCTGCTGGTCGTGGAAGTCGCCGGACCGGGCGGAGCCGTAGCTGCTCTCGGAGGTAAAGACGGTGTCCAGGTCCTGGTTGTAGACCATGACGTGGTCGATGAAGTTGCTGCTGCTGGCGAAGTTCCCCAGGTCCCGGTGGCCGATGGTCCGCTCCGACCAGGTGAGGTCATCGCTGGTGCGCAGGGTGCGGATGGAGGAGGTGTAGAACATCTGCATGGCGGAGGTGTGGATGTTGGTGTTGGTGCGGTCCATCACCGAATCCACATAGTCCCCGAAGCTGTCGCTGGCGGCGGTGATGCTTTGGAGGGTGGCGGCCCGGAACTGGAAGAAGAGGATGGCGAAGATGGCCAGGAAGGCCAGCAGCAGCAGCATGACCCCGCCCACCTGGATGAGCCGCCGCTGGATGCGGGCGGTGCTGTTGTCCATAAAAAAGCCCCCCTTCCACCGCTTTTGCCGGTAAGACAGCACTATTATAGAGGATAGCCCGAAGGGCTGTCAACACCCGAAAATCGCCACAAAATAGCCCGAAAGGCCAGGTTTAAAAATGGGATGTTGGCCATTTTGCACGAATTTGAACTTTTCAGCCCCGGGAAACTGATGATAAAATGAAACCATGACAGGGGCGGCCACCGTCGCCCGCTGTCGAAAAATATGGACGAAAGGAAATGAACGAAATGAAAAAGACCTATCTGAGCCTTGCTCTGGCTGCCGTGATGGTCCTGTCCCTGCTGGCCGGCTGCGGCGGCGGGACCCAGCCCTCCAGCGCCGCCCCGGATCCCGCCCCCGCTCCCAGCAGCGACGCGGGCTCCACCGCCACCGCCCCCGCCCCCGAGAGCAATGCTCCCGACGCCTCCGGCAAGGTGATGCTCTACTCCTCCATGCAGGAGGACCAGCTGGTAGCCATCAAGGAAGGCTTTGAGAAGAAGTACCCCGGCATCACCATGGAGTACTACTTCGCCGGCACCAGCAAGGTGGTCACCAAGATCTCCACCGAGGCCCAGGCCGGCCATGTGGACGCCGACGTGATCTGGGTGGGCGACGCCGCCGACTACGTCTCCTTTAAGGAGAACGACATCCTGCAGCCCTACACCTCCCCCGAACTGGATGGCGGCGCCATCGACAAGGCCTATGTTGACCCCGAGGGCTACTACACCGCCGGCCGTCTGGTGGGCGTGGGCATCGCCTACAACAACGCCACCGTTACCCCCGAGGAGGCCCCCAAGACCTGGAACGACCTGCTGGACGAGAAGTGGAAGGGCCAGATCGTCATGTCCGACCCCGGCACCGCCGGCACCACCAAGTACTGGATGAACGCCATGATGTGCAGCGACAAGTACGGCACCGACTACATGCAGAAGCTGCATGACAACGGCTGCCTGCTGGAGAGCGGCACCACCGCCACCCACAACCAGCTGGCCGCCTCCGCCTACAAGGTGGGCGTCTGCCTGGACTACGTTTCCGCCAACCTCATCAAGGACGGTTCCCCCATCACCTTCCTGTATCCCGAGGAGACCGTCTCCATCGCCAGCCCCATCGGCCTGGTGAAGGACTGCAACAACGAGGCCAATGGCAAGCTGCTGTATGACTTCATCCTCTCCAAGGAGGGCCAGGAGATCCTGGTCGCCAACAACCTGGTCTCTGTCCGTACCGATGTCACCCAGTCCGTGGACCTGACCACCATCCCCTCCTTCCTGGAGTGCGATATGGCCAAGCTGGCCGCGGACAGCGAGGCCAACCTCACCGCCTTCAACGGCATCTGGGGCCTGTAAGCACCATTCCTCGCACCGTTTGAGGAAACGATCAGCATCATTCAAAAGGGGGCGGGGACGGCATCGGCTGCCCCCGCCCCCATTACTTAACGTGAGGAGGAAGGTATTTGTCAAAGGTCGCCTTTAAAAACATTTCCTTCAAATACGGCCAGAACCAGATCCTAAAGGACTTCAGCCTGGAGATCGAGGCCGGCGAGATCCTCTGCCTGGTGGGCCCCTCCGGCTGCGGCAAGACCACCCTGGTCCGCTGCCTGCTGGGCCTCAACAAGCCGGACACCGGGGAGATCTATGTGGACGACACCTGCATCTTCAGCGCCACCCGCCGCGTCAACATGCCGGTGGAGCGCCGGAACATCGGCATCGTCTTCCAGGATTACGCCGTCTGGCCCCATATGACCGTCAGCGAGAACGTGGGCTATTCCCTGAAGAAGCGCCGTGTCCCCAAGGACCAGATGGCCCGCCGGGTGGCCGACGCCCTGGCCCAGGTGAACATGACCGAATACGCCAACCACCTGCCCAGCCAGCTTTCCGGCGGGCAGCAGCAGCGTGTGGCCATCGCCCGGGCCCTGGTGGGCAACGGGGAGATCATCGTCATGGATGAACCCATCACCAACCTGGACGCCAAGCTGCGGGAGCAGATGCTCACCGAGATCCGGGAGATCCAGCGCCGCAGCGGCACCACCGTCCTGTACATCACCCACGACCAGCAGTCCGCCCTCCAGCTTTGTGACCGGATGGCCATTATGGAGCCGGGGGGCAACCTCTGCCAGCTGGGCACCGACGAGGACATCATCCTCCACCCGGCCAACCGCTTCACCTTCGAGTTCATCGGGGTATCCAACTTCATCCCGGTGGAGGTGAAGGGGGGCGCCATCACTTTAAAACCCGGCAGCCGGGACTTCCCCTGGGCGGAGGGCAGGCTGCCGGAGGGCGCCGACGCCACCAAGCCCCTGGAGGTGGGGGTGCGCCCCAACGACATCGTCTTTGACAAGGATTCCCCCCTGCGGGTCACCGTCAACCGCTCGGTGTTCCTGGGCAGCGAATACGATTACTTTGTGGACCTGGGCGGCCGGGAACTGCGGGTGCAGCAGAACACCCTGGACGCCGCCAAGTACGGCGTGGTGAAGGAGGGTGCCGAGACCGGCATCCGCCTGCTGAACTACCGCTTCTATCCGCCGAAGGAGGTGCAGGCATGAGCAGAGGACGCAACAAGGACCTTGCCGCCGTGGACGGCCGCCGCTTCAGCATGGACGGCATCATGACCGCCGTCACGGTGGTGCTGCTGCTGGTGGTGGTGGTCATCCCGGTGGTCTCCATCATCTACAACGCCTTTTTCTTCCAGGGGCACTTTGACCCCAAGCTGTTCTCCAGCCAGCTGACCGACGCCGGCAACCTGGCCGCCATGTGGAACACCATCAAGATCGCCTTCTGGGTCACCCTGCTGGGGACCATCGTGGGCACCTTCTACGCCTGGCTGCTGGGCCGCAGCGACATCCCCGCCAAGGGGCTGATGCGGGCCCTCTTCAACATCCCCTACATGTTCCCCCCCTTCCTGGGGGCCATGGCCTGGGACCTGCTGCTCAACGGCCGGTCCGGCTACCTGAACAAGCTGCTGGTCAGCACCTTCGGCCTGGAGGCCGCCCCCATCAACATCAACACCCTGGGGGGCATCGTGTTCGTGGAGCTGTCCTACTACTTCCCCTTTGTCTTTATGCAGGTGGTCAGCGCCCTGGAGCGGATGGACCCCACCCTGGAGGAATGCGCCCGCATCGCCGGGGCCAAGCAGATGACGGTCATCCGCAAGATCACCCTGCCGCTGGTGGTGCCCGCCATCTCCGCCGGGGCGCTGCTGATCCTCACCACCTCCCTGGCCCACTTCGGCGTGCCCTCCATCCTGGGCTTCTCCCAGGGCATCTACACCCTGCCCACCAAGATCTACGCCGTCATCTCCCGGGCCGGCGGCAGCTTTGAGGGCATCCGCCAGGGGGCTGCCCTCTCCATCATGCTGGTGCTGGTGGTGTTCACCGCCCTGGTCATCCAGAAGAAGATCCTCAGCTCCGGCAGCTACGACATCATCAAGGGCAAGAGCATGCGCCCCACCCTCATCAAGCTGCGCGGCGCCCGCATCCCCCTGCTCATCCTCTGCATCGCCACCCTGGTGCTCATCGTTATCGTGCCCCTGGTGATGATCTTCCTGGTGAGCCTGGTGAAGGCCTACGGCCTGCCCCTGATCCCGGAGAACTTCACCCTGCAGAACTACCAGCGCATCTTCGCCGCCTCCGGCACCATCGATTCGGTGAAGAACTCCCTCTTCGTCTCCATCAGCGCCGGTGTCATCTGTATGTTCCTGGGCACCCTCATCGCCTACGTGGTGCAGAAGATCCGCCCCAAGGGCAAGGAAGTGCTGGAGGTCCTCTCGGTGCTGCCTTACTCCCTGCCCGGCACGGTGCTGGCCATCGGCGTCATCCTGGCCTGGTCCGGGGCCATCGGCGGCATCAGCCTGTACAACACCATCTGGATCATCCTGGTGGCCTACATCGCCCGGTACCTCTCCTTCTCGATGAAGAGTTCCTCGGCAGCCCTGCTGCAGGTCCACCCCTCCCTGGAGGAAGCGGCCCGCACCTGCGGCGCCTCCCACATGGAGAGCCTTACCGACGTCACCCTGCCCCTGATCCGCCCGGCCATGGTCTCCGGCTTCTTCCTTATCTTCCTGCCGGCCATGCGGGAGGTCACCACCTCCATCCTGCTGTACGGGCCCTACACCCGCACCCTGGGCGTCCAGATCTACTCCCTGCGTGACGCCGGCATGATCCCCCAGGCCGCCGCCTTGGGGAGCGTCGCCATCGTCATCATCATCATCTGCAACACCATCGTCACCCAGGCGACCAAAGACAGGAAGGGGGTCTAATCGGATGGATCAAGTTATCCTCCGCCACGTCACCAAGCGTTTTACCACCAAGACATTGGGGGACATCGTCGCCGTTGACGATTTCAACCTCAGCGTCCACGAGGGGGAGTGCTTCTCCTTCCTGGGGCCCTCCGGCTGCGGCAAGTCCACCACCCTGCGGATGATCGCCGGCTTCGAGGACCTGAGCGAGGGGGAGATCGAGCTTTGCGGCCGCCCCGTCTCCATCAAGGACAAGAACCTCTACATCCCGCCGGAGGAGCGGGGGCTGGGCATGGTGTTCCAGTCCTTCGCCGTCTGGCCCCACATGAACGTATTCGACAATGTCGCCTTCCCCCTCCAGATACAGAAGGTAAATAAGACCGAGATCGCCCAGCGGGTGAAGGAGGCCATGAAGCACACCAGCCTCACCGGCCTGGAGGAGGTGTTCCCCTCCGACCTGTCCGGCGGGCAGCAGCAGCGCATCGCCCTGGCCCGTGCCATCGTCACCCAGCCCAAGGTGATGCTGCTGGATGAGCCCCTCAGCAACCTGGACCCCAAGCTGCGGGAGACCATGCGGTTCGAGATCAAGGAGTTGCAGCGGAAGTTCAACTTCACCATCATCTTCGTCACCCACGACCAGTCGGAGGCCATGGCCATCTCCGACCGGATGATGGTCTGCGACATGGGCAAGATCATGCAGATCGACACCCCGGAGAACCTGTACAACAAGCCCAACAGCCGGTTTGTCCACAGCTTCCTGGGGGAGAGCACCTTCATCAACGTGGTGATCCAGGACGGCAAGGTGTTCGCCGCAGGCGACACCCAGCACCCCCTGGACCTGGAGATCCCCAAGGACGCCGGCCGGAACATGGTGGTGGCCACCCGGCCCAACTCCATCGACCTGTTAAAACCCGGCGAGGGCCCGGGGTATCCCACCCGCATCGACAAGCGCATCTTCCTCACCGACCGCACCGAGTACCTGGTGCAGGTGGGGGACCAGACGCTGAAGATCCAGGTGCCCCACCGCATCTCCTTCGCCGAGGGCGACGCCTGCCACGTGCGGTTCGTTTCCCCCATGTGGTACCCCGCCGAGGACGAGGCCGCCGAGAAGGAGCGCCAGCGCCGCCAGCTGGTGTAAGACCCGCGCAATAAAAAACCAGCCATGAAAAAGCCGCCCGCCGAGGCTGCCCGGATAACGGACAGCCTCGGCGGGCGGCTTGGTCTGCTTGTGCTAGTAATTGAAGCCGCCGTCCCACTTGGGCATGTTGGCGATATACTGTCCCTCCACCGCCGGGACGTAGTAGGCGCCGTAGTCCTTCATCCCCCCCGGCCGCTGTTCCTCCGGCAGTTCCACCAGGAAGCGGTAGTAGGGGAGATAGGTCTTTTCGTGGCTGCCGGTGCGGTAGACCAGTTCCACCTTCCCCAGGTACTCCAGCCCCGGCATCTGGCAGGGGACGCTGGTGGTGTAATTCCCGGCCGCCAGCAGCTGCTCCGCCTGGGCGGGGCTGATGACAGGGTAGTCCCCCAGCTTCTGGGAGAGGTCCGGGGCGTAGACCCGGGCCAGGAACAGCTTGCCGTCGTCGTCGCAGTAGAAGGCCACCCGGTTGAAGTTGTAGTTCACCACCTGGCTTTCCAGGCTCCCCCCGGCGTCGTAGAACTCGATCTGGTAGCTTTGCTCCCCGTAGATGTCTCGGTCCCCGCCGGTGAGGTTCAAAGCGGGCTGTTCCATCCCCGAGAGGAGACCGGCGTATTCCGCCGAGAGATACCCCGCCGCCTCCTCCTTGGCCTCCAGGGTGGCGTGGTGGGTGAAGTCGTACTCCTCCGGCAGTTCCACCGGGGGCTGGAAGGCGATGGTGACGGTGAGGGTCTCGTCCACCGTCAGCTTGATGGAGTCGCTTTCCATGATGAGGGAATCGGGGTCAAAGTACCCCTCCGGCACCGTGTCCCCCACGGCGGCGAATTTGTCCCGGATGGCCTGCTGGTGTTCCGGGCTGGGGGTGTTGTCGGTGACAGGCAGCGAGGGGTCCAGCTCCAGCTGGACAGCCACCGACACCAGCTGGGCCTCCATGCGGTCAAAGTCGGCGTTCTGGGCGCGGTAGTTATCGTCATAGGTGACGGCGTTGCGGTAGACCGGCAGGGTGTCCAGCCGGGCCTCCGGGGTCCAGGGGTTGGCGTTCACCAGTTCGTCGATGTCATAGGCCATGTACCCCTCGTACCCCATGGCGGCGGTGTCCCCCTCCCCCAGGGTGAGCAGCGGCAGGTCACCCGGCGCGCTGACCGAGGGCGGCTGCTTTTGGGGCAGCAGCTGGCTCCCGGCCAGCACCGCCACCGCCAGGCAGGCGGCCAGCGCCCCCCACCTCCCCCAGGCGGGGCGAGGGGGAGCGGTCCGCTCCCGGCGTATCCGGGCTTCCTCCAGCAGGCTGTCGTCCAGCTGGCCCAGGGCGTCGCTCAACAGTTCTGCTCTCATAGGTCGAATCCCTCCTTCTCCAGGTAGTTCCGCAGCCCCTGGCGGGCCCGGTACAGCATAGACTTGGTCTTTGCCAGGGTGCAGCCCCGGCGGGCGGCGATATCCGCCACCGGGTCCATAAAGTAGTACCGCTCCAAAAAGGCGGTGCGTGTCTCCGGGGCAAGGCCCCCCAGATAGGCGGCGATGGCCTCGGCCAGCAGCTTCTGGTCCATGGCCCGGCCGGTGGCGTCCCCGCCGGAGACGCAGTCCTCCAGTTCGGTGAGGGAGAGGGCGTACTCCGAGCCCCCCCGCTTGTCCCGGTGCCGGGTACGGAACAGGTCGATGGACCGCTGGCGGGTGATGCGCCCCAGGTAGGTGGACAGGGTGACGGGGCGGTGGGGTGGCATGGAGCCCCAGGCCTTGAGGTAGGTGTCGTTGACGCTCTCCTCGCTGTCCTCCCGGCTGGATAAGATCTGGTAGGCGATCTTTAGTAGATAGGGGCCGTACTTCTGCTGTGTCTCCTGGATGGCGGATTCGTCCCGCTGCCAATACAGCGCCACGATAGCCTGGTCCTCCATGGGGACACCTCCTTTCTGTGGTCTCTCGTATATATACCCGACAAAAAGCATCAAAGGTTGCGCCGGTACTGGGAAAAATGATACCATATTTTTGGCCCCCCGGCTATTGACATTTTCCGGCAGGGGGCATATAATACCCTTAAACCGATGAAGCGGAGATAAAACCGATCACGACCCCACAGAGAGCCGGCGGCGCTGAGAGTCCGGCGGGAGACGGTTCGGACAAATGGACCGCTGAGGGCGGGGGTGAACGGCGTTTTTGGCCCAGTATCCCCCGACGGGGGGCGCCCGTTACAGAGCCGGGGATGTGTTGGCATCCTGCTAAGGGGCCGTGGTGACCCACGGCAATCAAGGTGGCACCGCAGACATTCGTCTGTCCTTGTTTTTCCCCGGGAACGGGGGAAGGATAAGGGCGGGCTTTTTTCTTTTCTCCGGCATGCGGGAGGGGAGAAAACGGCACCACTTTTTGCACGGCCACTCCAACAGGTGGAGCACCTGTGCCGGGTATTTCCCGGTGAAAGACTGGTAGAAGGAGACCGACCATGAAAAAGCTGTTTGCCGTTCTGCTCACCATCGCGATGATCCTTGCCATGACCGCCTGCGGGGGCGGGAGCACCCCCGTCTCCTCCGGCGGCGCCGCCCCATCCTCCCCGGAGGGAGCAAAGCAGGTCACCGTCGGCCTGATCCAGCTGATGGAGCACCCCTCCCTGGACGAGATACGGGCCGCCATCACCGCCCGGCTGGAGGAAAAGTCCGCCGAAAGCGGGGTGTCCATCCAGGTGAACTACCAGAACGCCCAGGGGGACACCAGCACCATCAACACCATCTGCCAGCAGTTCGTGGCGGGTAAGGTGGATGTCATCGTGGCCATCGCCACCCCCGCCGCCCAGGGGGCCGCCGCCGCAGCGGAAAATAGCGGCATCCCGGTGGTGTTCTCCGCCGTCACCGACCCGGTGGCCGCCGGTCTGGTGGAAAATTTGGAGGCCCCGGAGGGGAACATCACCGGCACCTCCGACGCCATCCCGGTGGAGAAGATCTTTGCCCTGGCAAAGGAACTGACCCCGGAGGCCCAGAGCTTCGGCCTTATCTACAACACCAGCGAGGACAACAGTCTTTCGGTCATCGCCCAGGTGAAAGGCTACCTGGAGGGGGCGGGGCTGTCCTACACCGAGGGGGCGGTGACCACCTCCGCCGATGTCCAGACCTCCGCCAGGAACCTGCTGGGGAAGTGTGACGCCCTCTTTGTCCCCATCGACAACACGGTGGCCAGCGCCATGGCGGTGCTGGCGGACGAGGCCATCCAGGCCAAAAAGCCGGTCTACGTGGCGGCGGATTCCCTGGTGGCGGACGGCGGTCTTGCCGCCGTGGGGGTGAACTACACCAACCTGGGCAGCCAGACCGCCGACATGGTGCTGAAGATCGTCACCGGCACCCCGGTGTCCCAGGTGCCGGTGGAGGTACTGCGGGACAACAACCTGGTCATCAACGGCGACACCGCCAGGGCCATTGGGGTGGATATCTCCCAATACGGCCCCAACGACGCCACCTTCGTTTCCTCCGTGGCTTGACGCCGGATCATAAGGAGTATGCTATGAGTTTTACTGTTTTACTGGGGGCCGTGGAGCAGGGCTTCATTTACAGCCTGGTGGCCCTGGGGCTGTTCCTTTCCTACCGCACCCTGGACGTGGCCGACCTGACCACCGACGGCAGCTTCACCCTGGGGGCGGCCTGCTCCGCCGTCCTCACCATCCAGGGACAGCCGGCGGCGGGGCTGCTGCTGGCCCTGGCGGCCGGGGCGCTGGCCGGTCTGATCACCGCCCTGTTGCAGACCCGGCTGGGGGTGCAGCCCATCCTGGCGGGCATCGTCACCATGACCGGGCTTTACACCGTCAACCTGATGGTGATGGGGGGCCGCTCCAACCTGAACATGCTGAGGGAGCAGAACGTCTTTACCGCCGCCGAAGCCGCCCTGGGGCCCATGGGCAAGCTGCTGCTGGCGGGGATGGTGGCGGTGGTGGCAGCGGTCCTGCTGGCCCTTTTCCTGCGGACCCGGCTGGGGCTGTCCATCCGGGCCACCGGGGACAACCGGGAGATGGTGGCATCCTCCTCCATCGACCCGGCCCTGACCACCACGGTGGGGCTCTGCGCCGCTAACGGGCTGGTGGCCCTCTCCGGGGGGCTGCTGGTGCAGTACCAGAAGTTTTCCGACATCAGCCTGGGCACCGGGATGGTGGTCATCGGTCTTGCCAGCCTGATCATCGGCGAGGTGGTCACCGGCAGGGGCGGGGTGGCCCGGGGGATACTGGCCGCCGTCCTGGGGTCGCTGATCTACCGTGTCATCATCGCCGCCGCCCTGGTGTCCGACGTGGGGGCCCAGAACTTCAAGCTGGTCTCCGCCGTCATCGTGGCCGCCGCCATCTCCTGGCCCGCCATCCGGGAGAAGCTGCGCTTCCATAAGCTGCGCCGGGAGGTGGAAAAAAATGGCTGATCTCCTTACCGTTGCCGGTATCTCCAAGACCTTCGCCCCCGGCACCGTCCACCAGAAGAAGGCGCTGGAGGAGGTGGCCCTCTCCCTGGCGCCCGGGGACTTTGCCGCCATCATCGGCAGCAACGGGGCGGGGAAGTCCACCCTCTTCGGGGCGGTGGCGGGCAGCTTCTACCCCGACAGGGGCCGGGTGCTGCTGGACGGGGAGGACATCACCTTCCTGCCGGAGCACAAGCGGGCCCGGAAGATCGGGCGGCTGTTCCAGGACCCGTTAAAGGGTACCGCCTCCCACATGACCATCGAGGAGAATCTGGCCCTGGCCTACCTGCGGGCGGGGGGGAAGAGCTCCCCCTTCTCCATGGTGGGGAAGCGGGACCGGGACTACTTCCGGGAGCGGCTGGCCGCCCTGGGGCTGGGGCTGGAGGACCGGATGAAGGCCCCGGTGGGGCTGCTCTCCGGCGGCCAGCGCCAGGCGCTGACGCTGCTGATGGCCACCCTGGTCACCCCCAAGCTGCTGCTGCTGGACGAGCACACCGCCGCCCTGGACCCCGCCACCGCCGAGAAGGTGCTGGACCTCACCCGCCGGGTGGTGGCGGAGCAGGGCATCACCTGCATGATGATCACCCACAACATCTCCTCCGCCCTCTCCCTGGGCAACCGCACCCTGATGATGGACCGGGGGAGGCTGGTGCTGGACCTGTCCGGCCCCCAGCGGGAGGGGATGACCGTCCCCCGGCTGCTGGAGCTGTTCAAGGAGAAGGCGGCCCGGGAACTGGACAACGACCGGATACTCATGTCCCCGTAGGGGGGCGCGCCGATAGGAAGGGGGCTTTGCCCCCCTTTTTTGTCTGCCCCCGGCGCCGCCCGGGACAAGATACCCCTTGTACAGCCCCCCAAGGTGTGATAAAATAAACACAAGAGTATCCGCCTGACAGGGGGCCAGGTGTTCACCAAGGAGCAGCTTTACCAGCATGTCTGGGGGGATGTGCTGGTGGACGCCGGGGCGGTGATGGTCTACATCAGCCACCTGCGCAACAAGCTGGAAAAGGACCCCCAAAACCCCCGGTACCTGCGAACGGTGTGGGGGCAAGGATATCAGTTCGTCGTGGAGGAAGGAGAACAGGAAATATGAGAGGGATGCAAACATCGGTACAGGACATCCGCCGCCGCATCTTCACCGAGGTGGCCAAAATGGGCTACGAGGGCGGGGATTATTCCCGCATCGAGGAGCTGCCCTATAAGATCATCCCCGGGGAGGCGGCCCAGTACCGGGAATCGATCTTTTTGGAGCGGGCCATCGTGGGGGAACGGCTCCGGCTGGCCATGGGTCTGCCCCTGCGCCCCATGGATGAGCACGCCCCCCTTTCCATGGGGGTGAACGAAAGCGCCATCGCCGAAAAATACTACGAGCCCCCCCTCATCAACCTCATCAAGTTCGCCTGCAACGGCTGCCCGGAAAAGCAGTACCGGGTCACCGACTGCTGCCAGGGCTGTCTTGCCCACCCCTGCAGCGAAAGCTGCCCCAAGGACGCCATCATCGTCCACAAAAACGGCCAGTCGGTCATCGACACCAGCAAGTGCATCCGCTGCGGCAAGTGCGCCGCCGCCTGCCCCTACGGGGCCATCATCAAGATGGAGCGCCCCTGCGCCGCCGCCTGCGGCATGGACGCCATCGGAACCGACGAGCAGGGCAAGGCCACCATCGACCAGGACAAGTGCGTCTCCTGCGGCATGTGCCTGGTGAACTGCCCCTTCGGCGCCATCTCGGACAAGGGGCAGATCTTCCAGCTGATCCAGTCCATCAAGCGGGGGGACCGGGTCATCGCCATCGTGGCCCCCGCCTTTATCGGCCAGTTCGGGGCCGCCCTGCCGCCGGAGAAGTTCGAGGCCGCCATGAAGCAGCTGGGCTTTGACAGCGTGGTGGAGGTGGCCATCGGCGCCGACCTCTGCACCATCGAGGAGGCCAAGGACTTCCTCCGGGCGGTGCCGGAGGAGCAGCCCTTTATGGCCACCTCCTGCTGCCCCTCCTGGTCGGTGATGGCCAAAAAGCTGTTCCCCACCATCTCCCACTGTATCTCCATGGCCATGACCCCCATGGTCCTCACCGCCCGCCTGCAAAAGAAGGAGCACAAGGGGTGCAAGATCGCCTTTATCGGCCCCTGCGCCTCCAAGAAGCTGGAGGCCAGCCGCCGCACCATCCGCAGCGACGTGGACTTCGTCCTCACCTTTGAGGAACTGATGGGGATGTTCGAGGCCAAGGAGGTGGACTTCAGCCAGATCACCGAGGAGAAGCCGCTGGAGGAGGGCACCGGCGCCGGCCGTGGCTTTGCCGTCGGCGGCGGCGTCGCCAAGGCGGTGGCCGACGTCATCCACGACATGGACCCGGACCGGGAGGTAAAGATCGCCAGCGCCCAGGGCCTTGCCGAGTGCAAGCGGCTGCTGGCCATGGCCCGGGCGGGGAAGTACAACGGCTACCTGCTGGAGGGGATGGCCTGCCCCGGCGGCTGTGTGGCAGGGGCCGGAACGCTCCAGCCCATCAACAAGTCCTCCGCCACCGTGGTGAAGTACGCCAAGGACGCCAGTCTCCAGAAGGCCACCGATTCCAAGTACGAGATCACCCTCAGTCTGCTGGGCGACTAACAGAAGGAGGACCTCCCTCTGAAAAATTTTGTACAGCTTGAAGACATTTTGCCGCCATTGTCGTATCAATAGATAGACAAGGTAGAAAGAGGGAGGAGCCAGCCATGAACAAGGATATCTACATCGTCATCAGCCAGACCGGGACCAAATTTTCCCGTTTTCTCCATATCTTCAACCGTACCCCCTACAACCACGCGTCCATCGCCCTGGATGGCGGGATGGACACGCTGTACAGCTTCGGCCGCCAGTGCCTGTGGCTGCCCATCGCCAGCGGCTTTGTCCGGGAGGCCCCCGGCCGGGGCATCTACCGCCGGTACAAGGACACCCAGTGCGCCGTCTACCGGGTGACGGTGAGCGACAGCCAGCACGCCCGCCTGGCCGAGGCTATCCGCCGGTTTGAGGAGGAGGAATGGGCCTACCGCTACAACTTCCTGGGGCTGCTGACCATGATGGCGGGCATCCCCTTCCGCCGCCGTCACCACTTTGTCTGCTCCCAGTTCGTGGCCTACGTGCTGTACCAAAGCGGCCTGTGGGGGCTGGATAAGGACATCTCCCTGGCCCGTCCCCAGGACTTTGCCGCCCTCCCCGGCGTCCAGCTGGTCTACCAGGGGCGCCTGAACGACTGCAAGATGGCGCAGCCCAGGCGCCTGAAGATCGTCCACGGGGCGGCGTGACAGCGGGGGAGCCCAAGCCTAAAAAACCAAACAAGACCCAAAAGCACCACCTCCGGCGGAACTCCCGCCCGGGGGTGGTGGTTTTTTATGGGAGAGAAATATTGCATTAAAAATTTTTAGACAAAATAAAAATTTTTCTCGACACCGGGGGCGGAAACATGGTATATTGTAAATGCAAACAGAATTTCCGCCTGTCATAGCAAAGAAACTATGCAAAAATAGAAGCATCGGGTCGTTGCGGTTTGTGCACGGATCGCCCGGGGAACTGCTCCCCGGTAAGACCAGAAGGCCTCCTTGGGGGAATGGAGACTTAACGCCCCGACGCTGCCGCCGGTTGCAAACGGCGGCGGGGCAGGCGGAAATGATATCAAACCGCAAAAGGAGGATCCTCGATGAAGGAACAGACCATTCCCCAGAACGCGCGGCAGGACAGTGAATTTTCCCTCTGCGCCGTCCCGGAAAGTGAGAGAAAATCCTACATAAGCCTGACCATTATCTGGACCGGCTTTATCTTCGCCATCATCAGCCTGATGGCCGGCGGCAGCCTGGCCATGGGACTGAGCTTCCAGGAGATCATGATCGTCAGCCTTATCGGCAACGTCTTTTTGTGCGCCATCGCCGCTTCCCTCACCGGCCTGCTGGGGGGCAACATCCTGATGCTCATCTGCGGCTCCATCGCCACCATCGCCATGAACGAGTACGACCTCACCCTTATCCTGCTGGGCTTCGGCCTGGTCATCCCCTCCCTGATCCTGATGACCACCAACATCTTCACCACCAACGCCGCCAACCTCTACTCCACCGGCCTGAACCTGGCAAACTCCTTCAAGATCGGCCGCACCAAGATGATGCTCATCCTCATCGGCGTTTCCGCCGCCGCCACCCTGTTAAAGCCCCACGAGGCGGACTTCTACTACACCTTCCTCAACGCCCTGGGCAACGTCATCCCGCCCCTGGCCGGCATCATCGTGGTGAACAAGGGCCGGTACCTCCCCCTGGAGAAGAGCCGGTTCGTGGCCTGGAACCCCATCCCCTGGATCAGCTGGGTGGTCAGCGTCATCATCGTCTTTACCCTGGCCGCCGTGGCCCCCCGGGTCCAGGAGAATATCTCCGCCCCCTTCATCGGCATCGTCCTGGGCGCCGTGTTCCATATCATCCTGATGAAGGCCACCAAGACCAAGGTCAACCTGGCGGAAACGGAGGAGAAGTGACATGAAAGACAACAAGAACCTGGGCCGGTACAAGCTGGCCGCCCTGGCGGGCACCGTGATCATGGCGGTGGGCTCGTTTATGGCCTGCCTCTGCACCGATCCCGTCCCGGCCAACACCGGCAACGCCCTGCTGCTGGTGAGCATCGCCGTGATGCTCTACGGCTACTCGGTCTGGCAGCCGTAAAAGGTACATAAAAAATTCCGGCGCGGGAAGGTATCCCGCGCCGGAGGGCCGTCATTCCGCCTTGCTGGCGTCCATGTAGCTGTATAGGGTGTACTTGCTGATGCCGAACTGCCGGCTCACCTTGTCGCCGCTTTTGGTGACCAGGAAGGCCCCGGCGTTGTTGAGGAACTGGATGGCCTTTACCTTGTCGTCCTTGGTCATCATCGCCACCGGCTTGCCCACCAGCTTGATGGACTGGCTGATGAGCTCGTCCAGCAGGTCGTTGACGTTGAGGGGGATGCTCTCCGGCTCCGGGGACTGGCCGGCGGCCTCCCCGGTGGAGACCAGGGAGTGGATGCTGCCCTCGATGGCCAGCAGGCTGGTGATATCGTAGTTGATGGCCAGGATGGCGCAGACCTTCCCCTCCTCGTCCCGGATATACAGGGTGCTGCTTTTTAGGATGCGGTTGTCGTGGGTCCTGGTGAGGTAGGACAGCTTGTCCTTCAGGGCGGCGGGGTCGGACTTCAGCGCCTCCAGCACGATGTGGCTGGGGCCGTCCCCCTGCTTGCGGTGGGAGACATGGCCATTTTCGATAAGGACGATGCTGTTGTCCAGCCGGTCGGGGTCCAGGTCGTGGACCACCACCTCGCAGTTGCTGCCGAACTGGGCGGCCAGGCCGTGGGCGATCTGCCGGAGGGTGTCCAGCATCAGATGATCTAACAAAGGGATCGCTCCTTTTTTTGTTGGGATATTCTCCATTTTACCACGATATGGGGTGGGGGACAAGGGAAAAGGACGGTAGGCTAAAAAATTTTTTTGAGAAACAGCGGGAAAGGGGACAACGTTATGATCCTTGTGGCAAACGGGAGCCTGCTCACCGGGGACCCGGCTCTGCCCTGGCTGGACCGGGGCGGGGTGGTGGTGGACGACGACGGGCTCATCCGGGAGGCAGGGCCGGAGGGGAAGCTGAAAAAAGCCTACCCCGGTGCCCGTTACATCGACGCCAGGGGCGGCGTCATCATGCCGGGCTTTGTGAATCTGCACCACCACTGTTATTCCGCCTTCGCCCGGGGGCTGTCCATGAAGGGCTACCGGCCCGCCGGTTTTTTGCAGATCCTGGAGGGGATGTGGTGGCGGCTGGACCGGGCCATGACCCTGGAGGACGTCTACCACAGCGCCGCCGTGACCTTCCTGGAATGTGTCCGGGCCGGTGTCACCACCGTCTTTGACCACCACGCCAGCTACGGGGCCATCCAGGGCAGCCTGTCGGAGGTGAGCCGGGCGGCGGACCGGCTGGGGCTGCGGGCCTGCCTCTGCTACGAGGTCAGCGACCGGGACGGGGAGGAGAAGTGCACCCAGGCCATCGAGGAAAATCTCCGGTTCCTCCGGGAGGCGGCCCGGCGGAAGGACGAGATGCGCCACGGCATGATGGGGATGCACGCCGCCTTCACCCTCAGCGACCGCACCCTGGAGCGGTGTGTCGAGGCGCTGCCCCCTGCCGCCGGGTGCCACATCCACGTGGCGGAGGGGCTGGACGACGCCCGCCACAGCCTACAGACCTACGGCAAGCCGGTGGTCCGCCGCCTGCGGGACCGGGGGGTGCTGGGGCGCAAGACCATCGCCGCCCACAGCATCCACCTCAACTGGGAGGAGGTGCAGCTGCTCCGGGAGACCGACACCATGGTGGTCCACAACCCCCAGAGCAACATGGGCAACGCCGTGGGCTGCGCCAACATCCCGGAGTATGTCAAGGCGGGGGTGACGGTGGGACTGGGCACCGACGGCTACACCAGCGACATGCTGGAAAGCTGCAAGGCGGCGGGGGTGCTGGCCAAGCACCACAGCCAGGACCCCGGCGCCGGGGCCGAGATACCCGGGCTGCTGTTCCAAAGCAACGCCGCCATGGCCAACCGCTACTTCAAGACCCCCCTGGGGGTGCTGAAGGCCGGGGCGGCGGGGGACATCATCGTGGTGGACTACCACCCCTTCACCCCCATGGACGGCGGCAACGCCGGGGGGCATCTGCTCTTCGGCGCCTGCGGCCGGGACGTCACCACCACCATCGTGGCGGGGAAGGTGCTGATGGAGGACCGGGTCTTTCCGGGGCTGGACACCCAGAAGCTGCTGGCCGACGCCCGGCAGCAGGCCCGGGACCTTTGGCGCCGTTTGAATGGATAGGAGGAAGAAGCTGATATGAGCGACCGTATGCACCCCATCCCCTTTGCCCGGATGCTGGACTGGACCCTCCGGGAGTGGCAGGAGAACGGCTCGGTCTTTGGCTGCCACAAGGTGTACCGGGCGGCCCCGGGGCGACGCTTTGCCTTTGCCGGCCACCGGGTGGAGACCCCCATCGGCCCCGCCGCCGGGCCCCACACCCAGCTGGCCCAGAACATCGCCGCCGCCTACCTCTGCGGCGGGCGGATCATGGAACTGAAAACGGTGCAGCAGCTGGACGGGGAGGACCTGCACGTCTCCAAGCCCTGTATCCTGGCGGAGGACGAGGGGTACAACTGCGAATGGTCCACCGAACTCACCGTCCCCCAGCGTGCCCCAGGGCGTCATCGGCCTGATGACCCGCTTTGGTATGGATGTTGTTCTGGCCCACCCCGAGGGCTACGAGGTGATGACGGAGGTGGAGGAGGTGGCGAAGAAAAACGCCGCCGCCACCGGCGGCTCCTTCACCAAGACCCATTCCATGGCGGAGGCGTTTAAGGACGCCGACATCGTCTACCCCAAAAGCTGGGCCCCCTTCGCCGCCATGGAGGAGCGCACCCAGCTGTACGGCAACGGCGACACCGAGGGCATCAAGGCCCTGGAAAAGCGGCTGCTGGCCCAGAACGCGGAGCACAAGGACTGGTGCTGCACCGAGGAACTGATGGCCACCACCCGGGACGGCAAGGCCCTTTACCTCCACTGCCTCCCCGCCGACATCAACGACGTCTCCTGCACCGACGGCGAGGTGGAGGCCAGCGTCTTTGACCGCTACCGCACCCCCCTCTACAAGGAGGCCAGCTTCAAGCCCTATATCATCGCCGCCATGATCTTCCTGGCCAAGATCAAGGACCCCGCCGGGGCGTTGAAGGCCCTGGAGGAGCGGGGTATCGCCCGGAAGCTGCCCTAAGGCCATAAACATCGATTTGAAAAAACCGGTGGCACTCGATAGACGGGTGCCACCGGCTTTGCCGTGTTTGGAGGGGATGGGGCGTTATTTCACCCCCGGGCCGCCCCTGGAATAGTATAAAGAAGCCATCCCAACAAAAAAGCCCCCACGAAAGGAGCGAACCCTATGGATCGATACTATCCCTTCCAGCTGGACCCCCTGGACTACCGCTTTAACGAATTGGAGCCGGTGCTGGACCTGCAAACGGTGCTGCTCCACTACAGCGGCTGCCAGCAGAACTGCGCCCCCCGCCTCAATGCCGCCCTGGAGGGCTGGCCCCGGTACCAGGACTGGAGCCTTTGCCGGCTGCTGGCGAATGCCGGCCGGCTGCCCCCCGCCCTCCGGGAGCCGGTGCAGCGGTACGGGGGGAAGCTGCTGGGCCACCAGCTTTACTTTTCCTCCATGACCCCGCCGGTGGGGCAGCAGCCCGACGAGGAACTGGCCGCCGCCATCCGGGACAGCTTCGGGTCGATGGAGGGGCTGCGGCAGCGGTTCGCCCAGGCCGGCGGGGCGCTGCCCGGGGTTGGGTGGGTCTGGCTGGTCACCGGCCGCCGGGGCCAGCTGCGGGTGACCGCCACCCGGGACGACGAGACCCCCCTGCCCCAGGGGCTGGCGCCGGTGCTGTGCTGCGACCGGTGGGAGCACGCCTACTTCCTCCAGTACAAGGGCCAGGCAGACCGCTACCAGGAGGCCTGGTGGCAGCTGGTGGACTGGAAAGCGGCAGGGGAGCGGTACCGGCAGCGGGAGGATATCCTACAGGCCATGGCCGGTCAGTCCACCCGCCGGGCCTACGGCTGATCCTCCCCCAGGTATTCCTCCAGGCAGAGGCCCTGCTCCATGATGGCCGCCGCGTGCTCCTCCCCCACATAGCGGAAGTGCCAGGGCTCGTAGTTGATGCCGGTGACCTCCACCTTGTCCTTGGGGAACCGGAGGATAAAGCCGAACCGGGCGCAGTTTTCCCGCAGCCACACCGCCTCCGGCTCGTTCTCGAATTCCTCCACCAGGTCGCTGTACTTGGTGTAGTAGTCGCCGGAGACGATATCCATGGCAAGGCCGGAGTGGTGCTCGCTGGTGCCGGGGGGGGCCACCCACTTGGCTGCCTCCACCCGGGCGGTGGCCTCGTCGTAGCCCATGGCCTGGTATTCGGCGATCTTGTTGGCGTACAGCACCCGGCTGCGGTCCATAGTGCGGTAGCCGGAGACGATGGCCAGGCTGTACCCGTCCTCCTTGGCGGCGGCGATGAGTTCCCGCACCCTGCCGGCGATCCGGCTGTCGAATTTGTAGCCCTGGACCTCGTCAAAGGTCATCTCCAGTTCCTTCTCGATGGCGTGGGTAGGATTGATGAGCACCAGGTTCCAGTCCTCCCTGTTGATGGCGGGCTGTTCCGGCTCCGGGGGGGCGCTGCTCTCCGGGGGGGCCACCTCCCCGCCGCCGGTCTGGATGTTGGCGCCGCTCAGGGAGGAGGGGGGCTCCGGCTGGCTGCCGGAGGACGGCTGTTCCTCCCCCGGGGAGAGCAGCTTCCACAGGCCAAGGCCCCCCAGGGCCAGGAGCAGCAGGAGCAGCAGGATGAAGATCACCCGGCGGACCAGGTATTTGGCCGCCGTTTTCTTTCGCCTTCTGGGCATGGTAGCGTCACCTCATGTTCTCGTAAGTGTAGCCGATGGCGGACAGGGCGTAGAGGGGGGCGGTCTCGCACCGGAGGATGCGGGGGCCCATGGTGCAGACCGCCAGCCCGGCGGCGGCCGCCTGCTCCGCCTCCTGGGGGGAGAATCCACCCTCCGCCCCCACCAGCAGGGAGAGAACAGGGGGCCGGGGGGCCAGCACCTCCCCCAGGGGCCGGGTGGCTCTCTCGTAGAAGAGGACAGGGCACCCGCTCTTTGCCATCTCATCCAGGGCGGCGGGGTAGGGGAGAAGGGGCCGGACCTCCGGGACCATCCCCCGGCCCGACTGTCCCGCCGCCTCCAGGGCGATCTTTTGCAGCCGCTCCCGCTTTTTGGCAAAGCTCTTTTCGTCGGGGCGGGAGACGCAGCGGCTGGTGAGCACCGGCACGATGGCGGATACCCCCAGTTCCACCGCCTTCTGGACAATGAGGTCCAGCTTATCCCCCTTGGGCAGCGCCTGGTAGAGGGTGACGGCGCAGGGGAGTTCGCCGCGGCTGGGTCTCCGCTCCTGCACCGTCACCGTCACCGTCTCCCCGGCGATGGCGGAAATGATCCCCGCCCCATCGGTGCCCCTGCCGTCGCAGAGTTCCACCGGGTCCCCCTCCCGGCACCGGAGGCTGCGGGCGATGTGCCGCCCCGCCTCCCGGTCCAGGGTGATGGTGTCCTCCGCCAGGCTGGGGACGAAGAACCGGGGCATCAGGCGCCCTCCCCGGCGGAAAGCACGGCGTGGACGGCGCACCAGCCGTCCTTTTCCTCCACCCGGAGGACCGACAGCCCCTGGGCAGCCAGGGCGGCCAGCACCTCCTCCTTCCGGGGGAGGATGATCCCGGAGCAGACCGCCGCCCCGCCGGGCTTTAAATGCCGGGGGAAGGTGGGGGCCAGGGCGATGATGACATCCGCCACGATGTTGGCGGCGATGACGTCAAACCCGCCGCCGATCCGCCCCGCCAGCGCCCTGTCGTGGACCAACTCCCCGCAGAGGGGGGTAAACCGGTCCGGGCCAAAGCCGTTGAGGGCGGCGTTTTCCCCGGCGGTGCGCACCGCCACCGGGTCGATGTCCACCCCCACCGCCTCCGCCGCCCCCAGCAGCAGGGCGGCGATGGAGAGGATGCCGCTCCCCGTCCCCATGTCCAGCACCCGGCAGCCGGGGGTGACCAATTCCTCCAGCAGCCCGGCGCAGAGGCGGGTGGTGTGGTGGGTGCCGGTGCCAAAGGCCATGCCGGGGTCCAGCCGCATCACCAGTTCCTGCTCCTTTGGGGCGTAGTCCTCCCAGGTGGGGCAGACCACCAGCTTTTTGCCGATGGGGGTGGGGTGGTAGTAGTCCTTCCAGGCGGTGGCCCACTCCTCCTCCTTGACGGCGCTGGTGTCCACCGTGTAGGGGACAGGCTCCTGGTCCAGCCGGGCGGCCAGGTAGGCGATGGCCTCGGTGGGACTCTGCTCCGGGCTGATGTAGATGTGGATGACGGCGGTATCCCGGCTCTTGGCCAAAAGTTCCTCGTCGATAAGGTCGATGTGGGCGATCTTGGGCACCTCGGCCAGCATGTCGGAATAGTCCTCGATGTAGATGCCGTAGGGCACCACCATCTGGGCGATGGCGGCGGCGGTGTCCAGGTCCTTTGCAGGGACAGAAATTTGTACGTCGGTCCAGTCCATTTGTCACTGACACTCCTTAATGAAAGATAACGGTGTTGACGCCACATTTGGTGGAGCCGTCCTCCTGTGCGAATTTGTAGCAGACAAAGACGGCGCTCTGCTTTCCGTCCGCCGACGGGACGGTGGCCTGGAAAGCGCCGGTCACATCGTTGAAGGCGATCTCCAGTTCCAGCCAGTTCAGCTGGTCGGGAAAGGCGAAGCCCTCCGGCAGGGCGGGGATGTTCTCGGTGACCTCCGCCGTCCCGGCCTTGTATTGGGCGATGAGTTCCTCCACCGCCGCCTCCACCTGTTCATCGGAATCGACGGCGATGGGGACCACCTGCTCGCTGCGGTCCAGCTGGAACCAGACCGTGGCCAGCTTGCTGCCGTCCCACTGGAATACCGCCCGCTCCGGGCCGTTGATGAACAGACCCTCCCGGGGGGACTCGGTGGCATCGGAATAGACCAGCACCTCACAGCCCCCGTTCTCCGCCTCCTCCACCTGGATGATGTTCCAGTCCAGCGCTTCCGGGAAGAGGAACCCCTCGGGCAGCGGGGTGGCGTTCTCCGGGGTGGCCCCGCTTCGGTACCGGGCGACGGCATCCTCCACCGCCGCCGCCACCGCCGGGTCGAGACCATCGGGGAGGGCCGGAAGGCTGCTCTCCGGGGTGGAGGAACTGGAGGGCGTGGGGGCGCTGCTGCTCTCCGGCGGCGTCTCCTTGGCCCCGCAGGCGGCCAGCATCAGCAGAACGAGGGCAAGAACAAGGCAAAGGGCCTTTTTCATCGTGATCTCCTTTTTCATCGGTATCGTTAGCCTTCCAGGCTTTCTTTGACGAACCGCACCAGGTCCTCCGGTCTTTCCGCCGTAAAGACGGCGGGCAGACCGGAAAGGCTCTCCGGGTCGGGGAAGCCGAAGCCGTAGGTGAGGGGCACAAAGTCCACCCCCGCCTCCAGGGCGCCGGCGCCGTCGTAGCGGCTGTCCCCCATCATCAGCACAGCAGAGCGGTCGGTCCAGTCCAGTTCCTTCATCACCTGGCGGATGAGGTCGGCCTTGGAGGGGTGGGCGTCGCTGCCGGCGGCCAGGGCGGCGAACCGGTGGAACAGGCCGAATTTTTCCAGGGCCAGCTGGGCCACGCTCTCGTGCTTCAGCGTCGCCACCGCCGACACCCCGCCGGCGGCGGCGATGGCGTCCAGTGTCTCCGGGATGCCGGGGTAGACGATGCCGTTGCCCACCCCCTCCGCCCGGTACCGGCTGCGGAAGAGGTCCACCATTCGTTTTACCTCCTCCGGCCCGGCGCCGTAGTACCGCTGGAAGGAATCCTCCAGCGGGGGGCCGATGAACCCCCGAAGCTGTTCTTCCGGGATGGGCGGGATGTTCAGGCTCTTTTCCACCTGCCGTACCGTCTCCATGATGCCGGGGGAGGTGTCCACCAGGGTGCCGTCCAGGTCGAAGATAAACAGTTTATATCTCATTTTGCATTCCCTCCCCGGCCGGTGATGACCCCCCAGGCGTAGGCGCAGTAGCTGCGGATGGCCTCCTTCTCCCCGGGCTCCAGCCGCCGGTCGGAGTTGTCCCCGGACCAGTGGCAGACGCCGTAGGCCGGCTGCACCGTCCCGGTGACGGTGGAGGGCACCGAAACAAGGCACATCCCCATGTGCATGGCGAAGTGGCAAAGGGCCTGGAGGCAGATGTCGCAGCCCCCCTGGGGGGTGCCGGCGCTGGCGAAGCCCCCGAAGTATCTCCCCGCCAGCCTGGCCTCCACCCAGTAGTCCACGAAGCTGTCCATGAACACCTTCACCGGGGCGGAGACGTTGCCGAAGTAGGTGGGGCTGCCCAGGAAGAGGGCGTCGTGGTCCAGTACCTGGGCGGGGGTCTTTAACTCCTCCACCTGGAGGATGGCGTCCTTGTACTCCCGGGAGGCGGGGAAGGCGTCGGCGGTGACGGCGTAGTTGGGGTCGTGAAGGCGGTAGAAGGAGACCTCCGCCCCCAGGGCGGCAAAGGCGTCCCGGTACTCCCGGGCCATGAGGAAGGTATTGGCGCAGACGCTGTGGAACACCACCGCGATCCTTGGCTTTGTCATTGAGCGCACCTCTTTCTTTTGTCGTTGATGCACCTATTATAGCATAAGAAAAGCCGCCGCTCCAGGGGGATCTTTGCCCGAGGGACAGGCTTCGCCCGATCATTACAAAAAATCCCACCCGTCCGGGGCTATAATGACCAGGGGTCCCCCGGGAAAATGGGCATGATAAGCGGTGCCGGGGCGCAAAAATGGCAAAAAAGCCGTATGGGTATTTTGTACAACATTTTCCCTTGCCGGTTGTTCAGATGCCACAATCGCCCGGAAAAACCACCGTTTACCGGCGGGGAGGAGGGGAAAATTATCGGGGAAAATACGATTTTGCAGATCGCTTTTCCCAGCTTTGCTAAAGTTTTGCAACATTTGCTGTGAAGGATTCTTGTGTTGTCCCCGGAAAACTTTTCCTTTATGATAAGTTCATAGAAAGACGGGACCCACAGGAAGGGAGGCAGCGGCATGATCCAACTCACCAGCCGGCAGCAGGCCCTCTTGCGATTCCTTGCGGCGATGTCCGGGTATGTCTCGGTAAAGGACATCGCCAACCAGTTCGGCTACAGCCAGCGGACCATCCGCTACGACCTGGACGCCGTGGGGGTCTGGCTCCGGGACCAGGGCGGGGCGCTGGACAAGCGTCCCAACGCCGGGGTCCGGCTGGAGGCCGGTGCCGCCCTGCGCCGCCGGCTGGAGGACACCCTGGCGGTGGGGGAGTTGGAAAAGGTCTTTTCCCCGGAGGAGCGGATGGAGGCCATCTACTACCGCCTGCTGCTGGGGGAGGGCCCGGTGAAGGCGGAGGACCTGGCGGAGGGGCTGGGGGTCAGCACCCCCACCGTGATGCGGGACATCCGGGAGATGGGCCAGTGGATGGAGGACAAACAGCTGACCGTCGCCAGCAAGAAGGGGGAGGGCTACCGCCTGGCCGGCCGGGAGCAGCAGCTTAGAAGCTGCCTGGTCCAGGCCCTGGCCGAGGGGCTGGGCAGCCGCCGGGCCCTCACCCGGTACAGCCTCACCAGCCGGGCGGTGGAGCGACTGCCCCGGAAGGGCCAGTCGGTGGCCGCCCTGGCGGCCCGGTACCTGTCCCGGGTGGATATGGACGCCCTGTCCCACCTGCTGGACTACGCCCGGGAGACCCTTTACCACACCATGCCGGAAAACGACTACATCCGGCTGCTGCTCTACCTGGCGGTGCTCTGCCGCCGGGCCGGGGCAGGGGCGGTGATCCCCCCGGATGACGTCCCCGCCGGCCCGGGCCGGGAGGGGCAGCTGGCCGCCCTCCTCACCGGACGCCTGGGGCCCCGGCTCCAGATCAAGCTGGGGGAGGGGGAGACGGCCAACCTGGCCCGGTGGCTCATCTCCTGTAACGTCAAGTTCCCCCCAAAGACCGATGACAAGCTGGCGGAGCAGCTGTCCTCCATCGTGGACGAGATGCTGGAGGTGCTCCACTCCTACCCCAGCTACGACATGCCGGACTTTTACCGGGACAAGCTGAAGATGAACCTGCTGGCCCACCTTCGCCTCACCATCAAGAAGTACCAGCTACAGATACCCTCCCCCAACCCCCTGCTGGTCCAGATGAAGGTGAACTACCCGGAGATCTTTACGGTGGTCTACCGGATGGCCGACCTGTTCCACCGGCGCACCGGTATCCCCCTGGACGAGGACGAGATCGGCTTCATCGCCATCCACATCGCCGCCAACGTGGAGGAGTGCAACCGGCTGCGGAGCAAACGGGCCCTTATCGTCTGCAACACCGGCCAGGGGGCCGCCCGGGTGCTGCAAAGCCGCATCCACAACAACATCCCCCGGCTGGAGATACGGGGCACCCTCTCCGCCCTGGACGCCGAGAACATGGACGCCCTGTCCGATGTGGACTTCGTCATCTCCACCGTGGCCCTGCCCCAGCTGGAAAAGCCGGTGTTCCAGGTGAGCCCCATCATCAGCGCCGCCGAGATCGACCGCATCAGCCGGTACCTGGGCGGTCACCTGGCCATCCCGGACCCCCGGCAGCTGGCCCAGGACCAGCAGTCCCGCCAGGTGGTGCTGGAGCGGCTGGCGGAAAAATACGTCCCCCGGGGGGAGCGGGAACGCTTCCTGGGGGAGTTGGCGGCCATCCTGCCCATGGCCGGGGGGGCCGCCCCCCGTCAGATGGGGGAGATGACCGAGGAAAACATCATGTTCCAGTGCGCCATGATCCTGGCCAAGGTGGGGGAGGCGGTGTCCGGCCTCCAGGAGGAGTGGGGCATCCAGGTGAGCACCGGCAAGCTGCTGGGCCTGGTGATCCACATCCTCATGTCCATCCCCCGTTGGCGCAAGGGGGGCTCCAACCGGGAGTACGCCAGCGAGCAGTACAAGAATGACAACATCGAGGTGTACGACTACCTGGTGCGGCAGCTGCGGGACGTGTCGGAGGAGTACGGCATCCCCATCCCGGACAAGGAGGCGCTGGCCTTCATGCGATACTTTATCTGAACAGAAGCGGGCCACCGCTTTAATAAAAACGGAAAGGAAGGTTTTAGTTGATGGAAAAGATACTGCTCACCGGCGGAAAGCTGCTGGACCAGAGCGAAGGGCTGGTGATGGCCCAAAAGGATATCCTGCTGGAGGACGGCCGCATCGCCGCCATCGATGACCACATCGACGCCCCCCAGGGGGCCCGGGTCATCGACGTCACCGGCAGGATCGTGGCCCCCGGCTTTATCGACATCCACGCCCACATCTTCCCCGGCTGCCCCAAGCTGGGCATCGAGGCCGACGCCATCGGGGTGGAGAAGGGGGTCACCACCATCTGCGACGCCGGCACCGCCGGGCCGGAGAACATCGGGGAGTTTATCGAAAAGGTGATCGAGCCATCCCGGACCCGCATCTTCTCCGAGATGCACTTCTCCAAAAAGGGCCTCTTCATCACCCCGGAGGCGGACGACCCCGCCAAGTACGACCTGGAACTGGCGGAGGAGGCCTACCACAAGTACAAGGAATACATCGTCGCCATCAAGGCCCGGGCCAGCAACTCCACCGTGGGCAAGCTGGGCATTGGCCCCATCCGGGACGCCAAAAAGCTGTCCCAGAAGCTGGGCATCCCCCTCTATGTCCACATCGGCAACCCCCTGCCCTACATCGAGGAGGTGCTGGAGGTGATGCAGAAGGGGGACATGATCACCCACTCCTTCCACGGCAAGATCAACGGCCTGCTGGAAAACGGCCGGATCAAGCCGGAGACCCAGGCTGCCCGGGACCGGGGCGTCCTCTTTGACGTGGGCCACGGCGTCGCCAGCTTCAACTTCAACACCGCCCGGGCCGCCTTCTCCCAGGGGTTCGTCCCCGACGTCATCAGCACCGACCTGCACCAGGCTAACATCGACGGCCCGGTGTACAGCCTGCCGGTGACCATGGACAAGATGCTGGCCCTTGGCATCTCCCTCCCCGACTGCGTGGAGAAGGTTACCGCCGCCCCGGCCAAATACTTCGCCATGAAGGACCTGGGCAAGCTGAAAGCGGGGTACCTGGCCGACATCACCGTTTTCCACCTGGAGGACGGGGAGTACCAGTTCGCCGACGCCGACGGCAACAGCCTGACCGGCACCACCTCCATCCGCCCCGACTACGCCATCGTAGGCGGCGTGGTGCAGATGGAGCGCAGATAAACAGCAGAGTAACGGCAGTAACAGAAAGGAGCAAGGACCGATGACAGGCATCGAACGAGTGAAGGATGTGGAGCAGCGGCTGGAACTGCCCGCCCAGTACCAGGAGGCGGTGGAAAAGCATGTCCCCGTCATGCTGGCCGGCCTGGAGGAGCGGGGGGTCACCTTTGACGAAAACGGGAGCATCGGCGTCATCTCCCACGCCATCGCCCTGGTGAAGCGGCTGGAGATCGGGGAGAAGGTGAAGGAGCTGGACGGCGACGTCCTCTCCCAGCTGGAGGAGGAGGCCATCGAGATATCCCGCCAGGTACTGAAGCCCGTCGAGGCGGCCTACGGGGTGAAGGTGGACGATTCGGAACTGGCCCTCCTCACCATCCATGTCCAGACCGCCATCGCCAAGGCGGAGAAGGCCAAGCGCAAGCAGCAGCAGCAACAACAGTAAAGTAAACAGGGCGACAGCCTGTGAATAAACAACAGAAAGGGGTAACTACCAATGGCAAAGAAGGTCATGATCGTTATCGGTGAGCGGATGGGCAAGGGAGGCCACGTGGCCGACGGTATCCGCAAGGCAGGGGGCGAGGCCCATGTCATCCCCGGCATGGCGGCGGACATGAAGCTGGGCGACGTGATGCACGAGATGAACGCCGACCTGGGCATCAGCTTCTGCGGCAGCGGCGGCGCCGGCGCCCTGATGGCCAGCAACAAGTACGGCTACAAGTGCCGCCACTCCATGCGCAGCGTGGACGAGGGGGTCACCGCCGTCCGGGACGGCATCAAGGTGCTGGGCTTCGGCTTCATGGACATCGAGGAGCTGGGCAAGCGCATCGTGGAGACCTACTACGAGATCCACGGCCAGCCCGACGAGGAGTAACAAATAACAGCCAAGGGGGGACAGAGAGATGGAGGACCAGGGCGTGTCCTGTTTGAAAACGGAACAGCGTGAATTTGTGCTGGAAGCCTACGGCAAGGACCGGGAGGAGGCCGCCGGGACCATCTTCGCCAAGCTGAAAAAGGCGGTCTACGGCTCCGTGGACGGGCTAATCCTGCACATGGAGCCCCAGGAGGTCTACCGCGTCAAGGAGGAGGAAAAGACCCAGGTACAGAAATTCCTTGGCTTCTTTGCCCCCCGGGAGATTCAAAACCACTACCTGAAGCTGCGCATCATCGTCACGGTCAAGTACATCTGACCAGGCGTTTTCCCTGCCGGGGGAGCCCGGCAGCAACAGGGCCCTTCCATGGGGGAGCCCCCCAAAAAAAGGCCCGAAACGAGAGGAGAGGTACTATGTTCTTTCAAGTTCTCATCAAGTCCCTGATCATCGGCGCCCTGGGCGGCGCCGCGGTCTCCGCCGGCGCTGCCCGGATGTTCCACGCGCCGGAGATCCAGGCCATGGGCGCCTTCCGCACCCTGGGCGAGATCAACGCCTGCAAGGGCGACCCGGTCTCCCACTTTTCCTTCGGCCTTGGCTTCTTCTTTAACGCCGCCGGTTCGGTTATCGGCGCCGGCGCCCTGACCCAGGACGTGCTGCACCGCATCGTCCCCAACTGGGCCGCCGCCGCCCTTCTTGTGAAGAACAAGAAGGTGGAGGAGACCCTCTATGACCCCGCCCGGATGGGGGTCATGGGCGCCATCATCGGCGCCGTGGTGGTGGCCGCCCTGAACCTGCTGGCCAACGCCATCCCCGAATCCCTGGCGGTCATCGCCAGCGGCATCCTTTCTCCCGCCGCCAACCTGATGATCAACACCGTCATGCCCATCATCTTCTGGCTGGCCGCCTTGGACGCCGGAAAGATCACCGGTATCTGGGGCACCGTCCTGGGGGGGCTTGCCTACCTCATCATGGGCAACGCTGTTCCCGGCTGCGTGCTGGGCATCATCGTGGGCCAGTCGGTGGAGGACAGCGGCTACAACAAGACGGTCCAGATCATGCTGGCCGTCATCGCCGCCCTGTTCATCGTCATCGGCATCGGCCGTGGTTTCTGGGGCAAGCTGATCCTGGCTTTCTCCAACTTCCTGGGTTAAGCAGTAGGCAGAGAGGAGAGTTATCAATATGAACAAGCTGCGCAAAAGTCTTATGACGGATTGGACCTTCCCCATCCTCACCGCCCTGCTGGGCGCCGCCATGATCGGGGGCGGTCACATGCTCATCGTCCACGGCTTCGGCTTCTTCAACGAGATCGCCCAGGCCGAGATGATCAAGCAGGGCATGGCCAACGGCGACTGGGCGGCCCCTGTGGGCTACGCCGCCGGATTCCTGCTGGCCCGCATCATGGAGGGCCCCCTGGTGGGCATCCTGGACATCGGCGGTTCCTTCATGACCGGTGTGGGCACCGGCCTTACCGCCCTGTTCATGTCCATGGGCCTGGACTTCCTGGTCACCAACTTCATCCTGGCCCTGCTGGTGGGCGCCGCCATCGGCGCCGCCCTGGGCGTCATCATCATCGTGGTCAAAAAGGCGATGCCCTCCGGCATGGCGGCCTCCGGCACCAACATCATGATGGGCGCCGGTAACGCCACCGGCCGCTACCTCGGTCCCCTGATCGTTCTTTCCGCCATCCAGTACAGCATCCCCGCCGGCATCGGCTCGGTCATCGGCGCCGCTATCTTCCACAAGATGGGCAAGCCCATCGTGGGCGGCGCCATCCTGGGGGCCATGTTCCTGGCCTTTATCTTCCCTATTCCCGTGTAAGGTCGCCCTTACAGGCACGCCCTACCCGGGCGCTGCGCGCCCTTACCCTGTGCGGGATCTCAGGCTGTGCCTGGAGTCCTGGATGATATGGGATAGGGTGTCGTGTGAAAAAAGATACCTGCCCGTCGGGGGATGTATCCCGGCGGGCGGGGAGATACTTCGATTTACGAGGTGATTCCTATGCCATCTATCTACGAGCGCAACGGACTGCGGCGGGTCATCAACGCCAGCGGGCGGATGACCGCCCTGGGGGTCTCCACCATCCACGACGACACCGGCAAGGCCCTGGTGGAGGCGGCACAGAACTACGTGGTCATCGACGAACTGATCGACCGGGTAGGGGAACTCATCTGCCCCTTCACCGGGGCGGAGGGCAGCTGCCCCACCGCCAACACCTCCGCCGCCATCTGCCTTTCCATCGCCGCCGTCATGACCGGCCCTGACATCGACCTGGTGGAGCGCATCCCCGACACCCGGGGGATGAAAAACGAGGTCATCATCCAGAAGGGCCACTGTGTCAACTACGGGGCCCCGGTCACCCAGATGATCCGCACCGTGGGGGCCGTCCCGGTGGAGGTGGGCCACGCCAACAAGGTGCTGCCGGAGAACATCATCGGGGCCATCACCGACAAGACCGCCGCCCTGCTGTATGTCAAGAGCCACCACTGTGTCCAGAAGGGGATGGTCTCGGTCCAGGACATGGTGAAGATCGCCCACGACCACGGCCTGCCCCTGATCGTCGACGCCTCCGCCGAGGAGGACCTGAGAAAGTACGTGGCCATGGGGGCCGACCTGGTCTGCTACAGCGGCGCCAAGGCCATCGAGGGCCCCACCTCCGGCTTCATCACCGGCCGCAAGGACCTCACCGACGCCGCCAAGCTGCACTACAAGGGCATCGGCCGCCCCATGAAGGTGGGCAAGGAGAGCATGATGGGCCTGGTGAAGGCGCTGGAGATATACGACGCCCGGGACCAGGAGGCCCACTGCAAGGAACTGAACGCCGTGGTGGACCGGCTGGCCTCCCTGCTGGAGGGGCTGCCCCACATCAGGGTGAGCAGGTCGGTGGACGAGGCGGGCCGCAGCATCAGCCGTGTCCGGGTGGACGTGCTGCCCGACTGCCCCCTTACCGCCCAGCAGATCGGCGACCAGCTGAAGGGCGGCGACCCGGCGGTATTCACCCGTGACCACTTCCTCAACGTGGGCACCATCTTCTTCGACCCCCGGCCCATGCTGCCCGGCGACGCCGAGGCGGTGGCCGCCCGGATGAAGGAGATACTCAACGGTCGAGCATGAAAGGAGCAACAGTAAAATGGGATTTGAACGACTGGATTTTTACAAGGGCAAGGTGATGATCAACCTCCTGGCCCGTGACCTGGATAACGCCGTGGAGGTGGCCGACGCCCTGGACGGCCATGTGCTGGTGGGGGTCCTCACCAAAAAGTACCCCACCGTGGAGGCCTGCGTCGCCGACGTCAAGGCCTATATGCAGAAGCTGACCAATGTGTCGGTGGGCCTGGGCGCCGGTGACCCCAAGCAGTGGAAGATGGTGGCCGAGGTGGCCGCCGCCACCGACCCCGGCCACGCCAACGAGGTGTTCACCGGCGCCATGTACTGCCAGGGGGCGCTGGCCGCCGCCGGCTGCACCCACACCCTGGTGAACTGCCTGATGAGCCCCACCGGCACCCCCGGCAAGGTGAAGATCTCCACCGGCCCGGTGAGTAGCCAGGGCAAGGACCTGATCGTGGACGTGGAGGACGCCATGGCCCTGATGAAGGACCTGGGCCTTCCCTCCATCAAGTTCTATGACATCCACGGTACCGCCCACCTGGAGGAGTTGAAGGTGGTGGCCGCCGCCGCCGTCAAGGCGGGCATCCCGGTGATGGAGCCCACCGGCGGCATCGCCCCCGACAACCTGCGCCAGATCGTCCAGATCTGCTACGACGCCGGCTGCCAGTATATCATCCCCCATGTCTACACCTCCATCATCGACAAGGAGACCAAGCTGACCAGCGTGGAACTGGCCAGGAAGTGCTTTGACGAGATCAAAGCGGTAGTTGGCTAACGGGTCAACCGCACCGAAAAACCGCCGCCCCCGGAGTTTTTTCCGGGGACGGCTTTTTAAGTGCCGGAAGGGGGAAGGGAATGGTTGCATTTCCCCCCGCCCCAATGTATACTGATAAAAAAGACGAAAGGAGCTTCCGCCCCATGATCCCTGCCCGCCGCCTGCCCGCCCTTCTTCTGGCCCTGGCCCTGGCCCTCCTTTCCGCCTGCGACAAAGCGGAGGTGGAGGAAAAAGCGAAAGAAGCCCTCAACGGCGCCTTGGAAAAGGCCGGGGAGAAGATCATCTCCGCCCTGGACCAGCTGGAGAACGCCGAGTACCAGGGCGGGCCCTTCGAGAACAACGAGGAATCGGCCCGGGCCTACCTCCTGGGGCAGCTGGAGGAGAAGTACGGGGAAAAGTTCATCGTCGTGGGCCGGGAGAACTTGAAAAACTACGGCGCCCTGGCCGGGGCCACCTACAGCTGCCAGGCCGCCCCGGCGGAGGAGCCGGACAAGGTGTTCACCGCCCTGGTGTCCCAGACCCGGTACCAGAAGGTCCGGGACGGCTACGCCGTTTGGTTCTACAAGGAGGAGGCGGAGGCCCCGGCGGTGGACTTCTGCCAGGAGTTCGACTACGTCCTGGACCAGCGGGTCTCCCTGGAGATGCCGGAGACCTCGGTCACCTGGACCGGGGAGGACAGCCTTAAATTTTTCCTCCGCAACAGCGGGGCCTATCTCAAGCTGGTGCTCCGGCTGGAGGACGGCAAGGAGGTGGACTTCTACGCCGGGCAGATACAGGACTTTTTGGGCAGGGTAGGGGAGTTGGAATGCGATGTGCTGCTCCAGGCCAAAACGGACAAGAAATACATCTACCACCGGGAGTTGTCCATCCTGGACGGCTTCGACCCCAGTACCATCCCCCTGGAGGACATCCGGGAGGATGTGGAGATCATGATGAAGGTGCCCGCCCCCAAGACCGAGGAGGAACTGGCGGAGGAACGGGCAAAGAAAGAGGCGGCGGAGAAAGAGGCAGAATAAAGGCTCTTTACCTCCCCCCACCATATGTGCTATAATGACATTATTCCGGCCATTTGCGGCCGTACTCCCACCGGAGGTGTAGAATCAATATGATCTCTGTCGCACTGGACGGCCCCGCCGGGGCCGGGAAAAGCACCATCGCCAAGGAGGCCGCCCGGCGGCTGGGCTTCCTCCATGTGGATACCGGAGCCCTCTACCGGGCCATCGGCCTGGATGTCCTGCGCCGGGGGGAGGACCCCGCCGACCCCGCCCAGGTGCTCCCCCGGCTGGAGGAGACCGGCATCACCCTGCGGTTCACCGCCCAGGGCCAGCGCATCTTCCTCCGGGGGGAGGATGTCTCGGAGGCCATCCGGGAGCCCAGGGCCAGCATGGCCGCCTCCAGCGTCTCCGCCATGCCGGAGGTGCGGCGGTTCCTGCTGGAACTCCAGCGGGATCTGGCCCGGAAAAACGACGTCATCATGGACGGGCGGGACATCGGCACCGTGGTGCTGCCCGGCGCCGACGTGAAGATATTCCTCACCGCCGCCCCGGAGGCCCGGGCCATGCGGCGGTACAAGGAACTGGTGGAGAAGGGGACCCAGGCCGACTACGACACCGTCCTCCGGGAGGTGAAGGAGCGGGACTACAACGACTCCCACCGCGCCGCCGCCCCCCTGCGCCAGGCGGAGGACGCCTGGCTCTGCGACACCACAGAACTCACCCTGGAGGGCTCCATCCAGGCGGTGGTGGATCACGTGAGGGAAAGGACCCAGCGATGAAGCCTTTTTATGCCTTTGCCCGGCTGGTGACCCGGGCCATCTTCGCCGTTTTATATGACGTCCGCTTTGAGGGGCGGGAGAACATCCCGGAGACCGGGGGCGGCCTGGTGGTCTGCAACCACCGGTTCCTCAAGGACCCGGTGGTGCTGGTCCACGCCTTCCCCCGGCGGCAGATATTCTTTATGAGCAAGGCCGAGTGGTTCCAGAACAAGCCCCTGGGGCTGCTGCTGGGGGCGCTGGGGGCCTTCCCCATCAACCGGGGGGAAGGGGACCTGGACGCCATCGGCAAGGCGGTGGGACTGGTGCAGGCGGGGCATCTGGTGGGCATCTTCCCGGAGGGCACCCGCAACCGCACCGGCGGCCCCATGCGGCCCAAGTCCGGCACCGCCTTCATCGCCCGGCAGACCGGGGCGGATATCCTCCCCTGCGCCCTGGTGTTCGGGGAGCGCCGGGGCTTCCGGTCCCGGATCACCGTGAAGATCGGC
Organism: uncultured Angelakisella sp.; assembly: GCA_910585525.1. Classification (GTDB taxonomy): domain Bacteria; phylum Bacillota; class Clostridia; order Oscillospirales; family Ruminococcaceae; genus Angelakisella. The sequence continues at coordinate 48,961 of CAJUFR010000001.1, forward strand.
CCGGTGATCCCCTACCGGGAACTGGGGTTCGAGGGGGAGGAGCGCACCTCCCTCCGCCGGGCCAGCAAGCTGATCATGGGCCGGATCAATACCCTGCTGGGCTGGGAGGAGGCCCCATGAGGATCGAGACCGCAAAGACCGCCGGCTTCTGCTTCGGGGTGCAGCGGGCGGTGGAACTGGTGGAGGGGGAGGCGAAAAAAAGCGCCCCTGTCTGCACCCTGGGCCCCATCATCCACAACGAGACGGTGACCCGCCGCCTGGAGGGGATGGGGGTGGCGGTGGTGGACCGCCCGGAGGACGCCCCCCCGGGGGCCACGGTGGTGATACGGGCCCACGGGGTGCCCCTGGCCACCACCCGCCGGATGGAGCAGCTGGGCATCCGCTACCTGGACGCCACCTGTCCCTTTGTGGCAAAGGTCCACCGCATCGTGGCGGCCCAGCCGCCGGGAACGCTGGTGCTGGTGGCGGGGGACCCCGGCCACCCGGAGGTCCAGGGCATCACCGGCCACTGCAACGGCCCCTTTTTGGTGGCCCAGACCGGGGAAGAACTGGAAAAAGCGGCGTCTCTTTTGGAAAATTTCCACAAACAAAGCTGCATTTTGGTGGCCCAGACCACTTTTAACAGACAAGAATGGGATAAAACAATTTTTTCTGCAAAAAAAGTGTGTACAAATCTCCAGATATTTGATACAATATGTAAAGCGACTGTTGTACGGCAGCAGGAAGCCGCCCAGCTGTCCTCCCGGGCCGGCGCCATGGTGGTCATCGGGGGGAGGCACAGTTCCAACACCCGCAAGCTTTACAGCATCTGCTCCGCCAACTGCCCCACCGTGCTGGTGGAGGACGCGGCGGAGATACCCCGGCACCGGGAACTGCTTTCCCGGGCATCTATCATTGGAATTACAGCCGGCGCCTCGACACCGGTTTGTATAATTAAGGAGGTTCAAGAAACCATGAGCAGTATGGAGAACATCAGCAACGACATGACTTTTGAGGAGATGCTGGATCAGTCCTTCAAGAGTACATATAATGGGGAGAAGGTAACGGGTGTCGTTACCGGCATCAAGCCGAACGAGATCTTCGTCGACATCGGCACCAAGCACGCCGGGTATGTCCCCATCGCCGAACTCAGCGAGGACCCCTCCGCCAAGCCGGAGGACCTGGTGAAGGTAGGGGACGAGATCGAACTGCTGGTGGTCCGGGTCAACGACGTGGAGGGCACCGCCATGTGCTCCAAGAAGCGCCTGGACCAGGCCGCCGGGTTCGAGAAGGTGATGAGCGCCGGGGAGACCGGCGAGGTCCTCACCGGCATCGTCACCGAGGTCATCAAGGGCGGCATCCTGGTGCTCACCAACGGCATCAAGGTGTTCGTCCCCGCCTCCCAGTCCGGTGTCCCCCGTGACGGGGACCTGTCCACCCTGCTGCGCAAGGAGGTCTCCTTCAAGATCCTGGAGACCAACCGCCAGCGCCGCCGCGCCCTGGGCTCCATCAGCGCCGTCCTCCGCGCCCAGCGGGAGGAACTGGCCAAGAAGTTCTGGGAAGAGGTGGAAGTGGGCAAGGTCTACACCGGCGTTGTCAAGTCCATCACCAACTTCAGCGTGTTTGTCGACCTGGGCGGCGTGGATGGCCGCGTTGGCATGACCGACCTCACCTGGCTGCGGGTGAAGCATCCCTCCGAGGTGGTGAAGGTGGGGGATACCGTCACCGTCACCGTCAAGGATGTGGATATGGAGAACAAGAAGGTCTCCCTCATCTACAAGAAGTCGGAGGATAACCCCTGGGAGGTCATCAAGACCCAGCACCAGGTGGGGGATGTGGTCACCGTCCGCATCATGTCCATCACCGCCTTTGGCGCCTTTGCCCAGATCATCCCCGGCATCGACGGCCTGATCCATATCTCCCAGATCGCCCGGGAGCGGGTGGAGAAGGTTGCCGACAAGCTGTCGGTTGGCGATGTGGTGGAGGCCAAGATCACCGAGTTGGACTACGACAAGAAGCGCGCCAGCCTGTCCATCAAGGCCCTGCTGGCCGAGCGGGATGCCGCCGACGAGGCTGCCAACTACGCCCCGGCCGAGGATGCCGCCGATGTGGTGGAGGAGTAACCGAAAAACAAAAAAAGAGCCAGGTCCCGCGGGGCCTGGTTTTTTTCTGCCCTTTAGCCTGGTAAAGGGGCACCAGGGCAGCACGGCAGGAGAGGAGAGGACCGGATGAAGGAGCATTGGAACTGGAAGAAGCAGCTGGCCGACCTGGCGGCCATCCTAGTCGGCAACACCGTCTACGCCTTTGCGGTGGCGGCCTTTGTGCTGCCCAACGGGCTGATACTGGGGGGCAGCACCGGCCTGGGGCTGGTGGTGCGGCAGCTTTGCGGCCTGCCGGTGGAGTGGTTCGTGGCGGCGTTCAACCCGGTGATGTTCCTGGTGGGGCTGTGGGTGCTGGGGCGTCAGTTCGCCCTCACCACCCTGGTGAGCAGCTTCTGGTACCCCGTCATCTTCGGCGTCCTCCAGCGGCTGCCGGGCGTCGCCTTCCCCACAGAAGAGAAGCTGTTGGCGGTGGTCTGCGCCGGCGGGATGATCGGGGCCGGCATCGGCATCGTCATCCGGGCAGGGGCCTCCACCGGCGGGATGGATATTCCGCCCCTGGTGCTGCAAAAGAGGGCGGGCATCCCGGTGTCGGTCTCCATCTATGTTTTTGACTTCGCCATCCTGGTGGGGCAGTTCGCCTTTGTCCGGCGGGAGGATGTCCTCTACGGCATCCTGCTGGTGCTTGCCTACTCCCTGGTGCTGGACAAGGTGCTGGTCCAGGGCAGCAGCCGCACCCAGGTGAAGGTGGTGAGCGCCCGGCACCAGGCCATCCGGGAGGAGATACTGCACCGCCTGGACCGGGGCTGCACCCTGATCCAGGCGGAGACGGGGCTTTACGGCAACCCCTGGCCGGTGGTACTGACGGTGGTCAGCGGCCGGGAACTGCCCCGGCTGACCCGGATGGTGCAGCAGCTGGACCCCGACGCCTTCCTGGTGGTGAGCCGTGTCAGCGAGGTCCGGGGCCGTGGCTTCACCCTGGGCAAGGTCTACCGGGAGAAGGAGCCCTGGCAGGAGCGGCGGTCAGCCTAGGAACCCCAGGTCCCCCCGCCCCAGGCAGTCCACCGCCTGGTGGGTCCTGGCCTTGGCGGCCTCGCCGGTGTCGGTGCTTTGGATATAGGCGATGACCTTCTCCTGGGAGGAGGGGTCCAGCCCCTTGTAGAAGGAGAGGGCCACCGGGGCCAGGGCCAGGGAAGCCGCCAGCCCCTGGGGCAGTTCCAGCGCCAGCTGCCGGGGCGGCATGGCGTCGGTCTCCCCAATGCTCCGGTCCGGGTTTTTGATGCTGTTGTTTTTCCGCATAAGATCATCCTCCTGTTTTTTTGGTTATTATGCGGAGCGGGGAAGGGGAATATTCCAAAGACCCCGCCCGTCTACGAAGGGTAGACGGGCGGGGTCTCTTATGACAGCAAGGGGTTTCTTATAATCCCGCTGCCCGCAGGTCGATGACCCGCTGGTTGGCGCTGCCCCGGTACCGCAGCGTCAGGTCACGCTGGGCCTCGATGTAGGGGCCGTCGATGAGGGTGTCGCAGAGGCGCAGCAGTTCCAGCACCGCCGGGTCCTCCTTCCCCCGTTCCAGCAGCTGCTCCAGGGTGTAGCCGGAGTAGACCACCAGGTCCTTGCCCATCCCCTTCACCGCCCGGGCGATGGCGCAGAGGGGGGCGGGCTGGCAGAAGGGCTCCCCGCCGGAAAAGGTCACCCCCTGGAGGAGGGGGTCGCTTTGGATCTCCGCCAGGATGGCGGGGATGTCGGCCACCTTCCCGCCGGCGAAGTCGTGGGTCTGGGGGTTGTGGCAGCCGGGGCAGTGGTGGGGGCAGCCCTGGGTGAAGATGACATACCGGAAGCCGGGCCCATCCACGATGGACTCCGGCTCCACTCCGCTGATGCGCAGGTCAGACGCCATGCTTGACCCGGTCCTTTTCCTCCGCCCGCTTGGCGTTGTTGAACCGGTCGGTGGTGCCCACCAGGTAGCCGGTGATGCGGCGGATGCGCTCGAACTTGATCCCTTCTCCTACCTTGCCCTCGGTTGCTGCGGTGTTTCTGGTCATGTTCTTTTTCCTCTCTCTCTTTTCGTTTATGGTGAAGATGTTACTCCAGACCGACAAAATGGGGCATGTTGGGGAACCGCTTTTTCAGTTCCTGTAGTTTCTCCAGGGGCACCCCTTCGCCCTCCCGGCGGCCGCACCGGGGGCAGACGTCGTCGATGACGCCGGTGTACCCGCAGATGGGGTCCCGGTCCACCGGGTGGTTCACCGAGCCGTAGCCCACCCCGTTTTCCTTCATGCAGCGGATCACCGCCTCGAAGGCCTCCGGGTTCTTGCAGGTGTCCCCGTCCAGTTCCACGTAGCTGATGTGCCCGGCGTTGGTGAAGGCGTGGTAGGGGCCCTCCAGCTGGATCTTGCGGAACGCCTTGATGGGGTAGTAGACCGGCACGTGGAAGGAATTGGTATAGTAGTCCCGGTCGGTGACGCCGGGGATCAGGCCGAACACCTCCCGGTCGATGCGGATGAACCGCCCAGAAAGCCCCTCCGCCGGGGTGGCCAGCAGGGTGAAGTTGAGGCCGGTCTTTTCGCTCTCCTGGTCCATGAGGCGGCGCATGTGGCCGATGATCTCCAGGCCCAGCCGCTGGCTCTCCTCGCTCTCCCCGTGGTGCTTGCCGGTGAGGGCCACCAGCGTCTCGGCCAGGCCGATGAAGCCCACGCTGAGGGTGCCGTGCTTCAGCACCTCCCCGATGGTGTCGTCCATCCCCAGCTTCTCAGAATCCAGCCAGACCCCCTGGCCCATAAGGAAGGGGTAGTTCCGGCACTTTTTGCCGCACTGTATCTTGAACCGGTGGAGCAGCTGGCGGACCACCAGGGCCACCCGCTGGTCCAGGATGCGGTAGAAGGCGTCGATGTCCCCCTTGGCCTGGATGCCGACGCGGGGGAGGTTGATGGAGGTGAAGCTGAGGTTGCCCCGGCCGCAGGTGACCTCCCGGGAGGGGTCGTAGTGGTTGCCCATCACCCGGGTGCGGCAGCCCATGTAGGATACCTCGGTGTTGTAATCCCCGGGGCGGTAATACTGGAGGTTGAAGGGGGCGTCCAGGAAGCTGAAATTGGGGAACAGCCGCTTGGCGGAGGTGCGGATGGCCTTCTGGAACAGGTCGTAGTTGGGGTCGCCGGGGTCATAGCTGACCCCCTCCTTCACCTTGAAGATCTGCACCGGGAAGATGGGGGTCTCCCCGTTGCCCAGGCCGGCTTCGGTGGCGTCCAGCAGGTTCTTCATCACCATCCGGCCCTCGGGGCTGGTGTCGGTGCCGTAGTTGATGGAACTGAAGGGCACCTGGGCCCCCGCCCGGGAGTTCATGGTGTTCAGGTTGTGGATCAGGGCCTCCATGGCCTGGTAGGTGGCCTTGTCGGTCTCGGCCAGGGCCACCCGCACCGCCGCGTGGTGGGCGTCCAGGCTCTGGGCGTCGGTGATGGGCTGGTAGCCCCCCGCCCGCTGGTGCTCCGGCAGCCAGCGGCAAAGGCGCTGGCCGTAGGCCGCCTCCTCCGCCATGGTGAGGGCCTCGGTCCCCAGTTCCTCCTTCACCGACGCCACCAGGGAGGCGGCGTCATTCTGGCTCATCCCGAACCGGAAGGCGATGTAAAGGGCCAGGGCCTTAAAATACTCCTTGCGGAAGGTCTTTTTCACCCCCGGGGCCATGGAGTAATCGAAGTTCGGCACCGACTGGCCGCCGTGCATCTCGTTCTGGTTGGCCTGGATGGCGATGCAGCCCAGGGCGGAGTAGCTGCCGATGCCGTTGGGCTCCCGCAGGCAGCCGTGGCCGGTGGAAAAGCCGTCCCGGAACAGCCGCAGCAGGTCGATCTGGCAGCAGGTCTCGGTGAGCATGTAGAAGTCCTTGTCGTGGATGTGGATATCCCCGTTGATATGTGCCGCCGCCACGTCCTTGGGCAGGATGTAGTTGTCGATAAAATACTTGGAGCCCTCGGAACCGTACTTGAGCATGGTGCCCATGGCGGTATCAGCGTCGATGTTGGCGTTTTCCCGCTTGATGTCGGCGTCCTTGGCGTAGGCGAAGGTGAGTTCCTTGTAGATCTCCATCAGGTCGCCTTCCGACTGGCGGATCTTGGCGTGCTCCGCCCGGTAGAGGATGTAGGCCTTGGCGGTGCGGGCGAAGCCCTCCCGGATCAGTTCCTCCTCCACCAGGTCCTGGACCTGCTCCACGGTGGGGGTCCGCCGCCCGGGGATGGCCGCCACCACGGCGGCGGTGAGGTCGTCCAGGCGCTTTTTGGTAAATTTTTCTTCCGGCACGGTGTCCCCGGCCTTGCGGATGGCCTCCCGTATCTTGACGGTGTCGAAGGGTACCGTCTCCCCGTTGCGCTTCTTGATGGACCGGGGCCCCGCCGCCTTTTTGGGCGTCTCGGCGGCCTGCCCGCCCTGCTGCGGGGCGGTTTTATCCTTCCCCCTGCCAGTTTCCCTGGACATAAAAAAAACCTCCTCGTAGGTGGACGTATCCCAGCTATCCACAACATCTAGTTGCTTGTCCTTAAAATTTGCTGTACATATTGTGCCATACTTCTCTCCAAAATGCAAGGGGAAATTTCGGGCGGGGGAAAAATTTTTTTGCCGGCCCCCTCGGCTTGTGCCCCGGGGCGGAATATGCTACAATGGAACATAAGCGCATATAGAATACCATGGGGCACGTCCCCTGTCACTAAAAATGAGAGAAGGATACCGTTATGAAAGCTGTTATCGCGATGCTTGCGGCGGCGCTGCTGCTGTTCATGGCCGGGTGCGGGGAGGAGGCCGCCCCGCCGCCCCCGTCCTCCCCCGACCCCGTCAGTTCCCAGGCGGTGCGGCAGCAGGCGCTGACCCCCACCCTGACCCTGGGGAGCCAGGTGGTCCACGCCAGCGTCGCCATCCGGGAGGAACAGCTGACCCAGGAGGCCAAGGAGGCCGCCGCCAACACCCTGGGGGAGGCCCGGGGCAGCGCCACCGTCCCCGAGGACGGCGTCCTGCCGGGGTTCCGGTTCAGCCAGCAGCCGGACCAGGTGGAGGCGTCTCTCATTCCTGCCGGGGAGGCGGGGGAGCCGCTGTTCCAGGGGACGCTGGAGGAGCTGGAGGGGTACGTCCCGCCCCAGGAGGGGGCCTACACCCTGGACATCTGGGCGGGCTGGACCGGGGAGCCGGAGGGGTTCAACGGCCTGGCGGGGTACCGGGTGGAGTTGACCTACCAGCTGCCGGAGGACCGGCCCATCCAGCTGGCGGTGGATAACAGCGAACTGCGCCAGGGGTACTGCGCCGTGCTCCGGGCCAGCAACCTGCCGGAGGGGACCACCCAGGTCACCGCCGTCACCGACATGGGCTTCACCCCCACCTTCTACCCCTATCAGGGGGAGATGATCGCCCTGATGCCGGCCAAGTACAGCAGCAGCGTGGGGGAGTATCACATCACCATCACCGCCGGGGAGGAGAGCCAGGACTTCGTCCTGTCGGTGACCGACGGGGGCTTTGACGTGACGGTGCAGGAGTTCGCCGTGGACCAGAGCATCGCCAACGCCACCGTCAACAACCAGGAGGCGAACATCACCTACGAGCAGGTGACCAGGCCGCTGAAGAACCTGGGGGACCCGGAGAAATACTGGGAGGGGGCGTTCCAGCTGCCCATCTCCCCGGAGTACAAGGTCTCCACCAGCACCTTCGGGCGGATACGGGTCATCAACGGCTCCAAGAGCCAGCACGCCGGCATCGACTACCCGGCGCCGGAGGGGGCGCAGGTCTACGCCCCCAACAACGGCCGGGTGCTGTTCGCCGGGTATCTCCAGCTGACCGGCAACATGATCTGCATCGAGCACGGGTTCGGGCTGAAAAGCTGGTTCTACCACCTCAGCGCCGTGGAGGTGGAGGAAGGGCAGATGGTCAAGACGGGGGATCCCATCGGCAAGGTGGGGTCCACCGGGTTCGTGACAGGGCCGCATCTGCATTACACCATGTCGGTGAACAATGTTTACACCAACCCGGAGCAGTATTTGGAGGCGGACCCGGTGGGGTGATGGTTTCCCGCTGAATAGCCCCCGGTTTAGGCCGGGGGCCCCTTTTATAACCAATCTTCCCCCCAAACGCCCCCCATCCCGGCATTTTCCCCCTGTCCCCCGCATAGGATGATAGCAAGAAAGACAGCCAGCGGGGAGGGACCAACTTGAAAGGTTTGCCGGAGGATCGGGCGATCCGCTTCGCCCAGTATATCATCGAAAATGGCGCCACGGTGCGGGAAACGGCAAAGGAGTTTGGGATCAGCAAATCTACGGTACATAAGGACGTCACCGAGCGTCTGCCCATCATCAACAACCAGCTTTACCGCCAGGTGAAGGCGGTGCTGGAGAAGAACAAGCAGGAGCGGCATATCCGGGGCGGCCAGGCTACCAAAATGAAGTACGCCCACGGCGGCTGAACCAGGAAAGCGATAAAATAGGCCACAGGCGATCGACCTGTGGCTTTTGTCTATGTATCTCCGTTTTTTTCGTTATATGGCGGAATCGAAGCGGTAGCCGATCTTCCGCACGGTGGCGATGTGGCGGGCGTAGGGGCCCAGCTTGCGCCGCAGGCATTTGACATGGGTGTCCACGGTGCGGATGTCGCCGCCGTAGCTCAACTCCCAGACGCTGCCCAGCAGCTGGGTCCGGGGGATGACGGAATCCGGGTGGTGGGCAAGGTAGCTGAGAAGCTGGAACTCCCGGGGGGTGAAGGACATCTGTTCGCCGTCCATAAAGACCAGACGGCGGCGGCAGTCCAACGTCAGCCCGCCGAAGCAGAGGGTGTCCTCCCCCACGCCCAGGGCCTGGTGCAGGTCGTGGAGTTTGGCGGTGAGGACGGCGGCGGGGACAGGACCCGCCCCCGGCGCGGTGATATTTACCGTGATCCCAAGCATATCCTCCCCCAGGTGGTCCAGATGTTCGGGGGTGACAAGGGTGAACCCGGCACGGGCCAGGGATGAGGCGACCAGATCGTGGACCTGGTCCGCTTGCTGGGGGGAAAGGTCTTGGCGGCAACGTTTCATTTGGGGATTCTCCTCTCGGTATGACGGGACGGCCGGGATCAGGTGGGCGCCCCGCCGCCGGCCTCGCCCGGGAAGGGGCAGGGCCTCTGTCTGAATGAGGGCAGTATATCATAGAGTTGTGACATATTTATGAAGAAAGTAAAAAAAGAGGGTGAAAAAGTCGGAGGTTGCTTCAAAAAGGAAAAAATCGGCCCGGGAGCGCGCCGGTGAAAAGCGGCTCCCAGGCTGCTTTTATCCCGCCCGGTCCATCTGGGAGAGGGTGATGGCCCGGGTGTGGGGGATGGCCTCCCAGCTGGTGCTCTTTTTCACCAGGCAAAGGAGGTTGATGGGCAGCCAGCTGACGATGAACACCCAGTACCACAGCATGGCCCGGAGCATCGGCCGCACCGGCTTGCCGTTGGCGGCCACCGCCAAAAACGCCCCCAGGAAGGTGGTGAGGAAGGAGATGTTCACCCCGAAGAACAGCTGGTAAAACAGATCGATACGGGGGAACAGCCCGTAGTGGATGCCGGATAACTCGAAGGCGAGGCTCCCCGCCATAGCCAGCAGCCCCAGCACCTGGACCACCGGCAGGATGAAGAACATCAGGGAATCCAGGCAGGGGAGGCTGCCGCGGCAGGCCCGGGAGAAGAGGGGGGCGGCGTACCGCTCCATGCACTGGATCATGCCGGTGGACCAGCGTTTCCGCTGCTTCCAGGACTGGGCGAAGGTGAGGGGCTGCTCGTCAAAGGTCACCGCCTCCGGCACCCACCAGATCCTCTGGCCGCGGAGGGCGCAGAGGGAGGAGAACTCGATGTCCTCGGTGATGGTGTTGGTCTTCCAGCCCCCCTGGCCCTTCAGGATATCCATCGAGACCATGAAGCCGCTGCCGTTGATGATGGCGTTGAGGCCCAGGTTGGCCCGTGCCTGGCTGTAAAACCGGTCGATCATCCAGTAGTAGATGGAGTAACAGCCGGAGATAGGGGTATCGGTGGGGTTTTTGCTGTCCCGGTAGCCCTGGGCCACCCGTGCCCCCGCCTGCCAGGCGTCGTTCATCCGGGCCAGGAATTGAGGATGGACCAGGTTGTCCGCGTCAAAGACACAGATGGCGTCGTACCGCTTCCCCTGCCGGAAAAGACGGTTCAGGGCGAAGTCCAGCACCTCCCCCTTGGTGCGGGTGGGGACGGTGCACTCCAGCACCAGGGCGCCGGCCTTTTTGGCGGCCAGGCTGGTGCCGTCGGTGCAGTTGTTGGGCACCACGATGACATCGAACAGTTCCCGGGGGTAGTCCTGGGCCAGCAGGCTCTGGACCAGGCCGCCGATGACCCGCTCCTCGTTGCGGGCGGCCACCAGCACGGCGAACCGGGCGGCGGGGGCGGCATGGGGATACTGCCGGGGCTTTTTCAGGGAGAAAAGGGAGATGACCAGAAAATAGACGGTGTAGACCGTCATGACAAGGCTGCATATCCAGGCCAGGGAGGTGGCCAGCTGGGTGATATCCATGAGAGATGACCTCCGTACTAAGTGGTGGTGTGGGCAGGTACCGGGCCGCTGCCCGGCGGCCCTTCTGTCCTTTAATACGAGGGAAAGGGGGAGGCGGCTACAAAAAACCGGAAAATTTTTTTCCGGCGGGGAGATTTCCTGGGGGGATATGCCGCTTTCCCTTGTATTCTGCTTCCAAAACAGGTACACTAGAGGGGAGAGAAAAGGACAAGCAGAGAAGGAGGACCTTTCATCATGGATAAAGACCGCCGCTTCGCGGTGCTCATCGACGCGGACAATGTCTCGGCAAAGTACATCCGGCTCATCCTGGACGAGCTGTCCAACGACGGCATCATCACCTACAAGCGCATCTACGGGGACTGGACCAGCCCCACCCTGGTATCCTGGAAGAACGTGCTGCTGGACTGCTCCATCACCCCCATCCAGCAGTACGGCTACACCACCGGCAAAAACGCCACCGACTCGGCCATGATCATCGACGCCATGGACATCCTCTACACCGGCAACGTGGAGGGGTTCTGCATCGTCTCCAGCGACAGCGACTTTACCCGGCTGGCCAGCCGCCTGCGGGAGGCGGGGAAGTTCGTCATCGGGATGGGGGAGAAAAAGACCCCCGCCCCCTTTGTGGCGGCCTGCAACCGGTTCACCTACCTGGAGGTGCTGGCCCAGCAGCCCGCCGCCGAGGTGGTCCCCGCCGCCCCCCTGGACCCGGTGGCGGGGGAGGACCGGATGGCGCTGCCGGCCATCAAGGCGGCCATCCAGGCCATCGCCGACGAGACCAGCGACGACGAGGGCTGGGCCTCGGTAAGCGATATCGGGAACATCCTCATCAAGCGGTTCCCGGATTTTGACGTGCGCAACTACGGCTTCAAGAAGCTGACCCGGTTCGTGGATTCGCTGGGCCTGTTCGAGATGCGCACCGTGGCGGGGCGGGACGGCTCGGCCAAGGCGGTGCTGGTCCAGGCGCTGCCGCCGGTGGTGGAGCCAGCCCCTGCCCCGCGGAAGGCGGGACGGAGAAAAACGAGGTAGGGGAGAGGCCCCGGCCCGCCCCCACCAACCATCCCCCGGAGGTAAACGAACGACCATGAGACCCGATTGGACCGGACGCCTGCTCCGGTATGTGCCCATCACTGTCACCGCCGCCCTCGCCCTGGCCTGTATCCTTGGGGCCCGGGGCTTCACGGTGGAGGAACTGCTCCATTACACCCCGCCGTCGCTGCCCCTGGCGGCGGTGGTGTTCCTTTGCGCCTACGCCTTCAAATCCCTTTCCATCGTCTTCCCCCTGCCGCTGCTCTATGTGGCGTCGGGGGTGGTGTTCCCCCTGTGGATGGCCTGGGGGGTGAACCTGGCGGGGCTGTGGCTCTGCGTCACCCTGCCCTACTGGGTGGGGCGGATCTCCGGCCAGGGGCTGGTACAGCACATCGTCCAGACCTACCCCAAGGCCGCCCGGGTGGACCAGGTGGTGGCCCGGAACCAGGTGTTCACCGCCTACCTGCTGCGGGTGCTGGGGCTGCTGCCCGGGGACCTGGTGAGCATCCTTATGGGCGCCATGGGGATGGGGTACCGGGGGTACCTGGCGGGCTCGCTGCTGGGGCTGCTGCCGGGAATGCTGATCCAGACCGCCCTGGGGGGCTACGCCGACCGCCCCACCTCTCCGGTGTTCTGGGTCCTCTGCCTGCTGATGGTGCTAGTCTCCGCCGCCAGCGCCGTGGCCTACGCCAGGCACGCCAGGAGGGCGGGAAAGGATGGGACATGATGACAGACTACCTGGAGCTTCTGGAAAACTACCGCCCCGGCGACCCCCGGGAGGAGGCCGACCGGGCGCTGATGCTGGATTGCTGCCGCCGGTACGGGCCGATGATCCTGACCCGGGAGGCGCTGGCGGCCCACATCACCAGCTCCGCCTTTGTGATGAGCCCCGACCGGGAGTGGGTGCTGATGGCCTGGCATAACATCTACCGCAGCTGGGCCTGGACCGGCGGCCACGCCGACGGGGAGCCGGACCTGCTGAAGGTGGCGATGCGGGAGGCCGCCGAGGAGACCGGCGTCACCGGCCTGGTCCCCCTCCGGGAGGAGCCGGCCTCCATGGAGGTCCTCACCGTCCGCCAGCACCAGAAGCGGGGGAAGGAGGTCCCGGCCCACCTGCACCTCAATGTCTCCTTCGTCCTGCTGGCCCCCAGGGAGGGGCAGCGGCTGGCCGCCAAGCCGGACGAGAACAGCGGCGTCCGCTGGCTCCCGGCAAAGGAACTGGCCCGGTGGTGCACCGAAGAGGAGATGTTGCCGGTCTATGCGAGGCTGGTGGAGAGGGCGGAGACGTCTATAGGACGGCGCTGAAAGTATAAAACGCCCGCCCACCTTACAGTGGACGGGCTGTTTTGAAGGAAAGAACCTGCAAAGGGAAAAAACGCTCCTGCGGCGGGGTGCAGGCCAGTCTCAATACCCCCTACTCCCCCAAAACCGCCTGCTTCGCCAGCCCCGCGGCCCCAATGATCCCCGCGTCATTCCCCAACTCCGCGATGGCCATCCGGCACCGCTCCGCAAACAGCGGATGATACACCATCTCATGCACCAGCCCCCGCAGCGGCGTCAGCAGCTTCTCCCCCTGGGCGCAGATGCCCCCGCCGATCACCACCACATCCGGCTCCAGCAGGTTGATCAGGTTGCTGATGCCGTAGGCCAAAAACTCCAGGTACTGGGCCACCACCACGATGGCGGTGTGGTCCCCGGCGTCCCGGCCGTCAAAGGGGGTCTTGCCGTTTACCTTGGAGAGGTCCCCGCCGCAGAGTTCCCACAGAAGCGATTCCTTGTGCCGCAGCATCGCCTCCCGGGTCTGGTTGATGAGGGCGGTGGCGGAGGCGTAGGCCTCAAAGCAGCCGTCGTGGCCGCAGGTGCAGTGGCGGCCGTGGTAGTAGATGACCATGTGCCCCCCCTCGGCGGCCATGCCGTGATCGCTGCCGTCGATGATGACCCCCACCCCGATGCCGGTGCCCAGGGTCACCATCACCGAGCGGCGGCTGCCCCGGGCCGCCCCGGCGATGTACTCGGCGTAGGCGGCCACGTTGGCGTCGTTGCCTAGCCGCACCGGCTTGCCCCCCAGGCAGTCGCTGAGGTTCTGGGCCATGGGGTCCTCGGTGAGGCCCAGGTTGCCGGAGAAGTGGTTCACCCCCCGCTCGGTGTCGATGTAGCCGGGGGCGCCCATCCCCACCCCGGCGATCTCCGCCATGGTGAGGCCCGCCTTGGCGGCGGCCTCCTCCGCCACCTTGGCGATGGCGGCGGCCAGGGTCTTGCCGTCCACCATCTTGGGGGTGGGGGCGCTGGTGGTGGAGAGGATACGGTACTCCTCGTCCACGATGCCGGCGGCGATGTTGGTGCCGCCCAGGTCGATGCCGCAGTAATAACTCATACTGGTTGCTCCCTTCTGTCACTTTGGATAGCCCCGCAGGGGGCTTTTTTTCTGTTGATAGCCGGTCACTGATCCCGGCGCAGCAGCCGGGGGAGGGTATCCGGGTCCGGGGCGGGGGAGAAGGCCAGCATCTCCTCCCGCCATTCCAGGCCGTGGCGGGCCATGGCGGCCAGCAGGTCCTCCGGGAGGGGGGCGGTCACCTGGACCCGCTCCCCAGTGATGGGGTGGGGGAAGGCGGCGGTGCCGCAGTGGAGGGCCTGCCGTCCCAGCAGCGGCTCCTCCGGCCCGTCGTAGAAGGTATCCCCCACCAGCGGCCGTCCCAGGTGGGAGAGATGGACCCGTATCTGGTGGGTGCGCCCGGTGTGGAGCACCAGCCCCAGGAAGGAGACCCCGTCTCCCTCCCCCAGCAGATGGAATTCGGTGCGGGCGTCCTGGCCCTCGGGGTCCACCACCCGGCGCAGCTCCAGGGGGCGCTGCCGCAGCAGCGGCAGGTCGATGAACCCCTGGGGGAAGGGCATCCGCCCCTGGACCAGGGCGAAGTACCGCTTTTCCACCTTCTTCCACAGCTTGCCGGCGGCGAACTGGTTCTTGGCCGCCACCACCGCCCCGGTGGTATCCTTATCCAGGCGGTTCAAAGCCCGGAAGGGGGTCACCGCCCCGGCACGGGCGCAGTGGGCGGCGTAGACCGAGGAAAGGGTGCCGTAGATGTGCCCCCCCGACTGGTGGCAGGGCATCCCGGCGGGCTTGTTGTAGACGATGAGGTCCTCGTCCTCGTAGAGGACCGGCACCGGGGTGTCGCAGAGCGGCATCCGTTTGGTCTCCTCCGGGAGGTTCACCTCCAGGACATCCCCGGGGGCGAGGGGGTCGATGGTGCGGACATGGGCGCCGTTGAGCAGCAGCCCCCGGGGCAGTTTTTTCAGGGTGATGACCATCCGGCCGGAAAAGCCCTGGTCTCCCCGCAAAAACCGCTCCACCGTCTTGCCCCCGTCCCCGGGGCCGATGGGATAGCGGATGGTGCGCAAGCCTCCCCCTCCTTTTTCGCCCATGGTCCCGAAACGCTGTAAAAACCAGAGAAAAAGCAGGACCGGCAGTATGATTTCTTATTTTATCACAGAAAGGGCCGGGATTCAATCGTTGACAAAAAGCTAAAATTTCCTTATGCTTATATACGGGGAGGAAGGTCCCCGGAAGGAGGCGGAAACGGAGTATATGGATCGCGTCTTGAACCAGGAGATCCTGCGCAGGCTGGACGAGTTGACCCAGCTGCAAAAGCTGACTCCTCACGGCCGCAGGGCCATCATCGCTCTGCTGGACCTGCTGGAGGGGGAATATGGTGTGGTCCTGTCCGCCGGTCAGGCGTTTATGTTCATCTCCCACCTCACCGAGACCTTCCGCCGGATGGACCAGGGGGAACCCCTGGGACTGATGGAGGCCTCCGCCGCCGGACAGATACGCAGCTTCGGCGGCAGCGGCATCGTGGACCAGATGGTCAAGGACTACAGCCGCATCACCGGCATCCAGTTCCCCCACAGCGAGGAGGAGTACCTGAAGATGTACCTTTCGTCGCTGCTTTGCTACGGGGGGAATGAATAGGGGTCGGTCCTCACGTTCAAAAAGCGCCCGCCCACCTGCCGGTGGACGGGCTGTTTTGAAGGGCAGGTTCTGCAAAGGGGAAGAAAAACGCTCCTGCGGCTGGGTGTAGGACGATCTTGTTCTGGCCGCCGTGCTTGTCACTTCGAGTAAACCGCCTAAAAACGGAAACCTTCCCAGCCTTACCAAGGCTGTTTTTTTATTTACGGCGGCCTTTGGGGTCTTACTCTCCAGGCAGTCACTATCGTCCTGTACTTCGGTAAGGCTGCACAGCAGCCGTGCAGGGCATGACAGCGGCGGCACGCCGCCACGCCGCCACGCCGCTTACCCTCCCACTGTTTTGCGCACCGCCTCCGCGATACCACAAGCGGTCCGCAGGATCACCACCCGGTCCAAACACTCCTCATACTCCAGCGGATTCACCATAAACCCTACCTCCAGCAGCACCGCCGGGTTCCCCGTCTGCCGGGTGACATAATACCTCGCCTGCTCCGGTTCGGTCCCCGGCCGTCCCACCACCTCCGGCAGCCCCTTCATCAGCGCCTGGGCAAACGGCTCCGAGATATCCTCGAAGTAGTAGCACTCCATCCGCCGCGCCTGGTTCATATTCCCCGTCAGCACCCCGCTGTTGTGGTGGATGGAAAGGAAGATATCCGGCCGTGTCTCGGTGGAGATATCCACCCGCTCGTAGAGGGATACCTTGCTGTCGTCGGCACGGGTCAGCATCACCTTGGCGCCCAGCTGCTCCAGCCGGTACTTGGCCGCCTGGCTCACCGCCAGGTTCAGCTGGGCCTCGGCGGGGCCGGTCTCTCCCGCCACCCCCATCGCCCCGGGGTCGCCGCCCCCGTGTCCCGGGTCCAGCAGCACCGTCACCCCCTCCAGGGGGCGGGCGTAGCTGCCCCCCGCTTTGGGGGCGGGTTTGAGGTAGAGGTAGCTTTTGCCGTCCCGGTAGTAGAGGTCATACCCCCACAAGTCCCCCTCCGGTTCCAGCTTCAGGGTCAGCCGGGTGCCGCCGGTGATCTCCTGGGCGGTGGCGGACTGGACGAAGCCGTTGGTCAGCTGGGACAGTTCCCCGGTGACGGTGGTATCGTAGCAATCCAGGATCAGCTGCTCCTGGGTGCGGCTGGTGACGATGGCGGGGGTGCCCTCCCCCAGGGCGACGGTGAGGCTGCCGTCCTCCCCCAGGCTGGTGGTGATCTCCCCCATCTCCATCGAGACCGAGGGGGCGCCCTCCACCACCTGGGCCATGGAGCCGCTGCTGGGGGTCCCGGCCAGGATATACCCGCCGCCCTTGATCTTATAGGCCAGGGTGATGACCCCGCTGCGGCTGGTGCGCACCGTCTCCTCCACATAGACCCGGGCACCGGGCTTGAGGCTGCCGGTGATGGTCTCGTCATCCCCCGGGTCGGTGAGGACGGCGGACAGCTGGGCGGTGTTCTCCACCACCAGCTGGACGTTCTTTCCCGCCACCACCACCTCGCCCTGGGACTGGTAGGTGGAGGCGGTGCCGTTGTAGTTCAGCTGGTAGGTCACCGGGCCGATGCTGGTGGTGGTATTGGGGTCGTAGTCCGCCGGGTCCAGTTCCATGGTGCCCCGGAAGGCCACCGGGACGCCGTTTTTGCTGGCGGAGCCGTCCTGGGCCAGGGAGATGGTCCTCCCGCCCAGGGTGGCGGAGACGCTTCCCCCCGCCGGCCCCATACAGGAGAGCACCACCTTGGCGTTGCTGTCCACCCCGAAGCTGTACCGGGGGAAGACGCTCCCCTCGGTGATGCCGTCGATGGTGGAGACGCCGGGGGTATACCGCCGCACCGTCACCGTTTGGGAACGCTCCCCCTGGCGGAGGGTGAAGGTGTTCTCCCCCTGCTCCAGCTTCTTGAGGGCGCCCCAGCTTCCGCCGGTGGTGGTGCGTGTGATCTCCTCCCCGTCCAGGGTCAACGGCTCATTGGGGTCGGAGGTGCCCATGAGGAAGATGGCGGCATCGGTGACCGACACGTCCCCCGCCGGGTAGGTGACGGCCAACTCCCCCGGCACCGTGAAGTCCAGGGAGGGGGCGGGGCCTTTTCCCTCGGCCAGGAACCCGGCCAGTGTCTCGGCCCGGGCGGGGTCCTCCGCCAACAGGCCGTAGTGGTCCAGCACCGCCCCGGAGATGCCCTTCTGGGTGGCGGCCAGCAGCAGACGGTATCCCGCCTCGGCCAGGGGATCGGTGTCCTCCGGCGCCTGGGGGGCTGCCGGGCAGAGGGGCACCACCTTGGCGGAGCCGGCAGGCTCCCGGGCCCACCGGGCCAGCAGGGAGGCGCAGCCGTCCTCCCCGGTGGAGGCGGCGGTGATCCGGGGCATGATCAGCCCCACCAGCCCCTCCTGGCCCAGGGCGGCCGCCCCCTGTGCCCCCAGGCCGTCGTCAGGCCGGTCCCCGTCCAGCAGCAGCCCCAGGGCGGCGGCCCCGCCCTCCTTGGTCATCCGGGCCCGGATGCCGGTGAGGACCTCCCGGGCGTCCTCCTCCTCCAGCCCGTCCAGGCCGGCCAGGAGGATGCCCCCCAGGGGATAATTTTTCCCCACCTCGGCGGTGGAGCGGGCCATCAGTTCCGCCGTCCCCGGCTGGGTCAGGTCAAAGCCGCCGCCGCTGATCTCCGCCTGGGTCTCCATAGCCTTTTTGGTCAGGGCATCCGGGGCCTGGGACAGGTCCAGCAGGGCGTAGACCCGCAGCTGCCGCTGGCCCGCCGCGTCGCAGAGATACCCCAGCGGGTCAAAGGCCCCCAGCCCCTTGGCCCCTTCCAGGTCCGGGTGAGGGTCAAAATATTTGCTTTGGTAAAGGGCCATCCCCCCGGGGCGGGCCTGGAAAAAGATGGCATTGTACCGCCCCTGGGCGGCCAGTTCCACCATCCGGTCCAGTTCCGCCTTCAGCGCTGTCTCGTCCAGGCCGGGGCGGGAGGGGAAATCCCCCTCCCGGCCGGTGGTGACCAGGAAGCCGGTGGTGTCACCCAAAAAGCCCACCGAGCTGAGCATCTCCCGCTGGCTCTTATCCTCCCGCCCCACCATCCAGAACACCAGGGCGCACCCCGCCGCCGCCAGCAGCAGCAGAGGAAGGAACAGCTGGAACATCCGTCGTACATGTTTCATAATAGCATCATTCCCTTGGGCCTTTCCGGTCATGCGGCGTCAGGCTCACAATTCAAAGTCGGACTGGTCGTACTGTGGCAGCACCGGCTGGCGGGAGGGGACCCGCCGCAGGGGGTCGTACCGGTACTTCCGGCAGGAATCATAGGGGGCCACCACCCCCCGGTGCTGGCAGAGGATCAGGGTGCCGTCGGCGCTCTCCCGGGCGTTGTGGCAGTAGCGGCAGGCGGGCTCCACAAAGTTTCCAAACAGGGGTCTTTTTCCAAAAGCCATGATTCGCTCCTTTTTATCATATGAAGGGTCAGCTTTTATTATAGACCATTTGGGGAGGGGGTTCAAGGGCGGAGGACCGTCCCGGAAGAAAGGAGGGCGTATTGTTCACATTCTCTCCATTGAATTTTCCCGCCGGTTGTGGTAACATAACACTGTATCACTGTGCTGATGAAACCAAAAAAGAGGAAGGAAAACGGCTTTTATGAAGCATTTTATCCTATACGGACTGGCGGCGGTGCTGATCTTTACCATGCTGGGGCGGTTCGCGGCGGTGGAAACGGTCTCCGCGGCGGAGCCATCCCCTGTGCCGATGGCGGTGATGGCAAAGACCATGGTGGCGGTGAGCGACGGGGAGGAGGAGCCTCCCGCAGAGATCCTGACAGGGCTGCTCCAGGTGGACATGAGCAGCATGGACGACATGTACTTCAAAAACGCCTTTGAGGAGGAACTGGGGGAGGGCTTTTCCATCCACACCATGTCCACCTCCCAGGGCAGGGACCAGATGGTGATGTTCCGCAAGATGGTGGAAAAGGGCTACCGTCTCATCGTGGTGGAGCTTTACGACCCGGATATGGCGGAGGATTACATCGACCTGGCCCAGGAAAACGGCATCCTTCTGATCTTCACCGGGGAGGAGCCGCCGGAGGACCAGATGGCCCGGATGGACGATCTGTACTATGTGGGCTTTTCCGCCGGCAACACCATGCGGGTGCTGGCGGACGCCATCATCCAGGGCTGGAACAACAACCAGTCTACCGTGGAGGTAAAGGATGACGGCCGCCTGGTCTACGGCGTCTTTACCAAGGACGACTACGAGGAGAACGGCAACCAGGAGGCCCTGGACCGGTACCTGACCGGGGCGGGCATCGAAGCGGAGATGGGCAGGAACGCCATCACCCAGGCATATGAGTTCAACTGGAAGAAGGAGATCGACAACATCTTCTACGCCGGGGGAGAGATCATCATCTGCGACAACAGCAGCTACGCCCGGCAGATCTCCGACTACATCCACGACGACGAGGAGTACCCGGAGGACAAGTACGAACGCATCCGGGCGGCCTGCATCTTCCTCACCGTGGCGGACGAGGCCGCCCAGGCGATGGTGGAGGAGGGGACCGCCGTCTTTGCCACCGGCATCAACGGCGGGGACACCGGCGCCACTGTGGCCCGGCTGGCCAAGGTGCTGCTGGCGGGGGAGCGCCCCACGGCGGAAAACGTGGGCATCGCCCCGGACCAGAACAGACACATCTATATCACCAACCGGACGGTGATCGCCGACCGGCTCACCGTCAAGGCGGTGGAGGAGGAGAGCGAGGACTGATCCTCCGGCGGACGACAGAAAATAAGGACCCCGGTATACACATTCTGTATATCGGGGTCCGTGCTTTATCCCGCCACCTTGGCCGCCGACTTGGTGATGCCCTCCAGCAGCGCCGCCATCTCCTTGGGGGGTTCCCGCATCCCGGTGTCCACCCACCGGCGCAGCACCCCCATGCAGCCCCCCACCACATAGACCTGCAGGTAATCACGGTAGGGGAGGGCGATGTTGGGGTAGAGCACCGCCCAGTCCTGGGCGCACTTCTCCCCGGCGATGCCGCTGAGTTCCTGCACCAGCGACTGGTCCACGTTGGGGCCGAACAGCATCTGGCAAAGGTCCCGGTTCTCCCAGGCGTACTCCATAATAGCCCGGAAGAGGGGGGCGGGTCCCCCGGGCAGTTCCTCCGGGGGGTACTGGCGGAAGATGTCCCGTATCGCCTGGTTAGCCTCCTGCCACATCTTGTCGTAGAGGTCGTAGATATCCCGGTAATGGACGTAGAAGGTCCCCCGGTGGAGGTCCACCGCGTCGGTGAGTTCCCGCACCGTGATGTCCTTCAGCTTCTTCTCCTGGAGCAGCTGCACCAGGCCCTGGCGGAGGGCCTTTTTTGTTTTCCGCACCCGGCGGTCGTCTGCTGGGCTGTTCATAAAATTTTTACCTCCTTTTTTGAAGATAACCGACATAATGACGACGTAGTGTCCTTTAATCAACATTTGAGTTGTTAATTGACTATGGACATATCAACTACCGTCTATTATAATAGCTTTCAGACGGTTAGTCAACAGTTGTTCAATAAGAATATCAGTGTTTGGGAGGGTTTTTTGTTGGAAAAAGGGATCAGATGGATGCTGAGGCTCCGGGGACTAGTGGTTTTCCTCTTCCTGGCGGCCGCCGTTTTTTGCGGCGTCCTCTCCACCATGGTGGAGATCAACTATAATATCGTGGACTACCTGCCGTCGGAGGCACCCTCCACTGTGGGGCTGGACCTGATGGACGAGATCTACGACAAGGCGGTGCCCAACACCCGGGTGATGATCAAAGACGTCACCATCCCGGAGGCGCTGGCCTACAAGGCCCGGCTGGAGGCCATCGACGGGGTGGAGGACGTCAACTGGCTGGATGACCAGCTTTCCCTCACCGTCCCCCTGGAGATACAGGACCAGAAAACGGTAGAGGACTGGTACAAAAACGGCAACGCCCTCTACTCCCTGGTGGTGGACGAGGGCAACGAGGTGGCCGCCATCGGCGCCATCCGGGAGGTCATCGGTGACAGCAACGCCATGAGCGGCTCCCCGGTGGAGACGGTGGACGCCCGGCTCTCCGCCGGTTCGGATATGGCCAAGATGATGGGCATCATCATCCCGGTCATCTTCCTGATCCTCCTGTTCACCACCACCTCCTGGTTCGAGCCGGTGATCTTTATGGTGAACGTGGGCATCGCCATCATCATCAACATGGGCACCAACCTCATCTTTGGGGAGATCTGCTTCATCACCAACACCGCCGGCGCCATCCTCCAGCTGGCCTGCTCCATGGACTACGCCATCTTCCTGCTGGAGCGGTTCGAGGAGTTCCGCAAAGAGGGGCTCCAGCCGGAGGAGGCCATGGTCCGGGCGGTGGCCCGCTCCACCGGCTCCATCGCCTCCAGCGGCCTTACCACCGTTATGGGCTTCGTGGCCCTCACCGCCATGCGGTTTTTGATCGGGCCGGACATGGGGCTGGTCCTCTCCAAGGGCATCGCCATCTCCCTGGTGACCACCCTGGTATTCATGCCCTGTGTCACCATGTTCTGCTACCGGCTCATCGACCGCACCAGCCACCGCTCCTTCCTGCCCTCCTTCCACAGGCTGGCCAGGGGGGCGGTGCGGATCAAGGGCTTCGTCACCGTCCTGGTGATGCTGCTGCTGGTCCCCTGCTACCTGGCCCAGCGGAACATCCACTTTGTCTACGGCGCCTCGGAGATGACCGGCCCCGAATCCCGCATCGTCCGGGAGCGCGACGCCATCAACGACGAGTTTGGGGAATCCAACTCCTTCGCCATCCTGGTGCCGGTGGGCAGCACCGCCAAGGAGCAGGCCCTGAACGACGACCTGAAGGCGCTGCCCCAGGTGAGTTCGGTGCTCTCCTACGTGGAAACGGTGGGCAAGAGCATCCCCGACGCCTACGTTCCCCCCGACCAGCTGAAGCTGCTCACCGCCGGCGGCTACACCCGCATGGTGGTCAGCGCCCGGGTCCCGGGGGAGAGCCAGGAGACCTTCCGCCTGGTGGAGACGATGCGGAGTCTGGCCCGGTCCTACTACGGCGACGAATACTACATGGTGGGGGTCCCCGCCACCATCTACGACATGAAGGACACCATCACGGCGGACAGCGTCAAGGTCAACGCCATCTCCATCGGGGCCATCGGGCTGATCCTCCTCATCAATCTCCGTTCCATCAGCCTGCCGGTCCTGCTGCTGCTCACCATCGAGTCCTCCATCTTCATCAACATCGCCATCCCCTACTTTACCGGGGCCCACCTCCAGTATATCGGCTATCTGATCATCAGCTCGGTGCAGCTGGGGGCCACGGTGGATTACGCCATCCTCTTCACCAACCGCTACCTGGAACTGCGGGCCAAGCTGCCCCGGCAGGAGGCGGTCACCGAGACCATCCGCTCCACCGCCGGCAGCATCCTCACGTCCGGCGGCATCCTGGCCACCGGCGGCATGGTGCTGCGGTTCGGCTCCAGCAACCTGATCATCGGCCAGCTGGGGGTGCTGGTGGCCCGGGGGGCCGTCCTGTCGGTGGTGCTGGTGATGGTGCTGCTGCCCACCCTGCTCACCCGGCTGGAGTGGCTCATCAAGTACACCACCCGGGGCCTGGTCCTTTACCAGGCGCCTGCGGAAAGCCCTGAACACCCCAAGGAGGTGACGGCATGAACAAGAAAAATGCACTGGCCGGGCTGCTGGCCCTGGGGCTGATGCTCCCCGCCGCCGCCTACGGGGCGGAGGAGGATCGCTTCAACCCCGGCCCTGTCCTGGACCAGATACAGATCGGCTCGGAGGTGGCTGCCCCGGGGGGAAGGCTCTCCATCGCGGCGGACGCCTGGGATGACGACGGCATCCGCTCCATCTGGGTGCGGTTCATCCACGACGAGACCGGGACGGTCCTCAGCGTCCCCATGAAGCGCCGGTTCGGCGACCCCCGGCTGGAGTTAAACACTCAATATCCGAACTCTTGATAGTGATGGTATTGTTCCCGGAAATATTGAAGGTCAGCACGATTTTACGACCTTTGTCTCCATCGTCATAGACGAAAACGGAGTTTACTAAAGTGTCGATTACTCGCCGCTGATACTCGATGTCGTGAATATCGCCGCTCTTGAACGATGTGAGCCAGTACACAATACGCTCCTTCGTCAAGAGCGGCTTTTTCATTTCTTCCCGGGCTATTTGCCCTTCGATGTCTCTCCGCTCCTGTTCCAGCTCCTCAAGTCTGTCTTTGGTTGCCGGAGTGACAAGCCCTTGTTCTACCGCAGACAGAAGGTTTTTGATTCGCTTGTTGCACTCTTTCAACATCTTTTGCAGACCTACGAGGACAGAGGTATCTTGGAGGTCTTTTTCTACAATCTCCATCGCTTTGGTTGCGATACGGTCTATGGATTCATCGGTGAGTACCTTCTCAACGGTGAATCTTACAACGATTTCTTCTATCCAATCTTTCTTTTCAACAGCTTTGGGGCATTTGCCGCCCCTTTTTCGTCCAGTGCATTTGTAGTAGTAATACATTCGCCCTGTGTGAGAAGTGCCGCTTTCTCCGACCATCGGCTTACCACAGTGACCGCAAAATAGCTTTGTGGTGAGAAGGTAGTCCTCTTTTGACTTCGTTCTCGCCCGGACAGAGTAATTGTGCTGTAACATCGCTTGCACCTTCTCAAAGAGCTTTCGGTCGATGATAGGCGGCACAGCGTCTTCCAGTATAACATCGTCAAAACGATAGACACCGATGTACTTGTCATTTCGTAGAATGGTCTTCAAACTGTTCTTGTTAAAAGCATTTCCCCGAGAGGTTTTGCACCCTTGCTCGTTGAGCCAGTTGACAATCTGTGTGGCAGATTTTCCTTCGGAGTACATCGTGAATATGGTTTGTACAGTCTTTGCTCCTACTGGCTCTATCTCATACTGCCTGTCTGCTCCAATCTTATACCCAAGACAAGGGCTACCCATAGCGATTCCATGCAGAGCGTTTTCTTTGAGACCTCGCTTGATACTTCGAGCAAGGTTTTCAGAGTAGTATTCAGCGTACCCTTCGAGAACAGATTCCAGAATGATACCCTCGGGAGTGTCCGGCATGGGCTGTTTCGCATAGTAGACCTTGACCCCGTTCTTTTTGAGCTTGGCCTTGTAGATGGCTGAATCATACCTGTTTCGAGCGAAACGGTCAAGGGTGTACATTATCACAGCGTCAAAATGACCCTTCTCGCTGTCTTTTATGAGCTGTTGGAAGCTGGGACGGTTGTCGGTCTTGCCCGATATTGCCCGGTCGATGTATTCGTCTACGACAATGAATCCATTTTTCAAGGCAAACTCTTGGCACTCTCGGAGCTGACCCTCTATGGATTCTTCTCTTTGGTTATGGCTCGAATATCGAGCATAGATTACCGCTTTGATAGTCTCACCTCCAATACTTTTTTTCTATGTAGTAATTCAAACGGCACTATCTTTCCGCAGTTCCGTAGTTTCTCCACTATCCCCCTTTAGTTCTTCCCGGTTCTCGAACTCATAGGCCATAGACATGAACTCATGCTTTGCTCTCCGAGACAACCCCCGGTAAATTCGTAAAATATCTTCTTCGTCTTCGTCTCTCGGTTTGACCGGGGGAATGTCCTCCTCGTCAGCGAAAAAGTCCATAACCGAACAATCAAGCTCTCTGGCAAGGGCTATAAGGTCTGTCTCTTTGGGGATAGACCCTTTTTTATTGATGGCTGTTGTCATAGATGAAGACCCTTTGACTTTGGTTATAACGGCGGTGAGGTTTGTTCCACGCTCGGCGCAGATACGGTTGATGTTCTCCTTGAAAGTCATGGGGAAATCCCTCCTCAAAATTCAATTCGTATTTTTTGAATTTTCCTCTTGACAATTCTCATAAGACGAATTATAATAAGAACAAGAAATTCGGGATATGCGAATTGGCAATAAGAAACCGACCCCCTCGAAATTGGCGTTTCGGGGAAGTTTGGTGGCGAGCTACTTCTAATAAGAATAATAACAATAATTCGCCTATTTGTCAAGAGTAATTCTGGTTTCAAGAATCAAGAGAGGAGGAAAATATCGTGAATGTCAAGTCGAGAATGGCTGAAATGGGAATTACGCAGGTGGATATGATTCTGGAACTGCAAAAGCGAGGTATCGCAGTCCAGCCCCCCATGCTGTCTTCCATTCTCCGGGGTGTGTACACCTACCCGAAAGCGAAGCTGGTTCTCGCAGAGTGCGAGAAGATTCTCACCGAAAAAGCGCATGAATCTGTCTGACGCACAGGTGAGCGACCTCGCAAGCTCGCTTGTCGGTATCGTAGAGAAGTTCTACGAAGACCCCCAACATGAGGAGGATTTTCAGAAATGGTTAAAGGAAAGAGAATCAACAGGCATACGCCCCCCGGCCCTACTTCACCGACTACATCCTTTCCGCCTACACCGGGGGGACCTTTTGAACACCCCCTCCCGCCCCGGCATAGACTGGGGATGTACGGCCCCTCTCCGGGCCGTATCCCGAAAAAAGGAGTTGACGCGCGATGCCGGCACAGCCATCCAACAACATGCCGGAGGTGATGCTGCCCATCTCCCAGATGGGGGAGATCACCGCCGAGGTGGATACCAAAAGCCTCCAGGAGACCCTTTGCGACGCCATGGGGCGGTTCGTGGTCTGCAAGTTCCTTATCGGCACCGGGGAGACCGTCTCGGTAAAAGGATACCTGCGCAGCGTGGGCAGCAGCTTCTTTGTGCTGCTGGACCCCTGCACCAACGCCGAGACCACCTGTGACCTCTACTCCCTCAAGTTCATCACCGCCTACCCGGAGGGGGTCCCGGAATGCCAGATGTACTGCAACCAGCGTTTGTACGACCTGTAACGGAAAAGAAAAGCGCCCGGCCTGCCGTTTTGGTGGACCGGGCGGGTTTTTCCGCTCAAAAGGTGATATCTCCGATCCCCCCATTCCCCCCGATGAACCAGGAAAACCTGGTAAGGTCGATCTATTGCACGGCAACAAGACCTGTGCACCTCATCATTGTACACAAGTCCTGTCCGCCGGACAAAGCTAAGACGTCCTTTTCTGCCTGTGCCAGGCTGGAAAAGGACGTCTTAACCCGCTGCCTCTCCCTGGCTCTGGTAAGATGGCCCGTCGATCCTTCGACAGGCTGGGGCCTGGCCCTTGGCTTTCGCCTGGGACCGTGGCTTTGGGGGGCAGCCGTCCCGCTGGCAGGACCGGTAGAAGGTGCTTCTGGTCATACCGGCCTGTTGGGCGGCCTCCCGGAGGCTGAGGGTACCGGTCTGGTAGGCCCGCCGGGCTTCGATGAAGCTGGTGGGCACCGGGTCACGGTCCGGCCCGAACTGCACCCCCCGGGCCTTGGCGGCGGCGATGCCCTCCGCCTGGCGCTTGCGGATGTTCTCCCGCTCCGCCTGGGCCACGTAGGAGAGGATCTGGAGCACCAGGTCGGCCACAAAGGCGCCGGTCAGGTCCTCCCCCTTGGCCCGGGTGTCCAGCAGCGGCATGTCCAGCACCACGATGTCCGCCTGGCGGTCCTTGGTGATGTACCTCCACCATTCCAAAATTTCGGTGTAGTTGCGGCCCAGCCGGTCGATGCTCTGCACCACCAGCAGGTCTCCCCGGTCCAGGCGGCCCATCAGGTCCAGCCAGCCGGGGCGCTCGAAGTCCTTGCCGCTCTGCTTGTCGGTGAACAGGTTTTCCGGCAGGATGCCCCATCCACCCAGGGCGTTGAGTTGCCGCACCTCGTTCTGCTCCCTGGTGGATACCCGGATGTAGCCATAGATCACCATGAAAAAACCTCCTCTGGTAAAAAAATGATGCAATCATTTTACCAGAGAAGGTCGGTTTTTGGGAAAAAATGGGAGTTATTTTTCCATAACAGGGAGGGCCAGCCCCTCCCACTGCTCCAGGAAGGGCAGCAGCTGGTCCAGGATGGCGGCGGCGCCGCCGGGGCGGTTGCTCTCGATGTTCAGGGGCATCAAGGGGTCGTGGAGGGACATCCGCAGCAGGAACCAGCCGGAAAGGCCGGGGACCGAGACCCGCAGCCCCTCCTGGTTGTCCGGGGCCACCTGCCAGTCCTCCCGGGCGGCGGCGTAGGGGGCAAGGGCCTCCAGCACCCGGGCCCCGTAGGCCCCAAAGTCCTCCGCCCCGATGGGCAGCCGGTGCTCGGCGGCCTCCAGGGGCTCCCGGAGCTCCCGGAGCAGGTCCCCCAGGGTCTGGCCCTTTTCCCGGAGCCTGGCCGCTTGGATGATGATCTTCACCGCCAGGTAGGCCCCGTCGTCCAGGAAGTGGTTCTCCCGCATGGCGCCGTGGCCGCTGGTCTCGATGGCCAGCAGGCAGGGGGTGCCCTGCTGGTTCAGCCGGATGCCCTCGTTGATGACATTTTTGTACCCCCGCTTGAACCGCCGGTGGACAAGGCCCAGCTTGCCGGTGAGGAAGGCGGCCAGCTCGTCGGAGGTCACCGAATCGGTGACCACGGTGGAGCCGGGGGCCTCCTGGGCCACGATGGCACCCATCAGCCCGATGAGCCGGTTGCGGGAGAGGGGGGAGCCGTCCCGGTCCACCGCCCCCGCCCGGTCCACGTCGGTGTCAAAGATGATGCCCAGGTGGCAGCCCCCCTCCAGGGTGGCCTTGCGGATGGCGGCCATGGCGGCCTTGTCCTCCGGGTTGGGGATGTGGTTGGGGAAGCGGCCGTCCGGCTCCAGGTAGACGCTGGCGGAAACATCCGCCCCCAGGGGTTCCAGTACCTGCCGGGGGAAGAAGCCCCCCGACCCGTTGCCGGCGTCCACCGCGATCTTGAAGCCGGCCAGGGGCCGGGGCCCGCTGCCAGCCCCGTCGATGATCAGCTGGCGGAGGTGGGCGGCGTAGGCGTCCATGAGCGGGGAAGGGAAGAGGCGGTCCCCGGCGCGCCCCTGGCGGGGAGTGGCAGGGGGCAGTTCCCCGGCCAGGGCCAGCAGATGCCGGATATCCTCTTTTTCCAGGCCGCCGGCGGGGGTAAAGAACTTCATGCCGTTGCGGTTCCAGGGCAGGTGGCTGGCGGTGATCATCACCGCCCCGTCCCAGCCGAAGCCGGGGAGGAGGGTGGACATGAACATAGCGGGGGTGCTGGCCAGGCCGCAATCGCCGCACCGGGCCCCCTGGTCCAGGATGCCGTCCCGGGTGGCGGCGGCCAGGTCGGGGCCGGAGAGCCGGGGGTCCCGGCCCACCCCGACGGTGAGTTCATGGGTAGCCTTGCCGGTCCGGGCGGCCAGCCAGCGGACAAAGGCCCCGGCGATGGCCCGGGCCGCCTCCGGGGTGAGGGTGACCGGTTCGCCGGGGACCCCGGCCAGGGCCACCCCCCGGACGTCGCTGCCGTTTTGCAGTTTGGAATAGTCAGCCATGGCGGTACCTCCTGTGTCCTGGGTCTTTATGGTCGTTGGGTAGTTATTGGGCGCTCTTCTTTTTGGCCGCTGCCTTCATCCGCTCCCCGTGGTCCAGCACCTTCTTGCGGATGCGGATGCTCTTGGGGGTGACCTCCAGCAGTTCGTCGGGGGCCAGGAACTCCAGGCTCTCCTCCAGGCTCATGTGCCGGGGGGGCACCAGCCGGAGGGCGTCATCCGAACCGGAGGCCCGGGTGTTGGACATATGCTTTTTCTTGCAGACGTTTACCGTCATGTCGTCCCCCTTGGGGTTGGAGCCGACTACCATCCCGGCGTAGACCTTCTCGCCGGGGTCGATGAACATCATACCCCGCTCCTGGGCGTTGAAGATGCCGTAGGCCACCGCCTCGCCGGTCTCGAAGGCGATGAGGGAGCCCACCTGGCGTCCGCTGATCTCCCCCTTGTACTCCTGGTAGTCGTGGAACACCGAGGACATGATGCCCTCGCCCCGGGTGTCGGTGAGGAACTCGCTGCGGTAGCCGAAAAGGCCCCGGGAGGGGACCAGGAATTTTAACTCCATCCGGCTGCCCTTGGGCTGCATGGCCTGGAGTTCCCCCTTGCGGGAGCCCATCTTCTCCATAACGCTGCCCATGTATTCCTCCGGCACGTCCACCACCAGTTCCTCGATGGGCTCGCAGCGTTTGCCGTTGATCTCCTTGTACAGCACCTTGGGGGCGCCCACCTGGAATTCGTAGCCCTCCCGGCGCATCGTCTCGATGAGGATGGAAAGGTGCATCTCCCCCCGGCCCAGCACCCGGAAGCTGTCGGCGCTGTCGGTGTCCTCCACGTGGAGGGAGACATCCTTGAGCAGTTCCCGGTAAAGGCGGTCCCGGATCTGGCGGGAGGTGACCCACTTGCCCTCCTTGCCGCAGAAGGGGCTGTCGTTTACCGAGAAGGTCATCTCCATGGTGGGCTCGCTGATCTTGACAAAGGGGATAGCCTCCACCCGGGCGGGGTCACAGACGGTGTTGCCGATGGTGATGTTCTCGATGCCGGAGAAGGCCACGATATCCCCCACCTTGGCCTCCTGCACCGGTGCCTTGGCAAGGCCGTCGTACTGGTAGACGGCGGTGATCTTCCCCTTGCCGCTCACCTCCGGGTGGTGGAAGTCGCAGACCGTCACCTCCTGGTTCACCCGGATGGAGCCGGTCTCCACCCGACCCACGGCGATGCGCCCCACAAAGGAACTGTACTCCACGCTGGAGACCAGCACCGAAAGGGGCAGTTCCTCGTTGCCCTCCGGGGGGGCCACGTAGTTCACGATGGTCTCGAAGAGGGGGGTGAGGTCGGTGCCGGGGACGTCGGGGGAGTAGGAGGCGGTGCCCTGGCGGCCGGAGCAGAAGACGGTGGGGCTGTCCAGCTGCTCGTCGCTGGCCCCCAGGTCCATGAACAGTTCCAGCACCTCGTCCACCACTTCCTTGATACGGGCGTCGGGCTTGTCGATCTTGTTGACGATGATCACCACCCGCAGCCCCTGGGCCAGGGCCTTTTCCAGCACGAAGCGGGTCTGGGGCATAGGGCCCTCGGCGGCGTCCACCAGCAGCAGCACCCCGTCCACCATCTTCAGCACCCGCTCCACCTCGCCGCCGAAGTCAGCATGGCCGGGGGTGTCCACGATGTTGATCTTGATGCCGTTGTAGGAGGTGGAGGTGTTCTTGGCCAGGATGGTGATGCCACGCTCCCGCTCCAGGTCGTTGGAATCCATCACCCGCTCCTGGACCACCTGGTTATCCCGGAAGGTGCCCCCCTGGCGGAGCATCCCGTCCACCAGGGTGGTCTTGCCGTGGTCAACGTGGGCGATGATGGCGATATTTCTTAGATCTTCCCTTTTCATGGGTGCCTCCTTAGATTTTCGACTTTTTGCACAGATTTTTAATTAACTTTTTGATTATAGCACCAAGGCAAAAAAAAAGATACCCCTTTTCACGATTTTTTTCGCTTTTCTCGGGAGGAAAAAGGGGAGGAAAAGATTGTAAACTTTTATAAAATTTATAGTTGACAATCGGGGCGGCGTTCCATTATACTAGGGCAGGAGAAAAATGGTTTTTTGTTGACGAAAGGAGCGCCCTGCTATGAAAAAAATGACCACCCGGGAGTTGACCCTCGCCGCCCTTTTTGTGGCGGTAACGGCGGTGCTTTCCCAGATCGTGATCCCCATGCCCCTGGTGCCCTTCAACCTGGCGGTGCTGGCGGTGTTCCTCTGCGGCAGCCTGCTGCCCAAGGGGGCGGCCCTTCTCTCCCAGCTTTGCTACCTGCTGCTGGGGGCCATCGGCGTGCCGGTGTACGCCCAGTTTTCGGCGGGGCCATCGGTGCTGTTCGGGGTCACCGGCGGCTACCTCATGGCCTACCCGGTGATGGCCTGGCTGGTGGCGCTGCTCATCGAGAAGTGGGCGGGGGACGCCTTTTGGAAGCGGATGGCGGTGATGGTGGCGGCGCTGCTGCCCTGCTACCTCTTCGGGACGGCGTGGTTCGCCATCTATATGAAGAAAGGATTCGTGGAAGCCGCCATGGCGGCCTGTATCCCCTACATCCCCTTCGACCTGGCCAAGGGGGTGGTGGCAGCCTACCTGGGACCCCGGGTGCAGAGGCGGGTAAAGCAGGCAGCTTGAATGCTTGGTGTTTTTGATGTCCCCCATATCGCAAAACAGGCCCGGCCGCCATTGG
>CAJUFR010000001.1:80588-118745 GCA_910585525.1 uncultured Angelakisella sp.
GCGGCGCCTGTCTGCGCCGGGGCAGGTCCTTTTACCAGGTCCGGGAAAAGGCCAGCAGCCCGTTTTCCGGGTCGAATGCCCGGTCGTGGATGTTCAGCGCGTCCAGCAGGTGCTGTTCCGCCATCACCCGGGCCCGCTCGGCGTCCCGGTCCTTGAGGGCCGCCAGGATGCGTTGGTGCCCCCGCATGGTCAGTGGCACATCCCCCAGCCCCCGCCAGGAGGTGCAGGGGGTGTGCCAGGACAGCTTGAGGATGTTCTGGATGGAATCGTACAAAAACCGGTTGCCGCTGCCCCGGTAGTACAGGTTGTGGAACAACTCGTTGTACTCGGAAAACAGCTGGATGTCCTTTGCCTGGACCGCCAACTCCATCTCCCGCTGGTAGGTATCCATCAGGATCAGTTCCTCGTCACTGAGCCGGGGGGCGGCAAGGAAGGCGGCAAGTCCCTCCAGGTCGGCCCGGACGATGTGCATCTCCCGTATCTCGTCCAGGTCGATGTCCGCCACCGTGGCCCCCTTGTACCGCTCCAGCGTCACCAGCCCCAGCGCCTCCAGGTGCTTGAGGGCCTCCCGCACCGGGGTGCGGCTGACGTTGTACTTTTCCGCCAGGGCCATCTCGGTCAGCCGCTCCCGGGGCTTTAACTCCCCGCAGATGATGGATCGCCGGATGAGGTCCGCCAGTTCGGAACTTTCGTTGTGCTTTTTAGCCAATCCCTCTCCTCCTCCACTAGCCCCGCCAGCCACCGGCGCGGAGCCCTCCGCGCCTTCCCGGGGCGTTTCCCCATGCCGACCGGGACGGAGGGGGTGATCCCTGCTTCGTCCCGGCTGGCGTGTTTTTTTGTGATTTGGGTCTTGAATTTGTGTACGAAAGTGTATACAATAGAACCATTGGCTGGTCACTTCCTCCAGTATAAGGGTCTTTTCCGGTTCTGTCAATACATTGTGTACAATGACGGCGGAGGGTGGCCCCGGGGGAAGGACAGGCCCGCCGAGAGATGCTTTCAGGAGGTGTAGAGATTTGGTAAAATACGTCATAAAGCGGCTTTTGCAGCTGATCCCCATGCTGCTGGTCCTCTCCCTCATCGTCTTTTTGATGGTGCGGATGATCCCAGGCGACCCGGTGAAGAACATGCTGGGCATCGACGTCCCCCAGGAGATGGTGGAGATCGAGCGGGAGCGGCTGGGGCTGAACGATCCCTACCCGGTACAGTACATTCGCTTTTTGGGCGAACTGCTGCGGGGGGACCTGGGGACCTCCATCGTCACCGGCAACCCGGTGGCGGAGGAACTGGCCAGCCGGTACCCCAACACCCTGATCCTGGCGGCGGGGGGCATCGTGGTGGCCTCCATCGTGGGCATCCTGTTCGGCATCCTGGCGGCAGTGTTCCACAACCGTTTTTGGGACAACTTCATCATGGCCCTGTCGATGCTGGCCGTCTCTACCCCCTCCTTTTTCCTGGCACTGATCCTGATGCTGGTGTTCACCCTCCACCTGGGGTGGCTGCCCAGCATGGGGTCCATCACCCCCCAGCGGATGGTGCTGCCCATCGTCACCCTGGGGACCCAGGCGGTGGGGTTCATCGCCCGGACCACCCGGTCCTCCATGCTGGATATCATCAGCCAGGACTACATACGCACCTCCCGGTCCCGGGGCATCCCCTCCAAGGTCATCGTCTTTTCCCACACCCTCAAAAACGCCATGATCCCTATCCTCACCGCCATCGGGCTGCGGTTCGGCTCGCTGCTGGCGGGCTCCGCCATCGTGGAGACGGTGTTCTCCATCAAGGGGGTGGGCCGGTTCGTGGTGGATTCGGTCTCCAAGCGGGACTACCCGGCGGTACAGGGCTGCATCCTGGTGCTGGCGGTCACCTTCGTGGTGGTGAACACCGCGGTGGATCTCATCTACGCCCTGGTGGATCCCCGCATCAAGTACGAGTAAGGGGGGACGCGCTATGACTGGAACCATCTTCCGGCGCTTTCTGCGGCGCAAGGTCTCGGTAGCCGGTGCCGTTGTGCTGATCTTTTTCTTCCTGGTGGCCATCGCCGGCCCCATGCTGTGCAGCCAGGACCCGTTGGAACAGGACCTGGTGAACAAGTACCAGGACCCCTCGGTGGAACACTGGTTCGGCACCGACTACCTGGGCCGTGACACCTTTACCCGGATGGTCTACGGGGCCCGAATCTCCCTTACCCTCAGCTTTACCGGGGTGTTCAGCGGCTGCGCCGTGGGGGTGCTGATGGGGGTGTGCGCCGGCTACTTCGGCGGCTGGGTGGACACCGTCATCTCCCGGGTCATCGACATCCTGCTGGCCTTCCCCAGCCTGCTGCTGGCCATCACGGTGGTGGCCATCCTGGGCAACGGGACCCAGAACACCGCCATCGCTATCGCCATCTTCTCCATCCCCTCCATCGCCCGGATGGTCCGGGGCATCGTCATGGCCAACAAGGGGGCGGAGTACATCCAGGCCTGCCAGGTGATGGGGGCCTCCCACTCCCGTATCATCTTCACCCACATCATCCCCAACGCCGTTTCCCAGATCATCGTCAACATCACCCTGAACCTGGGCACCGCCATCCTGACGGCATCCTCCCTCTCCTTCCTGGGGCTGGGGGTGCAGCCGCCGGACCCGGAGTGGGGGGCGATGCTCAGTACCGGCCGGGACGTCATCCGGGCCTACCCCCTGGCGGTATTCATCCCCGGCATCGCCGTCACCCTGGTGGTGATGAGTTTCAGCCTGGTGGGGGACGGCCTGCGGGACGCCCTGGACCCCAAGCTAAAGAACGGTTAAAGGAGGGGAGACCATGTCTGATACGATCCTGGAGGTCAAAAACCTCAAGACCTACTTTTACACCGAGGAGGGGGTGGTCCCGGCGGTGGACGGCCTGGACTTCACCCTCCGGGACGGGGAGACGCTGGCCATCGTGGGGGAGAGCGGCTGCGGCAAGTCGGTGACCTCCCTTTCCATCCTCCGCCTCATCAAGGACCCCCCGGGGCGGATCATCGACGGGGAAATTTTGTACCGGGGGGAGGACCTCTGCAAGCTGCCGGAAAAGCGGCTGCGGCAGATACGGGGGGACGAGATCTCCATGATCTTCCAGGAGCCCATGACCAGCCTGAACCCGGTGTTCACCGTCGGGCGCCAGATCATGGAATCCCTCATCTACCACCAAAGCTGCCCCAAGGCGGAGGCCAAGGCCAAGGCGGTGGAGATGCTGCGGCTGGTGGGCATCCCCGACCCGGAAAAGAACGTGGACTGCTACCCCCACCAGATATCCGGCGGCATGCGCCAGCGGGTGATGATCGCCATGGCCCTGGCCTGCAGCCCCAAGATACTCATCGCCGACGAGCCCACCACCGCCCTGGATGTCACCATCCAGGCCCAGATCCTGCGGCTTTTGACCGAACTGCGGAAAAAGACCGGCACCGCCATCATCCTCATCACCCACGACCTGGGCATCGTGGCCCAGACGGCGGAAAACGTCATGGTGATGTACGGCGGCCAGGCGGTGGAATACTCCGACGTCCGCTCCATCTACAAGGACCCGCTGCACCCCTACACGGTGGGGCTGTTAAAGTCCATCCCCAAACTCCACGAGGAGCAGGACAAGCTGTACAACATCAAGGGCAGCATCCCCAGCCCCCAGGAGTTCCCCAAGGGCTGCCGTTTCTCCCCCCGGTGCGAGGAGTGCATGGATATCTGCAGGGACCGCATGCCGGAACTGATCACCCTGGAGGACGGCCGGAAGGTCCGCTGCTGGAAATACCAAAAGACCACGGGAGGTGAGGGAAGATGAGCGACGCCCTGTTGGAGGTCCAAAACCTCAAGCTGTACTACCCCGTCAAGGTCCGCCAGAACGTCCTCCGCAGCGAGACCCGGTATGTTAAGGCAGTGGATGATATCTCCTTTACCGTCAACAAGGGGGAGACCTTCGGCCTGGTGGGGGAGAGCGGCTGCGGCAAATCCACCACCGGCAAGACCATCGTCAAGCTGCTGCGCCCCACCGCCGGGGATATCCTATTTGAGGGCAAGAGCATCTTCGCCCGCCAGGAGGAGGGCCAGGACCTGACCACCCGCATCCAGATCATCTTCCAGGACCCCTATTCCTCCCTGGACCCCCGGTTCACCGTGGGGCGGTGCATCGCCGAGCCCATGGTGGTGCACAAAACAGGCACCCCCCAGCAGCGGGAGGAGCGGGTCCGCCAGCTGATGAAGGACGTGGGCCTGCGCCCGGAGCACTACACCAAGTACCCCCACGAGTTTTCCGGCGGCCAGCGGCAGCGGATCGGGGTGGCCCGGGCCCTTGCCCTCAACCCTTCCCTGATCGTCTGCGACGAGCCGGTGTCGGCTCTGGATGTCTCCATCCAGGCCCAGATACTGAACCTGATGCAGGACCTGCAAAAGAAATACGATCTCACCTATATCTTTATCTCCCACAACCTCAGCGTGGTGAAGCACCTTTGCGACCGCATCGCGGTGATGTACCTGGGGAATATGGTGGAGATCGCCAGCAAGAACGACCTCTTTGACCGGCCGGCCCACCCCTATACCCAGGCGCTGCTGGACGCCATCCCCATCCCCGACCCGGATATCCCCACCATGCAGGAGATGCTGGAGGGGGACGTCCCCAGCCCCATGGATCCACCCGCCGGCTGCTGCTTCCACACCCGGTGCAAAAAAGCCTGCCCCCGGTGCGCCCAGGAGCGCCCCCGGCTGCGGGAGATCGCCCCCGGCCACCTGGTGGCCTGCCACTTCTAGCCGGTGGCGCCCAAAACGTACCCGTTGGGGCAGCCGCCCCGTTTGTATGACAGTAAGGAGGAAACACGCCCATGGAGATTCTTCGCTACGACACCGGCGCCACCATGAGCCGGGTGACCGAGGTGAACGGCCTTCTCTTCTTCAGCGGCCACGTGGCTGCCCAGGGGGAGACCATGGAGGAGCAGGCAAACGCCCTGTTCGCCCGCTTGGACGAGCTGTTCGCCCAGTTCGGCACCCACAAGGACCGGATGGTGATGGCCACCATCTACATGCCGGACATCGCCCAGAAGGAGGAGTTCAACGCCGTTTGGGACAAGTGGATCACCCCCGGCTGCGCCCCCGCCCGGGTGTGCGTCCAGGCCGGGCTGGGGGACACCCCCTACCGGATGGAGATCTCCGTCATCGCCGCCAAGGTCACAGACTGACCTTTTTGAAATTAGAGATACGAGGTGTACTGAATGGCTAACGTACTTTCCGAACCCGCCCTGCCCAACTGCGCCAGCAGAAGCGAAGAGGTGCTGCTGGAAAAGACCGCTGTCCCCATGTCCCAGCTGGCCCTGGAGGCCAAAGCCGCCGCCGAGGCCAACCCCCACGACCCGGAGTTGTGGATCAAGTACGGCCGGGCCCTCCGGCGGCAGATGATGCACCGGGAGGCCATCGCCGCCTACTGCATGGGGCTGAGTTACAACCCCTTCTACCCCCTGCTGTACCGGCACCGGGCCCACGCCTACATCAACATCGGGGAATACACCGCCTCCGCCGCCACCTTCGAGGTCGCCCTGCGCCTGGACCCCTCCAACTGGGATTGCTGGTACCACCAGGGGGTGGCCTACTACCTCAGCGGCCAGTATGAACGGGCGGAGGTCTCCTTCCGTGGCTGCTTCGGCCGCAGCGACCTGTTTGACGACGACGTGGCCACCAAGGACTGGCTCTGGTTGACCCTGATGCGGCTGGGCAAGGAGAAGGAGGCCGCCGAGGTGGTGGCGGATATCAAGCCCGGCCACGCGGTGCAGTACGCCGATTGCGGCTACTACAACCGTGTGCTGGTCTACAACGGCACCATCACCCCGGAGGAAGCCATGGAGGCCGCCGGCAAGGGGGACGGGCATCTTTACGCCACCGCCTCCTACGGCATCGCCTGCTACTACCTTTTCCACGGGGAGAAGGCCAAGGCCTACGATATCCTAAAGAAGATCGATGAGGATTCCTCCTGGGGCGGCTTCGCCGAGCACGCCGGCCGCCGGGACTTTGCCCAGTGGCAGGATTGAGAAAAGAGACCAGATGATTTTTCGCCGGGACAACACGGCAGAATGGAGTATTCTTTATGGCTAACGTGTTAAGCGAACCCTTCCTGGAAAATGTAGCGTCCATGAGTTCCCAGGTCCACGTGGAGCGGACGGGGCAGCCGGTCTCCCAGCTGGCCCTGGACGCCAAGGCCGCCGCCGAGGCCAACCCCTACGACCCGGAGCTGTGGATCAAGTACGGCCGGGCCCTCCGCCGCCAGTCGATGCACCGGGAGGCCATCGACGCCTACGCCATGGGCATCAGCTACACCCCCTTCTACCCCCTGCTGTACCGCCACAAGGCCCACGCCTACATCAACACCGGCCGCTACGCCGAGGCGGCTGCGGACTTTGAATTTGCCCTGCGCCTGGACCCCACCAACGTGGACTGCTGGTACCACCTGGCCCTCAGCTACTTCCTGCTGGAGGACTACCAGCGGGCGGAGGCCACCTACAAAAAGTGCTACACCATGAGTGACGAGGACCTGGACGTCATCTCCTGCACCGACTGGCTGTGGATGACCCTGCGCCGCCTGGGCAAAAAGGAGGAGGCCGAAAAGCTGCTGGAGCGCATCACCCTCAACATGGAGCCGGGGATGGTGGTGTCCTACCACCGGCGCCTTCTGATGTACAAGGGTCTCATCAAGCCCGAGGAACTGATGACCGACGCCCCCAACGACCTGGAGGTGGTCACCATGGGCTTTGGCCTTGCCAACTACTACTATGAACTGGGCCAGGAGGAGAAGGGCAACGCCATGATCCTCCGGGTGCTGGAGGCCGGCAAGGAGGATGCCTGGAGCGCCTTCGGCTACCAGGCCGCCCTGGTGGAGAAGAAGCGCCGCAACCTATAAAAAAAGCAGGCGGCGGGAGGAAGGACCTCCCGCTGCTTTGCCATACCAAGGAGGTATCTGTATGCAGAGAGTTGAACTGCGGGACTTTTTGGACTTCAGCTCCCTTTCCGCCCTCCGGCTTTCCCCGGACGGGCGGCGGGCCGCCTTTGTCCGCAGCCGGTGTGACTACCAGGAGAACAGCTACCAGTCCCACATCTGGGTGCTGGACCTGGCCACCAAGGAGCAGAAGCAGCTGACCTGGCAGGGGAAGGAGACCAGCTTCCTCTGGCTGGATAACGAGACCATCCTGTTTGCCGGGGAGAAGAGCGGCAAGCTGCTGGCCCCCTCCACCACCTATTATAAGGTGCGGGTGGACGGTGGGGAGCCGGTGGCGGCCTTTACCGCCCCCCTGCTGGCGGAGGTGACCAAGCGTCTTGCCGGCACCAGGTACGTCATCCAGGCCAAGACCACCCTCAGCGACCCGGAGGACCTGGAGGAGAGCGGGGCCAGCTGGCGGGTGGCCACCGAACTGCCCTTCCTGGAGAATGGCTCGGGGTACGTCAGCGGTATCCGCCACCGGCTGTACATCTATGACAGCGCCGACGGCTCGGCCACCCCCATCACCGGGGAGACCTTCCAGGTGCGCAACGACTTCGCCGTCCACCCCGACGGCACCATGATCGCCTACATGGGGATGGACATCGACTACATGGAGGTGCAGAAGCTGGGCATCTTTGTCTACGACGTGGCCAAAAAGGAGACCCGCCAGCTGCTGCCCCTGGACCGGTACAAGCTGCGGCACATCGACTTTTTGGGGGACAGGGTGCTCTTTACCGGGGCGGACGGCAGCCGGTATATCTGGAGCCAAAACGCCTGGTTCTACACCCTGGACCCGGTCACCGGGGCGGAGGAGACCTTCTTTGAAAGCTACCAGATGCCCATCAACAGCTGGGTGGGCAGCGATTGCCGGTACGGCGCCGGGGCGGCCCACCGGGTGGTGGGGGAGGCGGTCTATCACGTCATCACCCAGGAGGGCTCCTCCCACATCGTCCGTGTCACCAAGGGCGGGGCGGAGGAGATGATCACCAAAAAGAACGGCTCGGTGGATTGCTTCGACATCGCCGGGGATACGATCTACATGGTGGCGCTGCGGGACATGCGCCTCCAGGAGGTCTACCAGCTGGATGTAAAGACCGGGGAGGAGACCCGGCTCACCAGCTTCAACGAGGGCTATACCGAGACCCATTCGGTGGTGGCCCCGGTCCCCTGCGACTTTGTCAACGACAACGGCGACACCATCCAGGGTTGGGTCATCCCCCCCGCGGGGTACCAAAAGGGGAAAAAATACCCCGGCATCCTGGACATCCACGGCGGGCCAAAGACCGCCTACGGCGACGTCTACTACCACGAGATGCAGCTGTGGGCCAACCGGGGGTACTTTGTCTTTTACTGCAACCCCCGTGGCAGCGAGGGCAAGGGGGACGAGTTCGGTTTCCTCATGACCCGGTACGGCACGGTGGACTACGATGATATCATGGCCTTCACCGACCAGGTGCTGGAGCGGTGGCCGGATATCGACCCGGCCCGGCTGGGGGTCACCGGCGGCTCCTACGGCGGCTACATGACCAACTGGATCGTGGGGCACACCGACCGCTTCGCCGCCGCCGCTTCCCAGCGGTCCATCTCCAACTGGATCAGCGACGAGAACTCCAGCGACTGGTCCTATATGTACAGCCCCTGCCGCTTCGGCGGCATCCACGCCCGGCGCAAGGTGGAGGAGGGCTGGGCCTCCTCCCCCCTGAAGTTTGCCAAAAACGCCGTCACGCCCATGCTGTTCATCCACGCCGAGGAGGACTTCCGCTGTCCCCTGGGGGAGGCGTTACAGCTGTACACCGACCTCATCAACCGGGGGGTGGAGACCCGGCTCTGCCTTTTCCGTGGGGAGAACCACGAGCTTTCCCGCTCCGGCGGCCCCCGGAACCGGGTGAAGCGGCTGGAGGAGATCACCGCCTGGATGGATGCACATCTGAAGGTATAAGGAGGGAGAGAGGATGCAAACGATCGAACGGGATGACTTTTTGAAGCTGACAGCCGTCTCCGCCCCCGCCTGGGCACCCGGCGGCGGCAAGGCCGCCTTCCTGACCCACCGGGCCAACGAGGAGAAAAACGGCTACGATTCCGACCTCTGGCTCTGGCAGGAGGGGAAGGGGCTGCGGCAGCTGACCGGGGCGGGGGATGTCACCTCCTTCGTCTGGGACGGGGACGGCGCCATCACCTTCCCGGCCCCACGGGACAGGGAGACCAACGCCGCCCGGGAGAAGGGGGAGGAGCGCACCGCCTTCTACACCCTCCCCCTGGCGGGGGGCAGCGCCGGGCTGCGGTTCACGGTGCCGCTGAACGCCACCGCCATCGGCAAGCTGGACGAGAATATCTTCGTCCTCCGGGCCCGGCGGGACCTGCGCAAGGCGGAGCGGCTGCATAACCTCACCGGCGCGGCCCGGGAGGAGGAACTGGCCGCCATCCGGGACGAGGAGGCCCGGTTCACCATCTTTGACGAGTACCCCTTCTGGTTCAACGGGGTGGGCCTCACCAGCAAGCGGCGCCAGGGGCTGTGGCTCTACAACGCCGCCAACGGCGCCTTGACCCGGATCACCGGCAAGTACCTCAACGTGGAGGGTGTGGCGGTCTGCCCCCGGGAGGGGAAGATCGTCTACCACGGCAACGACTTCACCACCGTCAACGAGTTCACCACCGGCATCTGGGTCTACGACTACGCCACCGGCAGCACCAGCTGCGCCGTGGCCCCCGGGGGCTACCGTGTCTGGCAGGTGGGCTGGATGGGGGACCGGGTGGTCTTTGCCGGGGCGGTGGGGGAGGTAAATGACAGCACCCAGGTGCCCAGCCTTTGGACCGCCGGACCCGACGGCGGGGAGGTAAAGCGGCTTTACGACGGCTTCCTTTCCATCGGCAACCCGGTGGGCTCCGACGCCCGGTACGGCGGCGGCAGCTGCTTTGTGGGGGAGGGGGAGACCCTCTATCTCATCTCCGGCAAGGAGGACGAATCCCGGCTCATCGCCGTGGACAAGGAGGGGAAGGTCACGCCCCTGGTGGAAAAGACCGGCTCGGTGGACTTCTTCGACATCCGGGACGGCAAGGCGGTGTTCGTGGCGATGCACGACATGCGCCCCCAGGAACTGTACCGCACCACCGGCGGCGGCTGGGAGCGGCTGTCCAGCTTCAACGACGCCTTTTACCGGGATCACGCCGTGATCCACCCGGAGGAACTGCGGTTCACCGACCCCGACGGCTTTGAGATCCATGGCTTCGTCCTAAAGCCAGTGGGCTTCGACCCGGACAGGAAGTACCCCGCCATTTTGGATATCCACGGCGGCCCCCGGCTCTCCTACGGTGCGGTGTACTACCACGAGATGCAATACTGGGCTAGCCACGGGTACTTTGTTTTCTTCGCCAATCCCCGGGGCAGTGACGCCCGGGGGGAGGACTTCGCCGATATCCGCGGGAGGTTCGGCACGGTGGAATACCAGAACCTCATGGACTTTACCGACCAGGTGCTGGAGAGATATCCCCAGATCGACAAGGAGCGGTTGGGGGTCACCGGCGGCTCCTACGGCGGGTTCATGACCAACTGGATCATCGGCCATACCGGGCGGTTCGCGGCAGCGGCCTCCCAGCGGTCCATCGCCAACTTCATCTCCATGGAGGGCACCAGCGATTGCGGCCGCAGCTTTGCGGAGGGCCACGGCGCCGCCACCACCGCCGGCGACATGCTGAAGCTGTGGAGCCAGTCCCCCCTCAGCGCCGCCCACAACTGCACCACCCCCACCCTCTTTATCCACGCCGAGGAGGACTACCGCTGCTGGATGGTGGAGGGCATCCAGATGTTCAACGCCGTCCGGGAGAAGGGCGTCGACGCCCGGCTCTGCCTCTTCCGTGGGGAGAATCACGAGCTTTCCCGCTCCGGCAAGCCCAAAAACCGCCGGAAGCGGCTGGCGGAGATCACCGGCTGGATGGATAAATACCTGAAGCCGTAAGAAGTACCATATAAAAAGGCGCTGTCCTGGCGGGTACCAGGGCAGCGCCTTTTTTGAGTTTTTCCCGTTTACCGGCCCCCGCGCCGCAGGAACTTGGGGGCGAAATAGTCCCGGTAGACCGCGGTGAGGTTGCCTACCGTGTAGTCGTAGATCACAAAGAAGATGTTGCCGAAGGCCAGCAGCACCAGGGCCGAATACTGGCCGAAGCTGCCGAACTCCTCCATGATGTCGGGGATGCCCAGGACGTTCACCACCACCACGTAGGCCAGCACCACCATGATGTTGAAGATGAGCAGCTTCACCAGCCAGCGCAGCGGCATGGGCCGCACCTTTTCCTCCAGCGCCCCCCGGATGGTGGGGTAGTACC
This sequence comes from uncultured Angelakisella sp., assembly GCA_910585525.1. GTDB lineage: Bacteria > Bacillota > Clostridia > Oscillospirales > Ruminococcaceae > Angelakisella. Next base: position 91,876 of record CAJUFR010000001.1, read on the forward strand.
CGAAGATAAAGATAAAGAGGATGGCCGCCTCCTTGCTGGGTGTGAGGAGCAGCCCCAGCAGCGACACCGCCCCGTAGACGATAAGGGCGGTGCCCCGTCCCAACTCCTCCGCCACGGCGATGAGCACCAGCCCGGCGAAGGTGGGACAGACGTAGTCGGAAAAGGGGATCATCCCCGTCAGGAACATCAGCAGGAGACAGAGACCGGAGGCCATCCCGCCGATGGCCACCTGGCTGCTTTTATGCTTCATGGCGTGTCACATCCTTTTTAACAGCCGCTGCCCATGCAGTTGCAGCAGGAGGAGCAGCAGTAGATGGTGGCGCAGGTCTGGCAGCAGGACGCCTCGGCGGAGGGGTAGGCCCCGTACTGGCGCTGCTGCATCAGCCGCTGGTAGGCGCCCCGGTACTCCAGGTTGTTGGGGCTCAGGCGGCAGGCCGCCACATAGTAGTTGATGGCGGTGTCCAGCCAGCCCTTGGAGTAGTAGATGCTGCCCATCAGGTAGTTCCATTCCCCGTCCCGCCGGGGCTGGGGCACCCCCTCCAGCAGTTCCTCCGCCTCCAGCAGGCGGCCGTTCTGGATCATCCGGCGGATGTCGTCGAACTGGGACGCGGTCTGCTGGCAGTAGCTTTGGCCGCTGTAACTCTGGCCGCCGTAACTCTGGGAGGCCGCCCCTTGGCCGCCCCCCCGCCTGCGCCGCTGTATCTCGTCGTAGGCGTCGTTGATCTCCTTCATCTTCTCGGTGGCTAGGTCCGCCAGGGGGTTGTCCACGTAGTTGTCGGGGTGATATTTCCGGGCCAGCTGGCGGTAGGCGGCCTTGATCTCGTCGTCGGTGGCGCTTTGGGGGATGCCCAGCACCTGGTAAGGGTCAACCATCCGTCTCAGCTCCTTTCTGTCCCGCCGGGGCGGATGCCAGGCGTTCCGCCGTGGACATCAGCCCCAGGGTGAGGATATTTTCCAGAATGGGGGAAAAGCGGCGCACCCGCAGCAGGCGGTAGGTCCGCTCCGCCTCCCCGATGGTGAGGAAGAGGGAGCCACGCCCCCGTTCCCGGACCGCCTGGGTCTCCGCCCCGGCGCCGCAGGCGGCGGCCAGGGGATTGTACCGCCCCTTCTGCCGGTCCTTGTCCAGGTCGTCCAGGGCGTCGGCCAGGTAGATGTACCGCCCCAGCAGGTACCCCAGCCGGGCCAGCACCCGGCGCTGGCTCTCCTCCTCCGGGGCCAGGGAGGCCAGCAGGGTGGAGTAAAGGCTGGCGGTGGGCTCCGCCGCCCGGTCAAGGTCGGGGCAGTTTTCCCCCTCCAGGGCGGCCTGGGCCCGGGTCATCCCGGCCAGGGCGGCGTCCAACTCCGGGTGGCGGGCGGCGGCCCGGCGGTAGCCCCCCCGGGTCATCAAAAGCCCGCTCCGGGCCAGAAGACGGCGGGGAAGGTCCTCGTCCGCCAGGTCGTCCCGCAGCTTCCAGTGGAGGGAGAGGGCCACCACGTCGGCGGCCAGGGCCAGGCCCGGTGTTTCCCCGCAGAGGGAGCGGCGCTCCAGGGGGTGGAAGGGGCAGCGTCCTGGGGCGATCCCCGGCTCCGGCTCCGCCAGCGCCATGGCCAGCAGGGCCAGGAAGGTGCCGTCATAGCTGAGGGCGAACCGGGCCGGAAGGCCGAAGGTCCGGCCCAGCTGCCGGCAGAGGCCGCAGTAGACCGCCTTGTACGCCTCCAACTCGCAGACCCGCAGCTGTGGCTCCAGGGGCCGCACATATCCGAACAGACGGCACACCACCTTTATCCTTCGCTTATTATACAGTAATTTTACATCAGGCGTGCTGAAAAAGCGTGAATAAATTGTTAAATCAGCGGATGACCGGTGCCGGGATAGCGGGCGGCCCCGGGGATATGATAACAGTATCTCTGTTTTTGGCGGGAAGGGGGCGGGCCGGATGGGTCGGCGGCTTTGGGGCGTTTGGTGGATGGGAGCGGGTCTGGCACTGGTCCTGGCGGCGGCTTTTGCAGGGCGGCTGCGGTGGCGGGAGGCATCCTCCCTGGCCCGGAGCGTCCCACCCGTCTCCCCCGGGGCGGTCTCGGCCGGGGCGGGGGCGGAGCGGGGGCTGGTGGTGGGTTACTACCCTGACTACGCCCGGGCGGAGGGCTTTCTACCCGGGGACCTGGCGGTGGAGCAGCTTACTGCCATCCACTACGCCTTTGCCGGTATCGACGAAGAGGGCCGGGTGGCGCTGGCCGACCCGGCGGTGGACCTCCCCAGCCTGGCGGGGCTGCGGGCCCTGCGGGAGGAACGGCCCGGGCTGCGGCTGCTCCTTTCGGTGGGGGGCTGGGACCGGTCGGAGGGGTTCTCCGATGCCGCCGCCACCCCGGAGGGCCGGAAAGACCTGGCCCGAAGCGCCGTGGCCCTGATGGCGGAGCAGGGGCTGGACGGCATCGACCTGGACTGGGAGTTCCCGGTCTCCGGGGGGAAGGAGGGGACCGGTCACCGCCACCAGGACGGGGAGAACTACCCCCGGCTGCTCTGGGAACTGCGCCAGGCCCTGGACGCCAAGGGGAGGGAGGAGGGGCGCCAATATCTCCTCTCCGCCGCCGTCCCCCTGGGGAAGGAGTTTTTGTCGAACAACAGCCCCGCCGCCCTGGCGGAGCCGGTGGACTACCTTTTCCTCATGGGCTACGACCTCCACGGCCCCTGGAGCGGCACCGCCGGCTTCAACGCCCCCTTGGCCGACCTCCGGGAGGGGACGCTGCCCTACACCGCCAGCGTCCGGGAGGGGGTGGAGGGGTGGCTCCGGGCCGGTGTCCCGGCGGAAAAGCTGGTGCTGGGGATGCCCCTTTACGGCTATCGCTACCAGCTGGCCCCGGGGCAGACCGGTCCCGGGAGCCGGTTCCTCTCGGCCCGTTCCGCCAGCTACGACCGGATCGTGGCGGAGGACCTGAGCCGGTATCCCCGCTCCTTCCAGGACACCGCCCAGGTCCCCTACCTCCTGGGGGAGGGGTGGTTCATCAGCTACGACGACCCCTCCTCCATCGCCGCCAAGGCCCGGTTCGCCCGGGAGAAGGGGTTGGGGGGCATCGGCTTCTGGGAACTCTCCCAGGACCGGGGGGCCCGGCTGGTGGCCGCCGGGGCAGCCGCCTGGGAAAATGTCCAAAATACCCCTTGACTCTGACACTGTGTTATGGTTTATCATAGTACCTGGGCCCACAAGGACGAACAAAGGAGGTACTGTGAGGGATGCTGAAGATCGGGATATTTTCTAAACTCTCCCGCATCAGCGTGCGGATGCTGCGCTACTATGAGGAGGCGGGGCTGCTGATACCGGAGCAGGTGGACAGCGCCACCGGCTACCGGTACTACGGCGAGGGACAGCTGGTGGAGGCGGAGCGGATCCACGCCCTGCGGGAGATGGGCTTCGGTGTGGGGGCGGTGGGGGAGATCCTCTCCGCCTACCACCACCCGGCGGCGCTGGAGCAGTTCCTTCGGATACGCAGGGAGGAACTGCTGGCCGAACTGAGGGCGGCTCAGCGGCGGCTCCTGCTGCTGGAGACCACCCTGGAGCGGGTGGGAAAGGATGACAAGATGGAATACAATGTGACGCTCAAAGAGATACCGGCCCGCCAGGTGGCGAGCCTCCGGGGGATCATCGCCGATTACAGCCGGGAGGGGGAACTGTGGACCCGGATGATGGAGGAGACCGCCCCCCAGCGGCTCCAGTTCGCCGACCCCTGCTACGGCCTGGCCATCTTCCACGACAGCGAGTACCGGGAGGAGCAGGTGGACGTGGAGGTGCAGATGGCGGTAAAGGGAAGCTACACCGACACCGAGAACGTCCGGTTCCGCCAGGTTCCGGCCCAGCGTGTGGCATCGGTGACCTACCAGGGCGGCTACGACCAGATCGGCGGAGTGAACCAGGCGGTGGTGGACTGGGCCGCCGCCAACAACTGCCGCCTGGACGGCCCGATGTTCAACATTTATCATGTGGGCCCTGTTCAGACCAGCGATCCTGCGCAGTGGGTGACAGAGGTTTGTTATCCGGTGGGGGAGGAGGGGTAATTAGGAAAGCCCCCACCTTCAAAAAACGCCCGCCCACTTTACAGTGGACGGGCTGTTTTGAAGGGCAGTATCTACAAAAGGAAAAACCGCTCCTGCAACTGCGCAAAACAAAAGTCTCGTTTTGGCCGCCGTGCCTGTCACTTCGAGTAACCCCCCTAAAAACGGAGAATTTTCCAGCCTTATCTTATTTACAGCGGCCTTTTGGGGGCTTAGTCTCCAGGCAGTTACTATCGTCCTGTACTTTGGTAAGGCTGCGCAGCAGCCGTGCAGGGCCTGACAGCGGCGGCACGCCGCCACGCCGCTACACCCAAAACAACTGCAACACCAGCATCGACACCACCCCTGGCGCCCCCAGCACCAGGCAAACCAGCATGGTGAACAGATTCCAGGGCAGCACCACCCCGGTCACCAGTCCGGTGAGGTTCACCGCCGCCAGGGCGCCGACACCCATCGCTGCCGAACTTACCGCCGTTCCCACCGCCCTGCGGATGCGGATCAGCAGCACCAGCAGCAAAAATCCCAGCACCAAAAGCCCCGTTACCGTGGGGCTCGCCACTACCCCATGCTCTCCACCACCCCTTCACTTACCGGTGCCGCCGGTGCCTCGCCCAGCGCCTCCAGGGGGGGCAGGGGGATGGCCTCTGTCTCGTCCCCCTCCTCCAGCCGAAGCTGCCGCATCAGGAAGCTGTAGTAGACCTGCAGGGACTTCAGCTGGTAGATGCTGGTGTCCAGCATCGCGTCATCGGTGGCGCAGTTGAACAGGTCCTCGGCACAGGCCAGCTGCAGCCGCACCTTGGCCAGCTTCTGGAGGATCCCGGTGCGCTCCGACGGCGGGGATGTCTTGGCGGCAAAAGAATAGTTCATATTCGATTCCTCCCTTAGGTAGGGCTTGGGCACAAACCAGGCCCTACACTAATTTTATGCAGGGATTATGGCCGAATATGCCGGAATATATACTCCACTGGAAAAAATGTAAAAAATCACCAAACACCCCTCGCCCCACCGTCAAGATACCTCCTCCTGCAACAAGAAATAACAAAAAGCCCCCTCTGTTCGCGTCGAGCGACCGAAGGGAGCGGATAGCCCCGCCGCAGCGGCGGTCAGGAAAAACGCCCTCCTTTCGGAGGGCGTTTTTCCTGACCGGACCTGTAAGCCGAGTTCTGTCGTGGACAACGATCTATCTTGGCCCGGTGTCGCCACCGGGCTCCAGCCACCTGAGCGGGACCGGCGGGCCGCCGTTATGTCCCTGTGCGGTGTTGCTTCGGGTAGGGTTTACATAGCCGCCCGGTCTCCCGGGCGCTGGTGAGCTCTTGCCTCGCCTTTCCACCCTTGCCGGGGCGGGATCAGAAGGTCCTGCCCGGCGGTATCTCTCTGTTGCACTTTCCCTGGAGTCGCCTCCGGCTGCCGTTAGCAGCTACCCTTGCCCTGTGAAGCTCGGACTTTCCTCAGACAGAGCCTTTCGGCTGCTGCCCGCCGCTGTCCGGTCCGGTCATTGACAATTATTATAGCACAGACCCGCCAGAGTTTACAACTTTTTTTCCGGGAAAACTTGTAATGGAAAGGTTGTGGGGTTATAATGAATGGCAAAGAAAAAAGACGGCCCACACGATCCGCCGCCAGATCACAGGGGAGGTAACGAAAATGGAATTCAAAAACAGCTATCTGCAAGGGGTCTACGAAACCGTGCAGCGCCGCAACGCCGGGGAGCCGGAGTTCTTGCAGGCGGTACGGGAGGTGCTGGAATCCTTCGAGCCGGTGCTGGAGAAGCGCCCGGAGTTGGAAAAGACCGGCATCATCGACCGCATCGTGGAGCCGGAGCGGATGATCACCTTCCGTGTTTCCTGGGTGGATGACAGCGGGAAGGTCCAGGTGAACCGGGGCTACCGGGTCCAGTTCAACTCCGCCATCGGCCCCTACAAGGGGGGGCTGCGGCTGCACCCCTCGGTGAACGCCTCGGTCATCAAGTTCCTGGGGTTCGAGCAGGTGTTTAAAAACAGTCTCACCGGCCTGCCCATGGGCGGGGCCAAGGGCGGCTCCGACTTCGACCCCAAGGGCAAGAGCGACGGCGAGGTGATGCGGTTCTGCCAGAGTTTTATGACCGAACTGTACCGTCACATCGGCCCGGATACCGACGTCCCCGCCGGTGATATCGGGGTGGGCGCCCGGGAGATCGGCTATCTCTTTGGCCAGTACAAGCGGATCACCAACCAGTTCGTGGGGGTGCTCACCGGCAAGGGCCTCACCTACGGCGGCAGCCTTGCCCGGAAGGAGGCCACCGGCTTCGGCCTGTGCTACTTCACCCAGGAGATGCTGGCCGAGATGAAGCAGGACAGCTTCGCCGGAAAGACGGTGGTGATCTCCGGCTCCGGCAACGTGGCCATCTACGCCTGCCAGAAGGCCACCCAGCTGGGGGCCAAGGTGGTGGCCATGTCCGATTCCAACGGCTTTATCTACGACGAGAAGGGCATCGACCTGGCGGTGGTCCAGGAGATCAAGGAGGTCCGCCGGGGCCGCATCAAGGAGTACCTGGACGCCGTTCCCACCGCCACCTACACCCAGGGCTGCCGTGGCATCTGGGGGATCAAGTGCGATATCGCCCTGCCCTGCGCCACCCAGAACGAACTGGACGGCGACGATGCCGGCAAACTCATCGCCAACGGCGTGATGGCCGTGGCGGAGGGGGCCAACATGCCCAGCACCCCCGAGGCGGTGGCCAAGTTCCAGAAGGCCGGGGTGCTGTTCGGGCCCGCCAAGGCGGCCAACGCCGGCGGTGTGGCCACCAGCGGCCTGGAGATGAGCCAGAACTCCATGCGGTACTCCTGGAGTTTTGACGAGGTGGACGAGAAGCTGCGCCACATCATGGTGGGCATCTTCCACAACGCCTACGACGCCTCCAAGGAGTTCGGCGACGCCGGCAACCTGGTGATGGGCGCCAACATCGCCGGCTTCCTGAAGGTGGCCGACGCCATGCAGTGGCAGGGCGTAGCATATTAAAAGGGGAGAGAGACAGATGAAAATCAGAGTAGGGCTTACCAAGACCCCCAAGGCCAAGCCCGCCCCCGGCCAGAAGCTGGGCTTCGGGCGTATCTTCAGCGACCACATGTTTGTGATGAACTACAAGACCGGCAAGGGCTGGTATGACCCCCGTATCGTCCCCTATGGGGAGTTGTCCCTCTCCCCGGCGGCCATGTGCCTGCACTACGGCCAGACCGTCTTTGAGGGGATGAAGGCCTACTACGGGGAGAAGGGGGAGATCCGCCTCTTCCGCCCCGACCAGAACTTTGCCCGGCTCAACAACTCCAACCGGCGGCTCACCATCCCCCACATCGACGAGGAACTCTGCCTGGAGGGGCTGAAAAAGCTGATCCAGGTGGACAAGGACTGGGTCCCCCACGACCAGGGCTCCTCCCTCTACATCCGGCCCTTTATCATCGCCACCGACCCCATGCTGGGGGTGCGGCCGGGGGACGAGTACCTGTTCCTCATCATCACCTCCCCCTCCGGGGCCTACTACGAATCGGGGCTGGCGCCGGTGAAGATCTATGTGGAATCCAACTACGTCCGGGCGGTGCGGGGTGGCACCGGCATGGCCAAGACCGGCGGCAACTACGCCGCCTCCCTCATCGCCCAGGATGAGGCCCACAAGCAAAACTACTCCCAGGTCCTGTGGCTGGACGGGGTGGAGCAGAAGTACATCGAGGAAGTGGGGGCGATGAACGTTTTCTTCGTCCTGGATGGCGAGGTGGTCACCCCGGAACTCCACGGCTCCATCCTCCCCGGCATCACCAGAAGTTCCTCCATCCAGCTGCTGCGGGATTGGGGCCTAAACGTCAGCGAGCGCCGCATCAGCATCGAGGAACTGGACAAGGCCAACGATGAGGGCCGGGTGCTGGAGGCCTTCGGCACCGGCACCGCCGCCGTCATCAGCCCCATCGGGGAACTGCGGTGGGGGGAGAAGAAGATGATCTTCCACGGCGGCAGCATCGGCCAGCTGACCCAGCGGCTTTACGACACCCTTACCGGCATCCAGTACGGCAGGCTGCCGGACCCCCACGGCTGGAGCGTGGTGGTGACCGAGTAAAACACCATAGATAAAACCAAAACAGGCACGCCCGCAGCAACGGGGCGTGCCTGTTTTTTGGGATAAACCTTCCGAAAAGGAGGAGGGAAGGGAGGAGAGGGTAGAGGGTGTGCCTTGGAGGCCGGTCAGCTTTGGGGGGGCTGGATGCTGCTGTGGGCGATCTTCCGCTTGAGGGTGGCGATGCCCTCCAGCCATTGACGCGCCTTGTCCAGATCGCCTTTGGCCTTTGCGGTCTGTAGCCCGTTCCGGTAGATGACCAGCTTGCTGTGCAGGGCTGCTAGTTCTCGGTTGTCCATGGGAGAGCGCACCTCCTTCTGGAACCCGATCGGTGTCGCTGCCGCTGTGTCGTGACGGGTAAAATGATGACATTTTTTCGCCGCCTTTTCGCGGCATGGCACAAAAAAGGTTCTACCACTGTTTTCGGGGCTGGATGGACCCCTTGTCTTTCCCTATTATTATAACACAAGCAAACGCTAAATGACTAACGTTTTGGGGAAAAAACTAAAATTTTTCTGTTTTGCACGAAAAAACGGGGCGCTTTGCCGCCAAAAAATGGAAGATCATCCAGAAGGTGTCCGCCCCAGGACCACCCGGGCCAGGCCGGAAAGATCATTTTTTACCATGACCTGGCAGAAACCCGCCTGGGACACCAGGGCGGAGACCGCCGCACCCTGGTCCTCCCCGATCTCCAGCGCCAACAGGCCGCCGGGGGCCAGCAGGGGATAGCAGAGGGCCGGCAGCCGCCGGTAGAAGTCCAGCCCGTCCTCCCCGCCGTCCAGGGCCAGGGCAGGCTCCCGCTGCACCTCCGCCTGGAGGCCCGGCAGTTCCCCCCGCCGGATATAGGGGGGGTTGGCGGTGATGACCTGGTACCGCCGTTCTGTCACCGCCGGGGGCAGGGCAAGGACGTCCCCCGGGACGGCGGTGACGTTGCCGCAGCTGTTTGTTGTGATGTTCCGCCGGAAGTAGTCCATGGCCGCCGGGGAGAGCTCCACCCCCCACACCTGGGCGTCGGGGCGGCAGGACCCCAGGGCCACGGGGACGCAGCCGCTGCCGGAGCAGAGGTCCAGCAGGGCAGGGGAGGGGAGGTCCTCCACCGCCGCCAGGGCGGCCTCCACCAGCAGTTCTGTTTCCGGCCGGGGGATGAGCACCCCCGGGCCTACCTGGAAGGGCAGGCCAAAGAACTCCCATTCCCCCAGCAGGTACTGGAGGGGTTCCCCCGCCAGCCGCCGCTCCACCAGGGCCAGGTACTCTTTGGCCCTGTCCGGGTCGGCGTTTTCCCGCCCCCGGGCCAGCAGCGCCCCCCGGTCCAGGCCCAGGGCCTTCTGGAACAGGAAGGCCGCCTCCATGGGGGAGTTCCCCGGCTCCCCCCCGGTCAGCATCCGGCGCCCCAGCCGGTAAAGCTGCTCCAAAGAGCCGGCCCCGTCCCACACAGGGGCAGGGCCGTCGGTCTTGTTGGTAAAATCCATGCCGGTCACCAGTTGTCCGCTTCCTTGTCCTCGGGGATCACCGCCTTCATGGCGGCGATGGCGATCTCCAGCATGCCGTCGTCCGGCTCGGCGGTGGTCAGCCGCTGGAGCCACAGCCCCGGGGCGGAGATGACCCGGGTAAAGGGGTTGCTGTACCGCCCCGCCAGCTTGATGAGTTCGTAGGCGATGCCCACCACCACCGGGATGGTCAGCAGCTTCAGCGCCATCCGCAGCAGGGGGCTGCTCCAGGAGATGAGGGAGGAGACCAGGATGGAGATGATGAGCACCAGGAAAAGGAAGCTGGTGCCGCACCGGGGGTGGAACCGGGGGTATTTTTTAGCGTTTTCCACCGTCAGTTCCTCCCCGGCCTCGTAGCAGGCGATGGTCTTGTGCTCGCCGCCGTGGTAGGAGAAAAGCCGCTTCACGTCCGGCACCCGGGAGGCAAGTCCCAGGTAGCAGACAAAGATAGCCACCTTCACCAGCCCCTCGATGAGGGAGAGAGCCCCCCCCGCCGCGACATAGGGCCGCAGCAGCGAGGTGACCCCGGTGGGGATGACCACGAACAGCAGCAGCGCCAGCCCCAGACCCAGCACCACCGCCACGGCGTTCATGACGTTGTTGGCGTTGGCCCCCAGCAGCTTTGCCAGGGCCTGGTCGAATTTGCTGGGCTGGTCCTCCTCCATCCCGGCCTTGTCGGCGGACTTCATCAGGCAGGTGAAGCCCACCTGCAGGGTGTCCACCATGTTGAAGATGCCCCGGACAAAGTAGGTCTTTTTGTACCAGGGGGTGGTCTTGGTCTTGTGGGTGGGCCAGCTTTCCAGGTCGACGGAGCCGTCAGGGAGCCGCACCGCCATGGCGGAGGTCACCGGCCCCCGCATCATGATGCCCTCGATCAGGGCCTGTCCGCCGATGGATGTCTTTTTTTCGCTCAATCGCTTGTACTTCCTTTCTTGGTATCTAGGGGCAGGGTGATCTTGACCGAGGTGCCCTGGTCCTTCACCGAATCCAGTTCCAGGGTGCCGCCGTGCTTTTTGATGATCTCGTCCGCCACCGCCAGGCCGATGCCGCTGCCCCGGCGGGTGGTGTGTCCCTTGTAGAACCGGTCCTTCACCATGGGCAGGTCCTCCTGGGAGATACCGCAGCCGGTGTCGGACACTACCACGATGAAGCATTCCCCCGCCAGCCGGGGCAGCACCGTGACGGTGTCCCCGCTGTCCGAGTATTTTAAAGCGTTGTCCAGGATATTGACGAACACCTGGCGCAGCCGGTTGTGGTCCCCCAGCACCGGGGCGAAGAACTCCGGCTCGTCGTAGACCAGGGCCTTGTTCTCCTTTTTGGCCCGCTCGGTGAAGATGAGCACGGCGTCGGACAGTTCCGCCACCGCGTCCAGCCGCTCCTTTTCGATGACCAGGCGTCCGCTCTGCATCCGGGAAAAGTCCAAAAGCTCCTCCACCATGGAGGAGAGCCGTTCCGTCTCGTCCATGATGACGTGCATCCCCTTCTGGAAGGTGTCACGGTCCAGGTCGGGGCCGCCCCCCACCAATGTCTCCCCCCAGCCCCGGATGGCGGTGAGGGGGGTGCGCAGTTCGTGGGAGACGGAGGAGATAAAGTCGTTTTTGATCTTCTCGGAGTTGCTCAGTTCCTCCGCCATGTTGTTGATGGAGGTGCAGAGTTCCCCGATCTCGTCGTCGGTCTCCACCTCCAGCCGCACGGCAAAGTCCCCCTGGGCGATCTGCTTGGCCGTTTGGCCCACGCCGCCGATGGGGATGATGATGGAGTTGATGAAGTAGAAGCTGGTGTAAAGGACAAAAAGGACGATGGCAAGGCCCAGCAGGCAGGCGAAGAGCACCAGCGTCCAGATCTGCCGGTCGATGCGGGTGAGGGAGACCACGTACCGCATGGCGGAAAGGTCGTCGCTGATGATCCGGGACATGACGGTGACCGCCATCACCTTCTCGCCGCTCTCGGCGTAGCCCACGAATTCACCCACCCCGGTCTGGGAGGAATAGGCCCGGTCGTAGTCCGGCATCTCCAGCGCATCCCCCGGCTCAAAGCCGCTGGAGGTGATGATGACGTTTTTGTCCCCGTCGATGGCCATCAGTTCGGATTGGGACTTGTACTCGTAGTCCTCCACCAGCCGCCGCAGCTGCACCGAAAAATCCACCGAACTGTCCCGGGAGTAGTTCTCCAGCAGGGTGGCCACAGCGTCGGAGCGGGACAGCAGGAACTGCCGGGCCCCGTTGTAGTAGTAGCTGCGCACCGAAATGGAGATGGCCACCACCATGGTCACCACGATGATGAGCATCACCCCGAAGCTGTTGATGAGCCATCGCTTGGTGATCTTTTTCATCTTCTTCGCCGCCACGGGGAGCCCTCCTTTCCGGTGTTTTGATCAGAGAAATTACTTTTCCGCCGCCTTGTCCGCCGTGTCGGGGCAGACCCACTTGTAGCCGAAGCCCCACACGGTGGTGAGGTACTTGGGGCTGCTGGGCTCGTCCTCGATCTTCATCCGCAGGCGGCGCATGTTGACGTCCACGATCTTGTCATCCCCAAAGTAGCTGTCCCCCCAGACGGTGGTCAGCAGGGAGGAGCGGTCCAGGGCGGTGTTGGGGTTGCGCAAAAAGTGCTCCATCAGCTGGAACTCCACCTGGGTCAGGTCGATGCGCTTGCCGTCCTTGGTGAGGCTGCGGCTGCGGATGTTCAGCAGGAAGGGGCCGGAGCGCAGTTCGTTGGTGGGTTCCGGGACGGTGGCGGCCATATTCACCCGGCGGAACACCGCGTCCACCCGGGCCACCAGTTCCATGGGGGAGAAGGGCTTGGTGACGTAGTCATCCGCCCCCAGCATCAGGCCGTTGACCTTGTCCATTTCCTGCCCCTTGGCCGAGAGCATGATGATGCCCAGCGCCTGGTCCTTCTCCCGCAGCCGCTTGCAGACGGTGAAGCCGTCGATGCCCGGCATCATGATATCCAGCAGGGCAAGGCCGAATTCCCCCCGCCGCTCCTCGTAGACCCGCAGGGCCTCCTCGCCGTTGGGGACATCCACCACGTCGTAGCCCGCCCGCTTCAGGTTGATGACCACGAACTCACGGATGGCGTCCTCATCCTCGCAGACCAGGATGCGCTTTGTCATAGGTGTTGACCTCCTTATCCTTCTATCAGAACTCCGCTGCCGTCACAGCAGCTGGAACAGGTCGATGACCTCCTCCTGGGTGAGGGCGTAGCCCTCCTCCTTTTTGCTCTTGGGCAGGCAGGCGTAATACTCAAAGCCGCCCCGCTTGCCCACCAGGAAGTAGGCCTCGGCGTTGAACTGCCGGGGCGGGGACTGGCGGTCTACCACCTGGAGCCGCAGCAGTTCCCGGCTGCGGTTGGCCACGTCGGCCTCGTCCAGCAGGAAGAAGGTGATCTCGGCGCTGCCGGGCTGGCGGCTGGCGGTCACCGATTCGTCGCCGGTGAACCAGCGGTCCGGCATCACCAGCCGGTACCCCGCCGCCGGGTCCACAAAGGCCCGCAGCACGGTGGAAAACCCCTCCGGCCCCAGGTCCACGTAGCTGGTGAAGGCCAGGCGGCTCTCCGGCTCCAGCCGGTCGCTGCCCGGGGGGGACCACTCGGTGGGGATATCGATGACCCCGTCCCCGGTGACGTCCTGGGAAAAGACGCTGGCCTCCCCGCCGGAGCGCACCGTCTGGATAAACAGCAGGTCGTCCTCGGCGCTGAGGGGGAGGAACAGCTGGTCGTCGATGACCTGGGCCAGGATGGTGCAAAGTTCCCCCTGGTCGTTGCAGGCATCCAGCGCCACCCCCGTCACCCCCGGGGCGATCTGGCCGAACACCGGGGCCTGGAAGGAGACGATATCCCGGCTCAGGGTGATGCGGTCCAGCACCTCCAGCCGCCCGTCCCGCTCCCCCATATAGAGGAGGGAGGGGCGGGAGCCGCTCTCGGTGGTGACCAGCAGCAGTTCGCCCCGGCCGTCGCCGTTGTAGTCGCCGATGGCAAGCTGGGTGTAGTCCTCGCTCCCCAGCATGGTCAGGTCCCGGTCCTGGTAGCGGTAGACGGCCACGATCTTCTGTCCGCCCTCCGGCCGCCAGCCGATGACGATGGTCTCGGAATCCGAACTGCCCAGGGAGTCGAACCGGATAAAGTCCACGTCAGGGCTGAGGCCGGGGTAGGTCTTTTCCACCATCCACTGGTCCCCTGCCGGGTCCATGACGGTGATCTGGGCGTTGCCGCCGCTCCGGGGGCTGTGGAGGACGATGGCCTCCTCCTGGCCGTCCCCGTCGATATCATGGAAGGTAAAGGCGGAGCGGTAGCTGCCGCTTTGGGGGTATTTCAATTTGATATCCTGGCCCACCTGGTCCCGGAGGGCCTTGTCCACCTGGTACTGCCCCTCCGACAGCTTGGGGGCGTCCAGCAGGTCCTCCGGGGTGGCGGGCATGGGGGAGGAGCATCCGGCCAAACAGATAAGACAGAGCGCCGCCAACAGCCGCTTCATGGACATCCCCCCTTTTTAATATAATAAACCATCCTATATTCTAAGCCAAATCACCGCGTCTGTCAACAAAAACCCCCGCCGCCGTTATGGCGGCGGGCCGCTACGGCGGGGCTATCCGCTCCCTGCGGTCGCTCGACGCGAACAGAGGGGCTTTGCAGCCCCCCTTTTCACACTTTTTCCCCCTCTTCACCTCAAATACTTGCCTCCAAGTGATGTCAACAAAAACCCCTCCCAATCGGGGAGGGGAGGGGGTGGTTCATTTTTCCTTCTCCGGCAGGCCGATGGCCTTTTCGGCGTTGCTGATGAGATTCAGTAGGCTGGTGCCAAAGAGGGGATAGTCCCCGGTGATGGACTCGGTGGACATCTCCAGCTGTTCCGGGTGCTGCACCCGATCCATCCCGGCGGCGGGCTTATCCTGGGCGATGGCGGAGGCGTTGGCCCAGGACATCTCCATGGAGGCGCTGGAGTAGGGGTGGGCCACCGTCTCCGGCAGCTTGAAGATGCCGGCCTGGTTGCCCTTGTTGGCCCCGTAGACCAGGCGGAACATCTGGTACACCGACACCATCAGGTAGTTGGAGACCTCCCGGATCAGGTCCTGGCTCCCCGCCTTGCCCAGCTTGTCAAAGAGGATGTTCAGGGAGTTGGCGATGAGTTTTTTGTTCAGGATGGTGAGGATGCTGCCCTGGAAGGTGTTCTCCTTCCCGGCGGCGTCGGCCTCGGGGATCTGGTCGATGGAAAGGGTGGTCCCGGTGCGGTCAGGGCTGCGGCCCAGCATGTAGTCGCAGGAGACGCCGTAGTAGTTGGCGGCCCGGACAAGAAAATCCAGCCCGCATTCCCGGATGCCCTTTTCGTAGTGGGAGAGGAGGGCCTGGGACACCCCCAGGCTGGCGGCTGCGGCCTTCTGGCTCACCCCCTTTTCCTTTCGGAGAAGGGTCAATATCCGGGAAAACTCAGAATTGACCATACCGCACCCCCTCAAGCGCCGTTTTTTAATAAATATAACAAACAAACACCACAACACCCACGACCTTTACGTCGTGTAAAAAGTATTATATTATATACTTGACGGTTTGTCCACAAAAAACGTCGGAAAATTTCTCGGAAAAAAGATTTCTGTCAAAGTGCCCAGACTTTTCGGAATGATTTCTACAGGTTTGGGAATATATGTTCCCGTCCCCGCCGGAAAAATATCCCCCAAACGGTTGCATTTTCCGGTAAATGGGGTATCATTATTAGAGACCAGAACACCGCAAGGAGGAGAGGACACCGACATGAAGAATTACCGCCTGCACTTTATCCGCCACGGCCTCACCGGGGCCAACCGCCAGGGGGCCTACGCCGGCCGCCGCACCGATGTGGAACTGGCCCCGGAGGGCATCCGGGAACTGCTCCAGCTGAAGGAGCGATACCAGTACCCCCAGGTGGATGTGGTGTTTTGCAGCCCCCTGACCCGGTGCATCCAGACGGCGGGGGTGCTCTACCCCCAGGCGGAGCTCCAGGTGGTCCCCGCCATGGCGGAGATGGACTTCGGGGAGTTCGACGGCCTGACCCTGGAGGACCTGGGGGACCGGGAGGACTACCGGCGCTGGCTCCAGAACTCCCTCACCGAGGCGCCCCCCGGCGGGGAGTCGATGGAGGAGTTTGGCCACCGGGTGGCGGTGGGGCTCTCCTCCATCCTGGCCTACGTTATGAAGGAGCAGGTGCAGGATACCGCCATCGTCACCCACGGCGGGGTGATCCGGGCGGTGCTCTCCGCCATGGCGCTGCCCCGGCTGGACCCCGGCCGGATGATGGTGGGCAACGGCAGGGGGTACACCTGCTTCGTCACCCCCCAGCTGTGGATGCGTGACCGGGTCATCGAGGTGGCGGGGGTGATGCCCCACGGCGCCGCCAGTGCCGCTGTCCTGAACCCGGAACTGGCTGCCCTGCTGGAGAAGGCGGACCAGATGGCCCGGGGGGAGAAGGCATAACCACCCCCCTCCCGGCCCATACTCCCCCCAAAAGAACGGGGGAGTGAGACAGATGACAGTACAACGGAAGATCAAGCGCCGGGCCAGGGAGGCCCTCCGGGGCAGCGTCCGGCGGGCCTCCCTGCTGCTGTTCCTCTGGCTGTTGGCGTGGCAGGCGGTGGACCTGGGGGACCGGGTCTCCTTCCACCTGCTGGGCCGGCAGCTGGGCTGGGGCGGGGCAGGGGAGTGGGTGTTCCACCCCGCCGCCCTGGGGGCCACGGCGGCGGCGCTGGGGGTGCGGCTGCTGCTCCTTGCCCCCTTGCAGGCGGGGGCGGTCACCTGGTTCGATGGCCTGATGGCCCGGCGGGACCGTCCCCTGGGCACC
The DNA here is from genome assembly GCA_910585525.1 of uncultured Angelakisella sp. Taxonomy (GTDB): domain Bacteria; phylum Bacillota; class Clostridia; order Oscillospirales; family Ruminococcaceae; genus Angelakisella. Next base: position 108,276 of record CAJUFR010000001.1, read on the forward strand.
CTCTTTTGGCCCTACGGCAACCGGGTCTGGCTCCGGTCCCTGGGGGTGCGGCTCTACGCCGGGGCCGCCACCGGGGCGGTGGCGCTGCTCCCCCTGGCGGGGCTGGGGTCGGCGGTGTGGCTGCTCCGGCACCGGCTGGCGGCCTTGTCCCCGGAGCACCGGGCCCTGGCCGCCGCCCTCACGGGGGTGGCGGCAGCCCTATGGCTGCTGGCGGCGGCCGCCTACGCCAAGCGGTTCTCCATGGCGGTGCTGCTGCTGGGGCCGGACTACGGCTGCACGGCGGCGGAGGCCATCGCCCTTTCGGCGGAGTGCACCCGGGGATACCGGTGGCGGCTGGTGTGGCTGGACCTGACCCTGCTGCCCTGGCTGGCCTCCTGCTTGCTGGTGCTGCCGGCCGTTTACGCCCTGCCCTACTGCGCTGCCTGCCGGGTGGGGTACAGCCGGTACCTCTACCGGCGGATGCTGCGGAAGAGACAACGACAGAAAGGAAGAGACAGAGATGGTACAGAGCATCGTGTTTGATATCGCCGGGGTCATCGCCCAGTGGGACCCCAAGGGCTGGTCCATCCGGCAGTTCGGGGAGGAATTGGGCCCCAAAGTGCTGGCCGCCGCCATGTGGGACAGCCGCTGGGGGGAACAGGTGGACCGGGGCACCATGAGCGAGGAGGAGTTCTTCCGCCTGCGCCGGGAGGAGCGCCCGGAACTGGCCAAGGAGTTGACCGCCACCGAGACGGGCTGGCGGGAGATCCTCCAGCCAAAGCAGGACACCGAGGACCTGATCCGCCGGCTGAAGGCGGGGGGATACCATATCTACTATCTCTCCAACTTCCCGGAAAAGACCTTTGGCTACATCTGGGACCATGCCCCCGCCTTCCGGCTGATGGACGGCGGGGTGGTGTCCTGGAAGGAGCATCTCATCAAGCCGGAGCCGGAGATATTCCAGCTGCTGCTGCGCCGCTACGGCCTGCGGCCGGAGGAGACGGTGTTCACCGATGACACCCCTCCCAACGTGGAGGCGGCCAAAAAAGAGGGGCTGCACGCCTGGCACTTCACCGGGGCGGCGGGGTTTGAAGGCTACCTGCGGGAGGAACTGGGGCTGGTGTTTTAGCCCAATATCCCCAGGTGCTCCAGCAGTATCTTGGTCCCCATGAGGATGAGGACGAGGCCACCCAGCAGTTCCGCCTTGGACTTGTACCGGATGCCAAAGACGCTGCCCAGCTTCACCCCGGCGGCGGAGAACAGGAAGGTCACCGCCCCGATGAGGGCCACCGCCGGCAGGATACGCACCTGGAGGAAGGCGAAGGTGACCCCCACCGCCAGGGCGTCGATGCTGGTGGCCACCGCCAGGGGAAGCATCACCTTGGGGCCGAAGGAGCCGTTCATCTCCTGGCAGTCGTCACAGGCCCGGGATTCCCGCACCATCCCCAGGCCGATGAGCCCCAGCAGCAGGAAGGTGATCCAGTGGTCCACCCGGGCCACCAGGGAGGCCAGGCCGGTGCCCAGCAGGTACCCCAGCAGCGGCATCAGCGCCTGGAACCCCCCGAAGTAGGCCCCGGCGGCAAGGCACCGCTTGGCCGTCCCCTGCCGGGCGGTGAGCCCCTTGCAGACCGAGACCGCGAAGGCGTCCATGGAAAGCCCCACGGCGATGAAAAACAGTTCCCATACGTTCATCAGAAATCCCTCCCTTTTTACACACAAACATACAAAAAGAGACTCCTGTACCGCTTCTTTTGGAAAGTGATACATGAGTCTCGTTTTTTGGACCTGTTTGGTAGCTTGAGCCGGGCCGGTTGGCAGGGGATTTTTTTGCCAGGCGCAGCCAAATTTTTGCAGCAATACTATATGTATTGCAAGAAAGTTTGGCAAAGCATGGCGGAATAAGCACCGCCAAACGGTATGGATCAAGCTGCCAAACAGGTCCTTAGACAAGCCAGACTGAAATGTCAGCCAGTATGTTGACTTGCCCCGTGCCGACGGCGCGGAAACTACTCCCCCATGAGGTTTTATCCATTCTACTACGCCGGGGACAGGCTGTCAAGGGGGGTCATCCCCGGCCAGCAGCCCCTGGCAGAGCGGCACCAACTCCCCGCTGAAGCAGAGCAGCAGCTGTTGGCCGGAATGGTAGCTGTCGTAGACCTGGGTGGATTCGTTGGCGTAGACCCCCAGCCGCAGCAACTCCACCCCGGCGGTGTCCCGCACCGTCAGGGTGTACCGGGGGGGACGGTCCCCCACCGTCTGGCTCACCTCCAGCAGGTCCTCCACCTGCTCCCCCTCCAGGATGGCCCGGCGGGCCAGGCCCATCTCCTCCGGGGAGAGCAGGATGGCCCCCGCCTCGTCGGACAAGGTCACATGGTAGCCGGGGGCGAAGAAGGTGGCCAGGTTCTGGAGGGTGTACAGCTGGGCCGCCAGGGTGGTACGGATATCCTCCAGCTCCTCCTGGCTCTGGGGGCTGTAGTAGACGGTGCGGCCGATGACCAGCACCGTTCCGGCGGCAAATTCCTCCTGGCTGCCGTCGGCGAATATCATGGTGCCGGTGATCTTCCCCGGGGCCTCCCCGGGGAACTGGCCGCTGACCCGGGGGATGGCGCTCATCTGCTGCCCCAGGGCAAAGAGAAAGTCCTGGTCGGTGATGGTCACGTCGGGCCAGCAGGGGTCGCTGATGGTCAGGGAGGTGAGGACGTTGGAGGTGCGGCGGCGCATCACCGCCTCCTGGTCGTGGATCTGCACCATGCTGCCGGGGGCGAAGGCCCGGCCCACGATCCAAAGGCTGGCCGCCACCATCACCAGCATGTAGACAGCCAGGAACACCCTGCGCCAGAGGGTGGAGGACATACCATCGCCCCTTTCTTATATCCGCCGGGCCATGCCCCGGTACCAGTCCTGGGGGGCCCGGGGGTCCTGGAAGTAGAGGATGACCCGGGTCCCGGCACCGGGGGAGGACCGGACCTCGATATCCCCGCCCTGGGCGGTCATAATCTCCTTGCAGATGGACAGCCCCAGGCCGCTGCCCCCCGGGGCGGAGGAGCCGGAGCGGTAGAAGGGCTGGAACAGCCGGTCCAGCTGGTCCTCCGGGATACCGTCGCCGTTGTCCTCCACGGTGAGGCGCACCGGCAGGGTGGCGGAGGTGATGGAGATGCGGCTGCACCCGCTGTGGAGGATGCAGTTGTCCAGGAGGTTCAATAGCACCTCCCGGACCCGCTCCCGGTCATAATAGACCTCGGTGGTGGCGCACTGGCAGCCCAGGACGATGCCGCTGCGCTCCAGCCGGGGCAGCAGCAGGGTGCGGCACTCCTGACACAACTCCTCCAGGTGGAACCAGGCGGGGGAGAACTCGTACTCGGTGCGCTGGAACCGGGAGATGTTGATGATGTTCTCCACCACCGACAGCAGGTGCTGTCCCGCCTCCTGGATGTACTGGGCGCTGAGGGTGATGTCCTCGTCGCCGCTCATCCTCTGGATGATCTCGGAATAGCCGATGATGGAGGTGAGGGGGGTCTTTAGCTGGTGGGTGGCGCTGTTGAAGAAGAGGTTCTGCTTCTCCTTCTCCTGCCCCAGCCGCAGGATGTTGCGGCGGTTGGCCTCCTCCATGGTGACAAAGGCGCTCTCCAGTTCCTTGAATTCCCCTTGGAAAGCACCGGGGCGCAGCCGCACCGGCTCCCCCTTGCCCTCCTCCATCTGGTGCATCGCCTCCTGGAGGGAGAGGACAGGCCGGGCGACGGTGTCCGCCAGCAGGGCGGAGACCAGGTAGCCCATCACCAGCGCCAGCAGGGCGAACCCCGCCATGGCCAGGGTCATCCGCCGCAGCACCGCCAGGTCCCCCTGGGGGGCCAGGTACCGCACCGCCCCGATGGTCTCCCCCCCGCTGCCGTAGATGGGGCTGGAAAAGGAGATATAGGACCGCCCCCCTTCCGAGAAAAAGAGGTAGGCTTTGGTCCCGGCGGCGGCGCTGGTCACGTCCCCGGTGGGGGAGACCGGCTCCGGCGGGGCGGAATCGGCCATCAGTTCCCCGGCGCTGGAAAACAGCTGCACCCGCAGGCTGGAGATATCCGCCAGGGTGCTGCAAAGCACCGGGGCGGTCTGCCGCAGCCGGGCCCGCTGGGCGTCGGCGTTGCCCTGGTGGCTCAGCCGGTCCATAAGGTACACCTGGCTCATGTAGCTTTCGCTGGTCAAAAACCGCACCTGGGACTGGCGCATCTGGCCGAAGATGGTGCCAAAGGCGGCGGCGCTGAACAGCAGCAGGATGGGCAGCAGGAAAAGGAGGTTCAGCCGGATGATCCGCAGCTTCAGCCGCTCCTGGATCATTTTTCGGCCACCTCGAACCGGTAGCCCACCCCGTAGACGGTGCGGATGTAGTCCCCGGCGGCCCCCAGCTTCTGGCGCAGCCGCCGCATCAGGATATCCACCGCCCGGGTGTTGCCTATGTAGCTGTAGCCCCAGATGTTCTCCAGCAGTTCCTCCCGGCCCAGCACCCGGCGGCGGTTCTTCATCAGGTAGTGGAGGACGTCAAATTCCCGGTAGGTGAGGGCCACTTCCTTCCCCTCCGCCAGGACGGTGTGGGCCTCCGGGTCCAGGGTCAGGGTGCCCAGGGCAAGGACAGCCGGCTCCCGGGCCGGGGCCTCCGCCGGGACCGGCGGGGGAGGGGCTGCTTCCACAGCCCCTCTGGTAAGGCGTATCCGCCGCCACAGCGTCTTGACCCGGAGCACCAGTTCCTTATTATCAAAGGGCTTGGTGATGTAGTCGTCCGCCCCCAACTCCAGCCCCAGTATTTTGCTGGTGCGCTTGTCGTTGGCGGTGATGAAGATGACGGCGGCGGAGCGGTCCAACTCCTGGATGGCCCGGAGCACGTCGTAGCCGTCCATGTCCGGCAGCATGATATCCAGCAGGACGATATCCGGCCGCTGGGCGGCGTAGGCTTCCACCGCCTCCCGCCCGGTGTAGGCGCAGACGGTGTCGTAGCCCTCCAGCTTCAGGTTCATGCGGATAAGGTTGACGATGCTGGGCTCGTCGTCCACGATGAGTACCTTCAATCTGTCTGCCCCCCTTTTCCGCCGGTGCCGTCGTAGACACGGCAGCCGATGGCGTCCATGGCCTGGTGCCAGCGGGGGTCCAGGGGGCTGTCGGTGATGATGGCGTCGATGGAGGACAGGTCCCCCACCTTGGCGAAGGAATTCTGGTCAAACTTGGAAAAATCCGCCGCCAGGTAGGTGTAGCGGCTGCGCTGGATGGCCACCTTGCGGATGGCGCACCATTCCTCGGTGGATTCGGTCAGGCCGTTTTCGATGGAGACGGAGCGGCAGGAGATAAAGCATTTGTCAAAGTAAAGCTGCCCCAGCACGTCGGTGGTGAGCATCCCGTTAAAGGCGTTCTCCCGCCGGGAGTAGCTGCCGCCGATGCAGACCAGGTGGATGCTGTCGCACCCCGCCAGTTCCTGGATGATGGGGAGGCTGTTGGTGACCACGGTGATGCGCATCTCCCGCAGTTCCCGCGCGATGTAAAAATCGGTGGTGGAGTTGTCCAGAAAGATGGTGTCCCCGTTCTGGACGAACTGCCGGGCGATCTTGGCGATCTTGGTCTTTTGCGGGATGTAGATATCCATGCGGAGTTTGGTGTCCACCAGGTTCTCCACCCCGCTTTGGATAAAGGCGCCGCCGTGGGTGCGCAGCAGCTGGCCCTCCTTCTCCAATACCTTCAGGTCCCGGCGTATCGTCTCCGGGGTGATGTGGAAGCGTTCCGCCATCTCGGTGACGGTGGCGCTCTTTTTTTCCTGGATCAGTTCCACGATCCTTTGCCTGCGTGTGGCTGGCAGCATGATTGTGTCGTCCCCCTCCCCAAAGGCCCCCAGGGGTCTTTGTTACATTATACACAAGAATCCCGCCTTGTTTCAAGTGATTTCTACAAAAATGTTGGTTTGTGTGTATTTTTCTGTTGACTATTCCAGGAAACGGTCATATAATAAAAGAAAATCAAACGAAAACAGACATTTTCGGGCATCAAAACGGAAAAACCAAGGATGATGAGGTCACAAACAATGAGCAAGAAATACCCAACTGATGAACAAGCCAAGCGCGCCATCGTGGAATTCGGCAAGCGGATGTACGCCCGTGGGTACGTGGTCACCAACGACGGCAACGTCACCGTCAAGGTGGGGGAGAACACCATCTGGTGCACCCCCACCGGGGTGTCCAAGGGGTACATGAACGAGGACATGATGGTAAAGATGGACCTGGACGGCACCGTGCTGGAGGGGACCAGAAAGCCATCCTCCGAGATTAAGATGCACCTGCGGGTCTACCGGGAGAACCCGGAGGTGATGTCGGTGGTCCACGCCCACCCCATCGCCGCCACCACCTTTGCCATCGCCGGCATCCCCCTGGATTCCCCCATCCTGGTGGAGGCGATGCTCCAGATCGGCCTGGTGCCGGTGGCCAAGTACGCCCTGCCCGGCACCAACGAGGTCCCGGATTCCATCGCCCCCTTCTGCAAAGACTATAACGCGGTGCTGCTTTCCAACCACGGGGCCCTCACCTGGGGCACCACCCTGGAGCAGGCATTCAACCGGATGGAGGTGCTGGAGAACTACGCCAAGATCTACCTGAACACCCTGCTGCTGGACAAGGCCCGGCCCCTCAGCGCCCGGCAGGTGGAGGAACTGAAAAAACTCCGGGTGGCCTACGGTTTCGGCGACGCCGTCCTCCCCAAGGGGGCGGAGCAGGAGACCAACACAACCGATATCGTCTGAAAGGAGAGAGCGACTGTATGGACCTGGAAATGCTGAACAAAGACCTTATCCTGCTGGACCTGGACTGCGGCAGCAGCGACGAGGTCATCCGCACCCTGGCGGGACGGTTCGTGGAGGCCGGGGTGGTGCGGGAGAGTTTTGTCGAAGCGGTGGCCCACCGGGAGACGGTGTTCCCCACCGCCCTGCCGGCGGAGATACCCATCGCCATCCCCCACACCGCCAGCGAGCACGTCATCACCCCCGCCGTGGGCATCGCGGTGCTGCGCCACCCGGTGGAATTCTGCCAGATGGGCTCGCCGGAGGTGAAACTCCGGCCCGAGTTGATCTTCATGCTGGCCATCAAGGACCCCAAGGCACAGATCGGCCTGCTGCGGCAGATGATGAAGCTGATCCAGAACGGGGAACTGCTGCGGGGCATCAAGGAGGCCAGGGACGCCGGGGAGGTGTATGACCGCTTCCTGGCGGCGATAAAAGGGGAGTAGGGGTCCGGCACCCCAATCAAGATATATTTTTGAAGGAGGAATTTCCAATGGCAAAGAAACCCAAGATCCCGGTGAAGATCCTGTCCATCTGCGGCTCCGGCGTCGTCACCTCGTCCATGGTGGCCAACAAGATCGTTGAGCTGCTGGGGGACGAGGGGTACGACGTCAGCACCGTGGAGGCCAACCCCAGCGAACTGGAAGGCTACTGCATGCGGGAAAAATTTGATCTCATCGCCTATTCCAGCCCCATCGGCGACCCCTGCGGCGTCCCCGCCCTCAACGCCATCGGCCTCATCACCGGCATGGGGGAAGAGGAGTTCGTGGAGCAGGCCATCGAGATATTCAAGAATGCGGGAAAATAGCCCGCCAACAAGCGTCTTTATAAAAGAGGAGTGTAGACTGTATGACCATCATCAAAACATTCTTTGACACCTTCGGCGCGGTCGTCATCGTCCCCATCATCATCTTCCTCATCGCCCTGGGCTTCAAGGTAAAGCCCAAGAAGGCCTTTATGTCCGCCCTCAGCGCCGGCGTGGGCCTCCAGGGCTTCAACCTGCTCATCAACGCCTACAGCCCCATCGTCACCCCCATCATCAACAAGATGGTGGAGGAGAGCGGCGTCAACCTGCCCATCACCGACATGGGCTGGCAGACCACCTCCATCATCGCCTATTCCACCGAGATCGGCATGATCTTCGTGGGCATCTGCATCGTCCTCCAGCTGGTGCTGTTCGTCACCCGCTACACCAATGTTTTCCAGGCGGGGGACCTGTGGAACAACTACTCCTACATGGCCTGGGGCTCGATGCTGTACATCCTCACCGGCAACCTGGTCATGAGCATCGTGCTGATGATCCTGCTCCAGCTGTACACCCTGCTCCACGCCGAGTTCATCGGCAACCGCTGGTCTAAGTATTACTCCTACCCCTCCTGCACCATCGCCTCGCTGCACACCGCCACCTGCGGTCCCTACGCCGTGGTGATGAACTGGCTGCTGGACAAGCTGGGCCTGTACAAGGTGAAGGCCGACCCCGAGTCCTTCAAAAAGAAGCTGGGCTTCATCGGCGAGCCTATGACCCTGGGCCTGATGCTGGGCCTGATCATCGGCATCATCGGCAACTTCAAGCACCTGGGCGAACTGGCCGCCTGGGGGGAGATCATGTCCTGCGGCATCGCCACCGCCGCCGTCATGGCGGTGTTCCCCAAGGTCTCCTCCATCTTCGCCGGCTCCTTCGGCCCCATCACCGAGGCGTCCAAAAAGACCGCCCGGGGCACCAAGGGGGAGTGGTTCCTGGCCGTCAATGACGCCACCGGCTACGGCGAATCCGCCACCCTCATCTCCGGCATCATGCTGATGCCCATCACCCTGCTGATGGCCTTCATCCTCCCCGGCAACCAGACCCTTCCCATGCTGGACCTGGTGGCCATCCCCTACATCATCCAGCCCATCGTGGCCTCCTCCAACGGCAACGTGGTCAAGTCCATCATCTCCGGCGCCGTCTGGATGGCCATCGGCCTCTATGTCTGCACCTTCTCCAGCCCCCTGTTCACCCAGGTGGCCCAGAACGTGGGCATCGAACTGGCGGCGGGCACCATGATGATCACCAGCTTCGTCATCTTCAGCCACCCGCTGCCCTGCATCATCTTCTACGCCTTTGTTTCCCAGAACCCGCTGCTCATCGGCCTCACCTTTGTGGTGTACGTGGTGCTCTTCGTCCTCTTCAAGAAGAACAAGACCGCCATCTACAACTGGATCGAGACCAACGCCAACCGCGCCGAGGAGGTAGCGGCCTAAGATCACGATACCGGCGGCACGCGCCGTCTCTAACGAAAGCAGAGGGGGCCGGCGCTCCCTCTGCTTTTACCAAGAAAGGATGTTTTACATATGGACCACAAAGAACAACTTGTTAAGGCCGGGGCCAAGATGAAGGCCGACAAACTGACGGTGGAGACCTGGGGCAACCTGAGCATCTGCGACCGGGAGAGGGGGCTGGTGACCATCACCCCCAGCGGCATGGACTACGACGCCATCGCCCCGGAGGACATGGTGGTGGTGGACCTTGCGGGCAACCATGTGGAGGGCTTCCGAAAGCCCTCCATTGAGGTCCCCATGCACACCGCCATCTACCGGGCCCGGCCGGATGTCTCCGCCATCATCCACACCCACCCCATCTGGTCCACCGTCTTTTCCTGCATGGGGGAGGACATCCCGGTGTTCCACGACGAGGGGGCCCAGGCCCTGAACTGCGAGGTGGTGCGCACCGCCAAATACGCCCTTCCCAGCACCCCGGAACTGGCCAAAAACTGCCTGGAGGCCCTGGGGGAGGCCAGCGCCTGCATGCTCATGTCCCACGGGGCGGTCTGCGTTGGGGATTCCATCGCCGCCTGCTTCAAGGTCTCCGCCGTGCTGGAGATGATGGCCCAGCTTTACCAGCTGATCCGGGCCACCGGCGGCCAGCCGGTCCCCCTCTCCCGGGAGAACATCGCCATCATGCGGGACTTTGCCAGGACCCAGTACGGCCAGCGGTAAGGCCATGAGGAGTTTTTATTTTGAATACCGCCTCGCCCCCGGGGACTACCGGGCCGCCAGCTACTTCAATAACTTCGGTCTCAAGCGGTTCCAGGGGGCCTTTGTGGTGCTGGCCTGGGCCGGGTCCTTCCTGGCCCTGGCGCTGGAACTGGCGGGGAAGGCGGAGTTGACCCGGATCACCCACATCTGCTGCCTGGTGGTGTCGGTCTGCGTCCCGGTGCTGGTGCTGGACGTGGAGTGGAAGATACACGCCTTCAAAAGGGACCACTGCGGCAAAAACGCCATCCTGCGCAAAATGATCGTCACCGAGGAGGGCATCCGCCAGTCCAACCAGGGGGATACCGAGAGCAACTTCCTGGCCTGGAAGGACCTCCTGAAGGTGTTCGAGTTAAGGAGCCAGTTCCTCGTCTACCGTGACGCCCGCCGGGTGACGGTGCTGCCCAAGCAGGCGGTGCCCGCCCCCTCCCTGGAACCCCTGCGGGAACTGCTGGGGGAGAAGCTGGGGGAATACTATGTCCGGCGTGACGGGGGGAGGTAGCGGCCCCCGCCGTCACAGTCCAGGCTGTCGAAAAACTTTCCCCAGAAGCAGGGACTGCCGGTCAAAAGGGGGAAAAAGCGTGAAAAGGGGGGGTGGCCGAAGGCCACGTGCCCGAAGGGCTGAACCCCCCTCTTTTCGCGTCGAGCTGGCCGGTCACGAAGCGCAGCGGAGTGGCGAAAAC
>CAJUFR010000002.1 GCA_910585525.1 uncultured Angelakisella sp.
AATTGCAAGCGGCATAACTGAATTGGCACAAAAAATAAAGCCGAAGGGAGAAATTTCCGTTCGGCTGGATTTGCTATGGGCATTTTACCGTGAAAATGCACTAAACACAGGTGCTATTATTGTTTGTTATGCCGATTTTTGCAGGTTGATGCAATTTAATGTTGACTTTTCCAGCTTTTCTGTGGAGAGGTGGTGAAAAAGGCGGTCCGGCCCGTGATCCTGCCTTAATATAACGCCGGCGGCGGGGAAATATTGCGCCCGGGATGAATTTTTTTGGCGATAGCCCTTCCCATCCCCAGGAAATTTGAGTAAAATAGAAAGGAAATCCATAAGGGAGGAATATCCGATCATGAATCGTTTACTCGCCGTCCTGGCAGCGATGCTGATGCTGCTGGCCGCCTGCTCCAAGCCGGAGCCGCCCCCGGAGCCCCAGGGCACCGGCAGCACCCTGGAGGATGAACTGGCCCTGGACCTCCACCTGGGAGGGGAGCCCTCCACCATCGACCCCGCCTACGCCACCGCTGACGACGGGGGCAGCTACGTGCTGCACCTCTTTGAGGGCCTCACCGCCCTGGATAAGGACGGCGCCGCCGCCCCTGCCGCCGCCGAAAGCTGGGAGGTGGCGGAGGACGACGACGGCCTGCCGGTCTACACCTTCACCCTCCGCCAGGGGATGACCTGGAGCGATGGCGCCCCGGTAAAGGCGGAGGATTTTCTCTACGCCTGGCTGCGGGTGCTGGACCCGGAAAATCCCTGCCCCAACGCCTACCAGCTTTATCCCATCCAGAACGCCCAGCGGTACCGCGAGGGGGTCCCCACCCCCGGCGAGGACGGCAGCTTTACCACCGAGATGTCGGTGAAGGCGGAAGAGGTGGGCATCCAGGTCACCGAGGAGGGCCAGCTGAAGGTGACGCTGGCCGGCCCCTGCCCCGACTTCCTGGAACTGCTGGCCACCCCCGCCTGGTGCCCGGTGCGCCAGGACGTGGTGGAGGCCGACCCTGCCACCTGGACCCAGTCGGCGTCCACCTGCGTCACCAACGGCCGGTATATGCTGAAGGAGTGGAACCACGACCAGAACCTGGTGCTGGTGCAGAACGACCAGCACTGGGACAAGCAGGACGGGGCCGCCTTCCTCAACTTCGTCCTGTCGGAGGACCCCCAGGCGGTGTACAACGACTTCGCCGCCGGGCGGCTGCAATACGCCAGCGCCCTGCCCACCCTGGACCGGGAGACCGAGGCTGCCGCCGGCACCTTTGCCCAGCGGCCCCGGGCGGGGGTCTACTACTACCTGTTCAACACCGCTAAGGCCCCCTTTGACGACGCCCGGGTGCGCCGGGCCGTCTCCCTCGCCATCGACCGTTCAGCCCTGGTCCAGGAGGGGGTAGACCTGGCCCCGGCCTACAGCCTGGTGCCCGACGGCATCGCCGACACCCAGCAGAAGAAGGACTTCTCCAAGGTCTCCGCCCCCATCTCCGGCGGCGTCAGCGCCAACCTTGCCACCGCCCAGAAGCTGCTGGCCGAGGCCGGGTACCCCGGCGGGGCGGGCTTCCCCCAGCTGCGGTTCATCACCAACGACACCCCCGCCCACCTGGCCGCCGCCGAGAAGGTCCGGGAGCAGCTGGCGGAAAACCTGGGCATCGATATGGCCATCTCCGCCCTTTCCACCAGCGACTTCCAGAAGGCCAGGGAGGGGGACGGCTGGGATATGGCCCGGGCCGGGATGGTGGGCAGCCGCACCGACCCCTCCCCCTACCTGGAGGGCTGGTCCGCCGGCGGCGCCGCCAACCCCGGGGGCTTTTCCAGCGAACAGTATGACCGCCTGATGAACTACTCCCGCACCGCCCCGGAGACCCCCGAGGAGCTTCCCGCCCCCGAGGAGACTACCGAGACCCAGCAGCCCGCCCAGAACGAGGCCGAGGGCGAAGAAGGGGAGAAGGAGCCGGAGCCCCTTCGGATGACCCGGATGGAGACCCTCCACGCCATCGACAGCCTGCTGGTGGCGGAGGAAGCCGCCGTGGTCCCCCTGTGGCAGTACCGGGAGCCCGCCCTCACCGCCCGTGGCCTTACCGGCGTCGTGGAGACCCCCCTGGGCTACCGGCTCTTCTCCTACACCGATTGGGACCCCCCGGTGGCAGAGGAGGACGAGGAAGAGGAGAGCAAGGACAAGTAGACAGACAGAAAAAGCCCCCAGCCGCAGGGTGGCTGGGGGCTGATCTGTTTCCGTTATACAGCCTGGAGCCCGCTCCAGGTCAAGGGGGTATCTTAAAAGAACAGCCATTTTTGGAAAGGCGGTCTCGATGCTCTACCTAAAGGAAGCGAATCTGGAAGATATGGAAAAAGAATACCGGTTCATCACGAACGCCCCGGCGGAGGAAAACGGGTTCACCAACCCGGACGCCGGATGCACCAAGGAGGCTTTCCGGGACAGCGTCCTGCCCGGTTACCTCCGGGCGGCGAAAGGGGAGGGTCTGCCGGAGGGCTGGGTGCCGGAAACACGGCTGTTTTTGTGGGACGGCGATGACATTGTGGGGCTGTTCAGGATACGCCATTATCTGAACGAGGCCCTGGCCAACGGGGCGGGCCATATCGGCTACGGGATCAGAAAAGACCTCCGCGGGAAAGGCTACGCCTCCCTGGGACTAAGGCTGGCCCTTCAACGGGCCTGGGACATCATCCGCGAGGAGGAGATCTATCTGTCGGTGCGCAAGGACAACCCGGCCTCCCTCCGGGCGCAGCTGAAAAACGGGGCCTATATCCATCATGAAAATGACAAGGAATATTTCACCAGGGTCAGACGTCCCGCCCCATCCGCATAAAGGCCAGGGGAGGAAGGACCTTCCGAAAACTTCCATGGCAGCATCTGGAAACTCTCCTTGACCTGGAGCCCGCTCCAGATGGTATGATGGAGGGTATCTGGAGGTGCTTCTTTATGATGACAGATGTTCTGCGACGTTCCATCCCCCTGCTTTTGACCGGGGCGCTGCTGCTGGCGGGGTGCGCCCCCGCCGCCCCGGAGCCGTCCCCGCCGGAGCCCCCCATACATACCTCATCCTCCCAGCCGGAGGACCCCGCCCCGCCGGACGAGCCTCTCCCCCCCGAACCTCTGGGGGTGGGGACGGCGGCCTTTTCCCAGCCGGGGGAACTGACCCCGGGGCAGCAGGAGACGATACTGGCGCTGCTGACACGGTACTACGATTCCCTGGCGGAGTTGGAACTTCGGGGGGCGGACGATCTCTTTGCCCCCGGGGCCGACACCCAGCGGCTGGGCAACCGGGCGGTGTGGGAGTACATGGTGGAGGTGCGGCGGATGCAGCGCACCGACCTTTCCCTTCTCTCCTACACGGTGGAGTTGGACTGCCGGGAGATGGAGGAGGGTGAGGACGGTTCGATCACCCTGCTGGTGGCGGAGGACAGCGTCCAGCGGTTCCGGGCCACCCCGGATGTGGATTCGGAGCAGCGGAACGTCTACCACCGGTTCACCCTGGAGCCCCTGGGGGAGGACCGGTGGGCCATCGCCGCCCACAGCCAGCTGGATACCCTCTACTGGACGGTGATGGGGCTGTACGCCTACCGCCCCCTGGCCGCCGCCATCCGCTCCCCGGCGGAGATAGCGGTCTACTACGAGGAGCGGGTGGAGCAACTGCTGGAGACCGCCCGCCAGGATGTCACCCTCCGGTTCGTCCAGGGGGAGGAAAGAGATATATCGGCGGACCACCTCTATGACCGGGAAGCGGCGGTGGCCTACGCCCGGCGGTGGGTGGGGGAGCGCAGCGGCGACTGGCCGGACTACAGCCGCAACGGCGGCAACTGCCAGAACTTTGTCTCCCAGTGCCTGCTGGCCGGGGGCATCCCCATGGACACCGTCAGCCCCGGCATCTGGAAGTGGTACGGCAGCACCCCGGACGACCTTCCCCGGCCGGCGGGGCGGTCCGCCGCCTGGTCGGCGGTGGGGGAGTTCCTGGACTACGCCCGGGAAAACAGCGGCTACGGCCTGGCGGCGGTGGCCGACGCCCCCTACTACACCGGCCGCCCGGGGGATGTCATCCACCTGGGCACCGGGGAGGATTGGCGGCACACCGTCATCATCAGCCAGGTGGTGGCGGACGGGGAGGGGAACATCGAGGACTATCTCATCTGTTCCAACACCGCCGACCTGCGGGACTTCCCGGTAAGCGCCTACGCCTACACCCGGCAGCTGCTGATCCGGGTGGAGGGCTGGAACGGCTGGTGACTGTGGGATTTTAGCGAAAGGAGGGGGAGAAGATGGCAAAGCCATGGCTTTTGGGGCTGCTGGGCCTTCTTGCCCTCCTGCTGGGGGGGGAGATGGCCTGGGGGGCGGAGCCAGCCGCCCCGCCGGAACTCCAGTCCCAGGCGGCGATCCTCATCGAGGCCCGGACCGGCCAGGTGCTGGCCGAAAAGGAGAGCCGCCGCCGGATGGAACCGGCCAGCCTCACCAAGATCATGACCTGCCTGATGGCCATGGAGCAGGCGGGGCCGGAGGAGCGGGTGGTGGTCACCGCCGAGGCCCTCCAGCTGATGGCCGACGCCTCGGCCATCGGCCTGCGGGAACGGGAGAGCCTCACCATGGCCGAGATGCTTTACGCCGCCATGCTCCCCTCCGCCAACGACGCGGCGGCGGCGGTGGGCATCCACCTGGCGGGCTCCTCCCCCGCCTTTGCGGAGGAGATGGCCAAAAGGGCGGAAGAACTGGGACTGACCGATACCCGCTTCGTCAACGCCCACGGGCTGCCCGCCCCGGGCCACTACACCACCGCCTACGACCTGGCCCGGATCACCCGGGCGGCGCTGGACTACCCGGAGTTCCTCCAGTACGCCGGGGCCCAGCGGTACCTGATCCCCGCCAGCCAGTACAACCGCAGCTACGGCTTTTCCCACCTGCACCGGGGGCTGCTCCCCGGCAGCAGCTACTATGACCCCCGGATCATCGCCGGAAAGACCGGCTGGACCGGCTCGGCCGGCAGCTGCCTGATGACGGTGGCGGAGCAGGACGGGGTGCGGCTCATCGTCATCGTCCTCAAGGCGGACCAGGGGGAGGTCACCGGGGCAGCCTACGCCGACACCAAGGCGCTGCTGGACTACGGCTTTACCGCCTACCGCCGGGAGGAACTGCCGCTGCCGTCCCAGGGCATCCTGGCCACCCTGGAGGAAGGGTCGGAGTGGCAATACTACCTGACCCCGGAAAAGGAGACCATGGCGGTGATGCTCCCCCGGGAACTGCCGTCCCAGGGCCTTTCCCTGGCGGTGACCGGCCTGGCGGAGGGCAGCGGCAGGGACGCCTTCCGGGGCCGGGTGGAGGTCCGGGACCGGACAGGGAAAACACTGCTGGAGGCCGGCGAAGTCCCCCTCCAGGGGGAACCCATGACGGTGGAGCCGTTGGGGCCGGCGGCGGTGGTCTACCTGCCTGTGCAGGAGGCCGAACCGGAGCCGTGGCAGCTGGCGGCGGCCAGCGCATTCTGCGCCGTGCTGTTCCTGGCAGCGAAGCGGCTGTACCACCGGCCGCCGCGGGGGATGCTGCGGAAGGATGGTAGCTTTCTCTGGAGTTTTGGGCCTTTGCATGATATAATAGGTCATCAGATCATATCGAAAGGGGAGGGGAACGAGGATGCGGGAGATCTCTGATGTTGTGCTGACCCACGCGGGGAAGTTCCACGCCGATGACGTGTTCGCCGCGGCGCTGCTGCGTATCTTGAAGCCGGGGGTGGAGATCCGCCGGGTCTACCAGGTGCCGGAGGACTTCACCGGGCTGGTGTTCGACATTGGCTGGGGGGAGTTCGACCACCACCAGTCGGGGGCCCCGGTGCGGGAAAATGGCGTCCCCTACGCCGCCTTCGGGCTGCTGTGGCGGGAGTTCGGCGCCTCCATCCTGGGGCGGACCGAGGCCCAGCGGTTGGATGAGCGGTTCATCCAGCCCATCGACCTGGACGACAACACCGGCTGCGGCGGGGCGCTGCCGGACCTGATCGCCGACTTCAACCCCCTGTGGGACAGCGGCGCCGACCCGGACCAACGTTTCCTGGAGGCGGTGGAACTGGCCCAGAAGGTGCTGCAGAACCGCCTGGATTCGGTGCTGGCCACCGGCCGGGCCTACCGGGTGGTGAAGGCTGCCATGAAGGCCATGGAGGATCACATCGTGGTCCTGGACGTCTACTGCCCCTGGAAGCCCTTTGTCACCAAGGGCCCCGCCCGGTTCGTGGTCTACCCCTCCCAGCGGGGGGGCTGGAGCGGCCAGTGTGTCCCCTTCCCGGCGGAGCAGGGCGGCGGCCTGAAGCAGCCCTTCCCCGCCCAGTGGGCCGGCAAGACCGCCGGGGAACTGGCAGCCCTCACCGGCATCCCAACCCTGCGCTTCTGCCACAACAACCACTTTTTGGTGTCGGCGGACACCAAGGAAGACGCCCGGGCCGCCTGCGTGCTGGCGATGGAGATAGCCCGGGAGGCCGCCGTGGCGGAGGAAAAATAAGATAATTAGGACGACAGTCCGCTTATCAGGACAGCCGGTGCCGGAGGGGTTGCGTTTCCATCCGGCATCGGCTATAATGGTAGCCAGAAAGAACAAATGTCCCCGCAGGGGCCAAAGGACATAGGAGGGAACGACATGGCGGCAAAGGAAAAGGATAACGAGAAGGTCAAGGTAAAGGCCCCGGTGGAGGGGGAGGAGAAGCAGAAGGCGCTGGACACCGCCCTGAGCCAGATCGAGAAGCAGTTCGGCAAGGGGGCAGTGATGAAGCTGGGGCAGAACGCCACCATGAACGTGGCGGCCATCCCCACCGGCAGCCTTTCCCTGGATATCGCCCTTGGCATCGGCGGCGTGCCCCGGGGGCGCATCATCGAGATATACGGGCCGGAATCCTCCGGCAAGACCACCGTGGCCCTCCATGTGGTGGCCCAGGCGCAGAAGCTGGGAGGCAACGCGGTGTTCATTGATGTGGAGCACGCCCTGGACCCGGTCTACGCCAAGGCCCTGGGGGTGGATATCGACTCGCTGCTGGTGAGCCAGCCGGACACCGGGGAGCAGGCGCTGGAGATCTGCGAGGCCCTGGTCCGCTCCGGGGCCATCGACGTGGCGGTAGTGGACTCGGTAGCTGCCATGGTCACCAAGGCGGAGATCGAGGGGGAGATGGGGGACACCCATGTGGGCCTCCAGGCCCGGCTCATGTCCCAGGCGCTGCGGAAACTCACCGGGGCCATCGGCAAGTCCAACGCGGTGGTCATCTTCATCAACCAGCTGCGGGAGAAGATCGGCGTCATGTACGGCAACCCGGAGACCACCCCCGGCGGCCGGGCGCTGAAGTTCTACTCCTCGGTGCGGCTGGACGTGCGGAAGGTGGAGGCCATCAAGGACGGGACGGAGCTCATCGGCAGCCGCACCCGGGTCAAGGTGGTGAAGAACAAGGTGGCGCCCCCCTTTAAGCAGGCGGAGTTCGATATCCTGTACGGGGAGGGCATCTCCCGGGACGGGGAGGTGCTGGACCTGGCGGTGAAGCTGGATATCATCCAGAAGAGCGGCTCCTGGTTCTCCTACAACGGGGAGCGGCTGGGCCAGGGCCGGGACAAGGTCCGGGACCTGCTGCGCAGCGACACCGCCCTGTGCGAGGAGATCGCCCAGAAGGTGATGGAAAACCGGGAGCAGCTGCTGAAAAAGGCCCCCGGCAAGGGCGCCGCCCCCAAAAAGCTGGGCGGCGGCAGCCAGGTGAACATCACCGCCGAGGTGGAGGACGACGAGGCGGAGACGGGGGAGGAAGGCTAAGAGCCTAAGAACATCCGCACCGCCACGGCGCTCATAATGATCCCCGCCAGGTCGGCGGAGAGGGCGGAGGGCAGGGTGTGCCGGGTCTGGTGCACCTTGGTGGCGCCGTAGTAGACGGCGATGGTGTAAAAGGTGGTCTCGGTGGAGCCCTCCATGACGCTGGCCACCCGGCCGATGAAACTGTCCGGGCCGTAGGTGGCCAGGATGTCGTTGAACAGCACCATCGCCCCGCTGCCGGAGATGGGCCGCAGCAGCGCCAGGGGGATCACCTCCCGGGGCAGCCCCAGCCCCTCGGCCAGGGGGCCCAGGCCCCAGCTGAGGACGTCCAGCGCCCCGCTGGCCTTGAACATGGCCACCGCCGTCAAAAGGCAGATCAGGGCCGGGGTGATGCTCACCACGGTGGAAAGCCCCTCCTTGGCCCCCGCCAGGAAGGCGTCAAAGGTGTTCACACCCCGGTAGATGCCGTACAGAAAGATGCCCCCGATGATCACCGGGACGATAAAATGATTGATGGCCGCCATCATGGACCTTCCCTCCCCCGCAGCAGACGCGTCATCAGCACCCCCACCCCGATGGAGACGGTGGAGGCCAGCCACACCGCCGGCAGTATCTCCATAGGCTCCTTGCTCCCCGCCGCCAGCCGCAGGTAGGCGTTGGTGGTGGGCAGCAGCTGGAGGGAGGCGGTGTTCAGCACCACAAAGGTCACCATAGCCTGGCTTGCCGCCCCGGGGTGACGGTTCACCTTTTCCAGTTCCTTCATCGCCGCCAGTCCCAGGGGGGTGGCGGCGTTCCCCAACCCCAGCAGGTTGGCCGCCATATTCAGCGAGATAGCCTTTACCGCCGGGCCGTCGGGGTCCAGTTCCCGGAACAAAAAGCGGTTGAGGGGGCGGAAGGCCCGGCTCAGCGCCCCGGTGAGGCCGCTGCGGTCGGCGATGCCCATGACCCCGCTCCAAAGGCAGATGGTCCCGGTAAGGGAGATCACCAGCTGCACCGCCTGGCCGCAGCCGTTCATCGCCGCCGTGGAGACCGCTGACATGTTCCCCCCCGCCGTCCCTGTGATGATGGCCAGCAGGATCATTCCGCCGATGATATAACTCATCATGGGCACATTCCCCCTTTTTTGTCGTTTCACCTCCATCTTTATGCGATATTTTCCCTAATATTTCTTCCTGGTTCCTTGTTTTTTTGTCGAAAGTCGTGTATAATGGAGATGTACAACAAGTGCCGTCATTGTTTACAAGGAGATGACACTATGAAAACGACTGGTATCGTGCGGAGAGTGGACAATCTTGGCCGGATCGTTCTACCTGCGGAGATGCGCCGACTGCTGGACATCGACAAAAGCGACGTCGAGATCTTTGTGGACGGCGACCAGGTGCTGCTGCGCAAGCACTCCCCCAGCTGTGTATTCTGCGGGGAGAAGGATTCCCTTACCCCCTTCCAGGGTAAGAACATCTGCGCCGCCTGCATCACCAAATTGAAACGGCTGAAGTGAAAAAGGGGCCGCTGCCTGAGACAGGCAGCGGCCCTCCTTAACGGTTTGGGGATATTTTCTCAGGCGCGTCCGGCGCAGCCCAGGACGTCCACCAGCTTGTGGCGGACCAGCTCCTTGATGTGGGAACGGGCGGGGGTCAGGTACTGGCGGGGGTCAAAGTGGCTGGGGTTCTCGGTCATGTACTGGCGGAGGGCGGCGGTCATGGCCAGCCGCAGGTCGGAGTCGATGTTGATCTTGCAGACCGCCATGGAGGCCGCCTGGCGGAGCATCTCCTCCGGGATGCCGATGGCGTCGGGCATCTGGCCGCCGAACTTGTTGACGGTGGCCACGTCGGCCTGGATGACCGAGGAAGCGCCGTGAAGGACGATGGGGAAGCCGGGCAGGCGCTTGCCCACCTCCTCCAGGATGTCAAAGCGCAGCTGGGGCTTCTGGCCGGGCTTGAACTTGTAGGCGCCGTGGCTGGTGCCGATGGCGATGGCCAGGGAATCCACCCCGGTGCGGGTGACAAAGTCCTCAACCTGGGCGGGGTCGGTGAAGTGGGCGTCCTCGGCGGAGACATTGACGTCGTCCTCGATGCCGGCCAGCTGGCCCAGTTCGGCCTCCACCACCACGCCGTGGGCGTGGGCGTACTCCACCACCTTCTTGGTGAGGGCCACGTTGTCCTCGTAGTCGTGGTGGCTGCCGTCGATCATGACGCTGGTGAAGCCGCCGTCGATGCAGGACTTGCAGATCTCGAAGTCGGCGCCGTGGTCCAGGTGCAGGGCGATGGGCAGACCGGTATCGGCCACGGCGGCCTCCACCAGCTTGGTGAGGTAGATGTGTTTGGCGTACTTCCGGGCCCCGGCGGAGACCTGGAGGATGATGGGGGCCTTCTCCTCGGCAGCGGCCTCGGTGATGCCCTGAACGATCTCCATGTTGTTGACGTTGAAGGCGCCGATGGCGTACCCGCCCTCGTAGGCTTTCTTGAACATCTCGGTGGTAGTGACAAGCGGCATGTTCGATCTCTCCTTAATCATCGTGATTGGCCCGCTCCGGCGGACCTTGCTCCGTCCTCTATTCTACCATCTGGACAGGATAAATGCAAGGCATTGATTTCCGCCCCGGTTCGTGGTACACTGGACGAAAAACCATGAGACGAAGGAGTTGCTGTCCATGATGACGCCTGCCAGAGAGGAAGCCTGGGAATGGCTCTGTCAATACAACGAGAGCGAGTCGCTGCGCAAGCACGCCCTGACAGTGGAGGGGGTGATGCGCCACTTTGCCGCCCTGGCCGGGGAGGACCCGGAGGAGTGGGGCATCGTGGGACTGCTCCACGACCTGGACTACGAGCGGTGGCCGGACCAGCACTGCCAGAAGGTGCAGGAACTGCTGCGGGAGAAGGGAGCGGATGAGGCCCTGATCCGGGCGGTGGCCAGCCACGGCTACGGCATGTGCAGCGATATCCAGCCCCAGTCCCGGCTGGAAAAGACGCTGTTCACCATCGACGAACTGTCCGGCCTTATCACCGCCGCCGCCCTGATGCGCCCCTCCCGCAGCGTCATCGACCTGGAGGTGAAGAGCGTCAAAAAGAAGTTCAAGGACAAGCGCTTCGCCGCCGGAGTGGATCGTGACGTCATCATCCAGGGTGCCCAGCGGCTGGGGATGGAACTGGACGATGTCATCGCCGAGACCATCCAGGGGATGCGGGAGGTGGCGGAGGCCATCAGCCTGGAGATGCACCAATGAGTTTTTCCGAAAAAAACAGTTGAGTTTCCGGCAAAAACCGTGTATAATAGCAGGGACCGGTCCTTTCCAAGCGGCCGGTCCCTGGAAAGAGGATAGACATCCGGGGGAGTGTTTTGTGTCACGGGGGACCGGTCCTGTGCGACGCGGCGCCGTGAACCATGTCAGGCGGGGAACCGAGCAGCATTCAGCGGCGTTTTGCGGGTGCCGCAGCAAACCGGCCTCCTGTGACAGAGAACATTCCCTCTCCCCCCGGCCGGGGCGGGGATGTCTGTCCTTTTCTGTTATGAGAGGAGGCGTGGGGATTGTACCAGGCCCTTTACCGCAAGTGGCGGCCCAGGACCTTTGAGGACGTGGTGGGGCAGCAACCCATCACCACCACCCTGAAAAACGAGATACGCCAGGGCCGCCCCGCCCACGCCTATCTGCTGATGGGCAGCCGGGGCACCGGCAAGACCACCTGCGCCCGGCTCATCGCCAAGGCGGTGAACTGCCTTTCCCCGGTGGACGGCAGCCCCTGCGGGGCGTGCGATATCTGCCGGGGCATCGACAGCGGCGCCGTGGTGGACGTGGTGGAGATCGACGCCGCCAGCAACAACGGGGTGGACAGCATCCGGGACCTGCGGGAGGAGGCCAACTTCCTCCCCAATGTCACCAAGTACCGGGTCTACATCATCGACGAATGCCACATGCTCTCCCCCGGGGCGGTGAACGCCCTGCTGAAGATCATGGAGGAGCCCCCGGAGCATGTCATCTTCATCCTGGCCACCACCGAGGTGCAGAAGGTCCCCGCCACCATCCAGTCCCGCTGCCAGCGGTTCGACTTCAAGCGGGTGGGCTCCGATACCATCGCCGCCCGGCTGCTCCACATCGCCGGGGAGGAGGCCATCCCCCTGGAGCAGGAGGCGGCGGAACTCATCGGCCGCCTGGCCGACGGCGGGATGCGGGACGCCCTGTCGCTGCTGGACCTCTGCCGGGCCCACAGCGGCCAGATCACCCCCCAGGTGGTGAGCCAGGCCGCCGGTCTGGTGGGACAGGAGCATCTGTTCCAGATCGCCGGGGCGGTGGCCAAAGGAGACCTTTCCCAGGCCCTGGAACTCATCGCCCGGGCAGGGGAGGGATCGGTAGAGTATGACCGGCTCTGCTCCCAGCTGGTGAGCCACTTCCGCAACCTGCTGATGATCCTCTCCTCCAAAAAGCCGGAGCAGCTGATCATCTGCCTGCCGGAGACGCTGGAGCAGTACCGGGCCCAGGCCAAGGATTTTTCCGCCGGGCGGCTCATCCGGGCCGTCCAGGTGCTGCAGGACGCCCAAAACGCCATGACCCGCACCGCCTCCCGCCGGGCCGAACTGGAGATGGCGGCCATCCGCCTCTGTGACCCCCGGCTGGACCAGTCCCCGGAGGCGCTGCTGGACCGCATCGAAAAGCTGGAGGCCAAGCTGAACGCCGCCCTGGCGGGGGGGCTGGGGGCTTCGGAGCCCCGCCCCGCCCAAAGGACGCAGGCCCCCGCCCGGGAGGCCCCGGCAGGGCCGGCCCCACCGCCCCCTTCCTCCCGGCCGTCCACCGAACCCGCCCAGGAGGCCGTCCCCTTCCCCCAGTGGGGGGAGGTACTGGAGCGGCTGGGAAAGCTGAACCCGGCGGCCAAGGGGGCCTTTACCGGCACCACCGCCTACCTGGCGGGGGGGCGGGTGCTTATCGCCAGCGACAGTCCGGTGTTCCGGGAGATGCTCCGCAACAACGAGTACACCCGGGATTCCCTCAAGCGGGCCATCGCCGAGGTCACCGGCACCCGGTACGGCATCGGCCCCTACAACGGCCCCGCCCCGGCGGTCCAGGAAGCCCCCAAGGCGGCCCCGGTGGAGGACATCCTCCAGCGTGCCCAAGAGGCCGGGGTGCCGGTGGACATCCGGTAGGAGGGCGGCCATGGCCAGATTTGAAGTGAAAAGCCGGCGCATCACGGTGGACCAGACCCTTTACACCTATTCCGTCGCCCAGAAAAGGGAGGGGATCCAGCTTCTGGTCTACCGGGACAAGCGGTCCTTCCTCCGGCTGGAACAGAATTGGACCGAGGCCTGGGGCATCAATTTGTACCGCCCCGGGGTGGTGGCCCGGATCATCCGGCACTACCGGCAAAGGGGAGCCCCGCCGGAGCCGCTGTTCCTCCGCCGGGAACCGGAACTGTTCACGATGCTTGTGGAATTTTGCTTTGCCCCGGAGGAACAAAAGGAAAAAGAGTGGTTTTTACAATGCCGCGCAAGGATACAGGCGCAGTCAACATCGGAAGATAAAGGAGAAATGACGTTATGAAAGCAAGACTTCCCCAGGGGATGGGCGGCGGCGCCCCCTCCAACATGAACCAGATGATCCGCCAGGCCCAGAAGATGCAGGAGGCCATGGAGAAGGCCCAGGAGGAACTGAACGCCAAGGAGTATGAGGCCACCGCCGGCGGCGGCATGGTGGCGGTCACCGTCAGCGGCAAAAAAGAGGTGACCAAGGTCACCATCAAGCCGGAGGTGGTTGACCCGGAGGATGTAGAGATCCTGGAGGACATGATCGCCGGGGCGGTAAACGAGGCCCTTCGGGCGGCGGAGGCCGATTCCCAGCAGGTGATGGGGGCCATCACCGGCGGGATGCGGGCCCCGGGCCTGATGTAAAGGGAGGACCGGCCCATGGAAGGCGCTTTGCCGCTGGTCAAGCTGGTCGAGCAGTTCGCAA
Source organism: uncultured Angelakisella sp. (assembly GCA_910585525.1). GTDB lineage: Bacteria > Bacillota > Clostridia > Oscillospirales > Ruminococcaceae > Angelakisella. The sequence goes on from CAJUFR010000002.1 coordinate 13,698, forward strand.
AACTCCCCGGGGTGGGGCGCAAGACCGCCCAGCGGTTCGCCTTCCACATCCTGGACTTGCCGGAGGAGAAGGCCCGGGAGTTCGCCCAGGCCATTCTGGACGCCCGGACCAAGATCAAAAAGTGCCCCGTCTGCGGCAACCTCACCGACGGGGAACTCTGCCCCATCTGCGCCGCCAAGGGCCGGGACGGGGGGGTCATCTGCGTGGTGGAGGACCCCCGGGACGTGCTGGCCTTTGAGCGCACCAAGGAGTACACCGGCGTCTACCACGTTCTGCATGGGCTCATCAGCCCCATGGACGGGGTTGGCCCGGAGCAGATCAACATCAAGGGCCTGTTGGAGCGGATCCAGAAGGGCGGGGTGGAGGAGGTCATCATGGCCACCAACCCCACCGTGGAGGGCGAGGCCACGGCGATGTATGTTGCCCGCCTGGTCAAGCCCCTTGGGGTGCGTGTCACCCGGCTGGCCTACGGGATACCTGTGGGAGGGAACCTGGAGTACGCCGACGAGGTGACGCTCTACCGGGCGCTGGCGGGACGGAGCGAGCTGTGACCGCCCCGGTCTCCCCCGATCCCTATCCTTCCCTGGAGGTTTTTCGTATGCGCTTCATTTTCCGGCGGCTCTGCTGCCTGCTTTTGGCCGCTGTCCTTTGCTTTGCCATGGCGGCCTGCCAGGGCAAAGAGGCCCCCGACACCGGCTACACCCGTTACACCACCCAGTTTTTTGATACCTTCGATACCATCATCCAGATCACCGGTTACACAAAGACCCAGGAGGAATTTGAGGGCTACGCCCAGTTCGTCCATGAGCGCTTCGCCCACCTGAGCAAACTCTACGACCGGTTCTACGAGTACACCGGCGTCAACAACGTCCGCACCATCAACCAGAACGCTGGCATCGCCCCGGTGGAGGTGGAACCGGAACTGCTGGAGATGCTAGCCTTTGCCAAGGACCAATGCCAGCGCAGCGGCGGCCGGGTGAACATCGCCATGGGTCCGGCCCTGGAGTTGTGGCACAGCTACCGGGAGCGGTACGCCGGCATGGCCCTGCCGGAGGACGCCCCCGACGCTTACCCCGCCATGGAGGCGCTGGAGGAGGCGGATCAGCTTTCCCAGCTGGACAAGGTGATCATTGACAAAGACGCCGGCACCGTCTTTTTGGAGGAGCCGGGGATGGCCCTGGACGTGGGGGCGGTGGCCAAGGGCTACGCCGCCCAGCTGGTGGCCGACCAGGTCTACCAGGAGGGGTTCCACTCCTTTATCCTCAGCGCCGGGGGCAACGTGGTCACCAAGGACCCGCCCCTGGACGGGGTGCGGGCCAGCTGGGGCATCGGCATCCAGGACCCCTTTGCCGACACCGCCGACCCGGACAGTTCCTCCCTGGACGTGGCCTTTGTCCACAACCAGTGCGTCGTTACCAGCGGCGATTACCGCCAGTTCTACACGGTAGGGGACCAGTACATCCACCACATCATCGACCCGGACACCCTCTGGCCCTCCAACCGCTACCGGGCCCTCACCGTTATCGGGCCGGATTCCGGGGTGGGGGACTTCCTCTCCACCTGCCTGTTCGTCATGGACTACGAGGAGGGCCGGGCCTTCGCCCAGGAGCAAGGGGTGATGGTGCTATGGGTGTTCCCCGACGGCACCGTCAAGTACACCGACAACATGCTCTCCATTCTCCGGGACCGGGGCGGCGCCACATCGGTGATCCAGGAGACTGATTAAAATATACAAATTGTATATTCTCTTTGCGATATACAGAAATAGGGAGGACCCGTCATGGGAAAATTTGAGGAACTGCGGGACAAGGCGGAAAAATTCGAGATCAAAAAAAGCTGGCAGTACCTGGCGTATATTGCCGTGGTACTGCCGGGGATATTGTTCCTGCTGGCCTATCTGCTGCGCGGCAGCGGGACCGGCGTGATGCTGGCCCGGATGTTCCACACCTACAACCTCTATGTTTCGTCTCCGGTGCCCAACCTTGCCCCCTTTAACGGGACCGGGGTGGTTGGGCTGGCGGCCCTGGTCTACCTGGTGGTTTGGGCGGTACGCCGCAAGGACTGGCTGGACCTGGGCATCACCCTGGCCCTGGGGGCCGTCAACGCCGCCTACTTCCTGCTGGAGTGGAATTACACCATCCTGCGCCTGCTGAACCTCACCGGCGGGGTGTTCTGATCATCCCTCCACCCCTTGACAGGCCGCCGCCAGGGCCAGCACCTGCTCCAGTTCCGGGAGCGCCTGCTGCTCCAGCCGCTCCCGGGTCACCGGGTCCCGAACGATGGGGTCCCCGGTGGTGACAAAGCGGTGGCAGAGCATCACCGTCAAAACATCATCATCCAGCCCCAGGGCCACCGACCCTGGGGTCTTTTCTGTCAGTTCCAGCAGCCGGTCCAGCACCCCGTCGGGGAGTTGGGGCAGCTGCCCGGCGGGGGCGAAGCTGGAAAACTCCTGGTCCACCGCCAGGTTTTCCCAGACCATGGGGCGGAAGTCGGTGCGCTCCAAAAAATAGGGGGCCAGCAGCGCCGGGGTGACGATATTGCGGCTCACCATCCGCAGCCGCTGGCCGGTGGGGCGGTCCAGCTTCCCCCGGAGCCAGCAGCCGCTGAGGAACTGGTTGCGCCCGTCGCTCCCCGGGGAGACCGCCTGGAAGGAGGCGTCGCAGAGTTCCCACGCCGCCCCCGCCCCCCGGCCGGTGATCCGGTGGTAGGTGACGCAGCCGTTGCCCTCCTTGACCGGCAGCAGCCGGGCGTCCCGCAGCTGCTGGGGAGGACTGCCCTCCTTGCCGTGGTAGGCGGCGTCCTCCAGCCACTTCCCCATGGCCGCCTGGGCGGCGGCCTTCCGGTAAGCGTCGGAAAAGCCCTTGATGTCCTGCCGGGCCAGGAGGAGGTAGACGATGACCGTCAGGGCCAGCACCGCCAGGGCCCGGGTGTACTGGTGGGTGCCCAGCATCACCACCAGGGCCACACCCATGGCGGCGCAGATCAGATAGCCCCGCCGGGCGGCGGCGCGCTTTGCTTCCAGTTCTTGGATGATCTTTTCCATAAAAATGACCTCTCTATATCAAATGAAGTACCAGGTTGACGATGTGGGGGAAGGTGGTGATGACGATGATCATCCGCAGGATCTGGATGAAGATGACGTCAGGGTTGTCCACCCCGATATCGGAGGAGATCAGGGCCATATCCGAGGCCCCCGCCGGCGTGGCGATGAGCATCGCCTCCGCCCGGGTGAGGTGGGTGACCCGGGGCAGCAGCCAGCCCATAAAGAAACAGTTGGCGATGTAGCAGGCCAGCAGCACGGCGGCGGGGAACACCAGGTACCGCAGCTGCAACAGTTCCTCCATACCGAAGTAGCAGCCCACATAGCAGCCGGTAAGCACCTGGGCTACCCGTTTGAGCCACCGGGGGACAAAGGCCCTGCCGGTGGCCAGCTTCAGCGCCAGGACGCTGAGGGTGGAAAAAAGGATGGTCCCGGCGGGGATGCCGCTGGCCTTGCCCAGGAAGCCGAACACCGACCCCACGGCGATGGTAAGGACCACCACCCAGGGTCCTTTGGCGGCCCGGTCGGGGGCAGGAGCGGCTGCCGCCGGGGCAGGGGAGACCGGCGTCTCCGCCACCAGGACGGGGGCGGCAAGGGAGGAGCGGTTGACGGCGGCGATGATGGCAGGGAAAGCCCCCACCCCCATGGCCATCCGCACGAACTGGAGCACCGCCACCTGGGGGACATCCGCCCCCATGTCGGCGGCGATCACCGGGATGTCGCTCATCCCCCCGGGGACGGCGCAGAGGAAGCCGGTGCAGGCGTCCAGCTGGGGGATGGCCCCCAGGAAGAAGAAGCCCACCGCCAGGTTCAGCACCACATATCCCCCGATGAGGATCAGGAGGGGCCGGAGTATCTTAGGCAGCCGCCCCAGGTCCTCTTTGCTGACGCTGCACCCGATGAAGGCCCCCGCCGTGATCTGGGCCACGGTGCGGGTGACCCCAGGGATATAGGCGGCGTCAAAACAGATGCCCAGGGCGGCGGTGCCGATGATGGCCCCCACGATGAGCCCGCCGGGGAACTTCAGCCGGAACAGCAGGTACCCCGCCGCCGCCCCCACTGCCAGTGTCAATAAGATCTGCTGCATCCTTCTGTCCTTCTCTCTGTTGTGAAAAAGGCCGCTGCGAAAAACAGCGGCCTTTTGTTTTTCATGCTACTTGGCGTACTCGATGGCCCGGGTCTCCCGGATGACATGGACCTTGATCTGGCCGGGATACTCCATCTCGTTTTCGATCTTCTTGACGATATCCCGGGCGGTGATGACCATTTGGTCGTCGTTGATGATCTCCGGCTTGAGGATGACCCGGATCTCCCGTCCCGCCTGGATGGCGTAGCACTTGTCCACACCGTTGAAGGATTTGGCGATCTCCTCCAGCTTCTCCAGACGCTTGATGTAGTTCTCCAGGTTCTCCCGCCGGGCGCCGGGCCGGGCCGCCGAGATGGCGTCCGCCGCCTGGACCAGGCAGGCCACCACGGTGCGGGGCTCCACGTCGTTGTGGTGGGCCTCGATGGCGTGGATGACCTCCGGGGATTCCTTGTACTTCCGGGCCAGGTCCACGCCGATGGAGACGTGGGAGCCCTCGATCTCGTGGGTCAGGGCCTTGCCGATATCGTGGAGCAGGCCGGCCCGGCGGGCCACGGTGACATCGATGCCCAGTTCCGACGCCATGACGCCGGTAAGCTGGGACACCTCCACCGAGTGGTTCAGCACGTTCTGGCCGTAGCTGGTGCGGTAGCGCATCCGGCCCAGCAGCTTCATCAGTTCCGGGTGGACGCTGTGGACGCCGGTCTCGATGACGGCACGCTCCCCGTCCTGGCGGATCTTCTGCTCCACCTCCCGGCGGGCCTTCTCCACCATCTCCTCGATCTTGGCGGGGTGGATGCGGCCGTCCTGGATGAGTTTTTCCAGGGAGAGCCGGGCGATCTCCCGCTTCACCGGGTCGTGGCTGGAAAGGGTGATGGCCTCCGGGGTGTCGTCGATGATCAGGTCCACCCCGGTCAGGGTCTCCAGGGCGCGGATGTTCCGGCCCTCGCGGCCGATGATGCGGCCCTTCATCTCGTCGTTAGGCAGCGGCACCACCGACACGGTGACCTCCGCCACATGGTCGGCGGCGCACCGCTGGATGGCCATGGAGATGATCTCCCGGGCCCTGTGGTCCGCTTCCTCCTTTAGGCGCTGGTCCATCTGGCTGATCTTCAGCGCCTTCTCGTGGGTCAGTTCCCCGTCCAGGATGGAGAGGAGATGGGCCTTTGCCTGCTCCTCCGAGAAGCCGGAGATCTCCTGCAGCTTCTCGTACTGCCGGGACTTCTCCAGTTCCGCCTCCTTGAGACGCTCGCCTGCCTCGGCCAGCTTCTGCTGGAGGGCCTCCTCCTTCTTCTCCATGTTCTCCGCCTTGCGGTCCAGGTTCTCTTCCTTCTGCTGGATGCGCCGCTCCTGGCGCTGGACCTCGCTGCGGCGCTCCTTGATCTCCCGCTCGGCGTCGTTCTTCATCTTGTAGATCTCGTCCTTGGCCTCCAGGAGCGCCTCTTTTTTCTTGGTCTCGGAGGTTTTGATGGCGTCGCTGACCAGGCGCTTCGCCTCCTCCTCGGCGGAGCCCAACTCCGCTTCCGCTACTTTCATTCTATACTGAACGCCTACAAAAAAGGCGATGACTGCTCCAATAATGAATGAAACCAGGCCGCATACGATCATACCCAAAAGCTGGTTGTCCATCTGTTGGTGGTATTCCTCCTTCTGTTGAATTTTTTGCGGCGGCGCGACAGTCTGCCCCAAGCCGCTCAGGAAAACGGCGGGGATATGATCAACGACACCGCCCGGGGCGATGTGATAAAATCACAAATAGCAGGGGTAGTATTTATAAAATCGGCCAAAGGGCCTCCCAGAGACCACCCTTCTCTCAGTCACGAAAAGGAGAGCGGTTTGGACAAATTTTTTATTGCGGAGCAATAAAAAAAGATCAATATAAATACAGGTTATATTTTAAGGCTCTGTGGCAGAATTGTCAAGGATTTTATACCGATTTACGGCAGGAAATCACCCGTGCCGCCTGGAAAGAAAAAAACCTCTTTCCTCCCGGCCGGGCCGGTTGACAAACGGGCCGGAAAGTGGTACTCTTGGGACGATATCACAACACGTTGACGGAGGAGCCCCACCCACATCACGGCCTCCCCAGAGAGCCGGGCGTCTGCTGCAAGACCCGGCGTGGCCGCTGGGCAAAGGGGTACCACCTCCCGAGTGCGGTGCAGGGGCTTTTCCCCGAACGCCGCCGCCTGGAACGCGTTATCCTTCCAAACGACGAGGGGCGTCTGCCGTTACCGGCGGGCGCAATTCAGGTGGGACCGTGGAGCGATGCTTCACCCTGACAGGAATGACGGCAGGGTGGAGTATTTTTCTTTGCCCTGCAACAGAGAGCATAGGAGGAATCAAACCGATGAAACTGACCCTGAAAGACGGCTCCGTCAAGGAGTACCAAGGCCCCGTCACCGCCGCCGAGGCCGCCAAGGACCTGAGCATGGGGCTGTACCGGGCCGCCTGCGCCGCCCGGGTGGACGGCAAAGTGGTGGACCTGCGCACCGTCCTGGACCACGACTGCGCCCTGGAGATCCTTACCTTCGCCGACGAGGACGGCCAGCGGGCCTTTAACCACACCGCCTCCCACATCCTGGCCCAGGCGGTGACCCACCTCTACCCCGAGGCCAAGTTCGCCATCGGCCCGGCCATCGACAACGGCTTCTATTACGATTTCGACCTTCCCGCCCCCTTCACCACCGAGGACCTGGTCAAGCTGGAAAAGGAGATGGCTGCCATCGTCAAGGCGGACCTGCCCCTGGAAAAGTTTGAACTGGACGCCGCCGAGGCCCTGGAACTGATGAAGGACCAGCCCTACAAGGAGGAACTGATCCAGGAGCACGCCGGAAAGGGGGAGAAGATCAGCTTCTACCGCCAGGGGGACTTTACCGACCTCTGCGCCGGCCCCCACCTGATGACCACCGCCCCGGTGAAGGCGGTAAAACTCACCTCCTGCACCGGCGCCTACTGGCGGGGGAGCGAGAAGAACAAGATGCTCTGCCGGGTCTACGGCACCGCCTTCCCCAAAAAGAGCGAACTGGAAGCCTACCTGGAGCGCATCGAGGAGGCCAAGCGCCGGGATCACCGCAAGCTGGGCAAGGAACTGGGCCTCTTTATGCTCACCGACGAGGGCCCTGGCTTCCCCTTCTTCCTCCCCAAGGGGATGGTGCTGAAAAACACCCTCATCGACTATTGGCGCCAGGTCCACAAGAAGTACGGCTATGTGGAGATCTCCACCCCCATCATCCTCAACCGGGCCCTGTGGGAGCGTTCCGGCCACTGGGACCACTACAAAAACAACATGTACACCACCGTCATCGACGAGGAGGATTACGCCGTCAAGCCCATGAACTGCCCCGGTGGGATGATGGTCTACGCCAGCGAGCCCCACAGCTACCGGGAGCTGCCCCTGCGGGTGGGGGAGTTGGGGCTGGTCCACCGCCATGAACTTTCCGGCGCCCTCCACGGGCTGTTCCGAGTGCGGTGCTTCACCCAGGACGATGCCCATATCTTTATGACCCGGGAGCAGATGAAGGAGATCATCCAGGAGACGGTGCGTCTCTTTGACGAGGTGTATTCTGTCTTTGGCCTGGAGTACGAGATCGAGCTTTCCACCATGCCGGAGGACCACATCGGCACCGCCCAGGAGTGGGAGGAGAACCAGGATATTCTCAAGGCCGCCATCACCGACATGGGCAAGAGTTTTGTAATCAACGAGGGCGACGGAGCCTTCTACGGCCCCAAGCTGGACTTCCATCTGGCCGATTCCCTGGGCCGCACCTGGCAGTGCGGCACCATCCAGCTGGACAGCCAGCTGCCGGAGCGGTTCCAGCTGGAGTACACCGGCGCCGACGGCGAAAAGCACCGCCCCGTCATGATCCACCGGGTGGTGCTGGGCTCCATCGAGCGGTTCATCGGCGTCATCACCGAGCACTTTGCTGGGGCCTTCCCCCTGTGGCTCTCCCCGGTGCAGGCGGTGGTGCTGCCCATCTCCGAGCGATTCGCCGATTACGCCCGGAAGGTGGCGGCCCAACTGGATGCCGCCGGCCTGCGGTGCGAGACCGACCTCCGCCCCGAGAAGGTGGGGTACAAGATCCGCCAGGCCCAGCTGCAAAAGGTCCCCTACATGCTGGTGGTCGGCGAGAAGGAGGAGACCGACGGCACCGTCTCGGTCCGCTCCCGGAGCGACGGCGACAAGGGGGCCATGGCCCTGGCCGGCTTCATCGCCCTGGCCCAGGAGGAAGTGCGGACAAAAAAGAAGTGACAAATTCCATGCGGACCCCTCCTCCCTGTTGCCAGTTTAGAGGGGGCGGCCTGCTTCCGGCAGCAGCGAAAACGCCATCCCTCCCCCGGCGGAGACCAGCGCCCTCAAGGGCCAGGGGAGCCGGGCGGCGGCGGATGCTGCGGGAGTTGTGCCGGGTGTCCTCACCAGCATTGACCAAAAAGGACCGGCCGTCTCCGTTTGAAGGCGGCCGGTCCTTTTATCGGGTCAAAAGGGGAAGCGGGACTTAGTGGATGAAGATGCTGAGGATCAGCAATTCAACGAAGCCCACGCCCCAGGCGATGGTGGAGCAGACAGACCAGTTCTTGATCTGCTCCTTGGTGTCCTTGATGCCCATGAGGTTGTTGACCACCCAGAAGTAGCTGTCGTTGAAGTAGGAGAAGAACAGGGAGCCGATGCAGGCGGCGAAGGCGCCAAGGATGACGGAGGCGCCGGCGGCCTGGATGATGGGGGCGCAGATACCGGCGGCGGTGACCATAGCCACGGTGCCGGAACCCTGGACGAAGCGGACCAGGGTGGCGATGATGAAGGGCAGGATGATGATGGGGATGGCGGTTTTGGCCATCTGCTCGGCGATGAAGTCGCCGGTGCCGCTGACCTTCAGGACGTTGCCCAGCGCGCCGCCCGCGCCGGTGACCAGGATGATGAGACCGGCGCTCTTGATGCCCTTGTTCATCTCACCGATGCACTCGTCCTTGGTCATCCCGGCGCCCAGCACGAAGATGGCGCAGAGCAGGCCGATGCCCACGGCGATGATGGGGGTGCCCAGGAAGCCCATGACCTGACCGAAGGTGGTGCCGGCAAAGTTGGGGTCCAGGGCCTTGGCCAGGTTGTTGATGAGGATGAGGATGATGGGAGCCAACAGGGGCAGGAAGGAGTTGAAGGTGGAGGGCAGCGTCTTGGATTCGGACAGGGTGACCTCGCTGTACTCGATCTGCTTGGCGGGCCGGATCCAGTTCTCGCCGTCATCGGCGGGGATCTGGTACAGGCTCTTGCCCAGCCAGCAGGAGTAGAGGCAGCAGGCGATGGTCATGGGGATGGCCAGCACGATGCCCAGCAGGATGAAGGTGCCCACATCCGCCCCGAAGGTGCCCGCCACGCCCAGAGGGCCGGGGGTGGGGGGGACCAGGGAGTGGGTGATCACCAGGCCGGCGGCCAGGGGGCCGGCGATGGCCACGATGGAGCGGCCGGTCTTTTTGGAGATGGCCTTGGCGATGGGGCTGACCACCACGAAGCCGGAATCACAGAAGATGGGGATGGAGACGATGAAGCCGGTGAGGGCCATGGCCCAGTGCTCACGCTTCTTGCCGAACAGCTTGATGAAGGTGAGGGCCATCCGCTCGGCGGCGCCGGTCTTGTCGAAGATCTGGCCCATCATGACGCCGAAGCCGATGATGATGCCGATGCTGCCCAGGGTGCCGCCAAAGCCGTTGATGATGGCGTTGGGCACGTCCGCGGCAGGCAGGCCGCCGCCGATCCCGATGAAGGTGGCGGCGATGATCAATGCCAGGAAGGGGTGCACCTTGGTCTTGAGGACCAGCAGGAGCAACAGGGCGATACCAATGACCAAAGCGATGATCATCTGCATAAAAACACTCTCCTCTCAAAATACCCACTCAAACGGTGATGCCTTTTGGGGCTTTAGCGCATGAAGCTGGGTGCATATTTCACCGCCAGCCGTACCGCTTCGATGAGGCTGACGGCGCTTGCCTTGCCGGTGCCGGCGATGTCCAGCGCCGTTCCGTGGTCCACCGAGGTGCGCAGGATGGGCATCCCCGCCGTAACGGCGATGGTGCGCTCAAAGTCCAGCGTCTTGGTGGCGATGTGTCCCTGGTCGTGGTAAAGGCTGAGGACACTGTTGTACCGCCCCTGGAGGGCCTGGTGGAACACCGAATCCGCCCCGATGGGGCCAACGACGTGGTAGCCCTCCTTCTGGAGCTCCTCCACCGCCGGGATGACCTCGTTGACCTCCTCCCAGCCGAACAGCCCGTGCTCCCCGCTGTGGGGGTTGAGACCGGCGATGGCCATGGTCCCCTCGGTGATGCCCAGCACCCGCAGCGCCTCGGTGCAGCGGCGGACGTAGTCCTTGATCCGCTCCTTGGTGATGAGGTCGCAGGCCTGGCGCAGGGAGACGTGGCGGGTGAGGAAGAACACCCGCATCCCCCGCACCTCAAAGAGGGTCAGCGGGTCGGCGGTGCCGGTGAGGGCGCCGAATATCTCGGTGTGGCCGATGAAGTTGACTCCCCCGGCCTTGAAGGATTCCTTGTTCACCGGGGTGGTGGACACCGCCGCCACCTTCTTGGCGTTGGCCAGTTCGATGCTCTTGGCGATGTACTCGTAGGCGGCCTTGCCGCACATGCCGTCCACCTGGCCCACCGGGAATTTGGACATATCCACGTTGTCCAGGTCGATAAGGTTCAGTATCCCCTGGGAGTAATCCCCCTCCTCCGGGTCGCTGATGACCTTGATCTCCAGGGCGGGGATCTCCGGGAAGGTCATGGCGTTGCGCAGCACCTTGGCGTCGCCTACCACCACGCATTTTGCCATCGCCACGATCTCCGGCTCCGCCAGGGTCTTGAGGACGATCTCCGGCCCGATGCCGGCGGGATCGCCCAAGGGGATGGCGATAAAGGGTCTTTCCATGGGTAACACATCCTTTCATCTTATCCAGAACAGCGGCAGAGCCGCGGGACGTCAGATCTTCTCTCTCAGGTACCGGGCGCAGGTGATCATGGCCTTCTCGTCCCCCACCATGCCGCCCTTGCTGATGAACCGCATGCCGGAGAATTCCCCGCCGATGAGTTCCCCGTACCCCGCCAGGGGGACCACCTCGTCCAGGAGCCGCAGCCCCACGGTGCCCATCTGGCGGTTGATGGCGGCGGAGATATCCCCGCCGGTGGAGTAGATGGCCCGGAACTCCTTGTTGGCCCGCAGCACCTCCAGGACCACGGCGGCGATGGCGTCGCCGATGACGCAGCTCAACTCGTCCACCGTGCACCGGTCCCGTTCCAGGTAGGGCTCAAAGGGCACCCGCCGGGCGGGGTCGATGCCGGAGCCGATGACGGCGAAGTATTCGTAGTCCTCTGCCGCCTCCAGCAGGGCCTTGGCGGCCCGCTCGACCTCCGCCTCCCGCCGGGGCAGGCTCTCCAGCACCTCGCCGATGTCCAGGTAGGTATGGAAGATATCCAGTCCCCCCAGCAGTTCCTTCACCTGGCCCCGGGCCACCCCGTTGACGCTGCCGATGGCCATCAGCACCTTGCCGGGGCCGGTGACCTTCTTCCGGGGTAGCACCCGTTTGGCGGCGGTGGCGGTAAAGACGCCGGGGTCCACCGGGATGAACTTGAGTTTGGCGAAGAGCAGGGCGTCCACGATGGTCTCCATGTCCTCCATGGACACCGAATCGCAGACCAGGATGCGGGCTCCCCCCTCCACCGCCTGGGTCATCCGGGCGGCAAGGCTCTCCACCCCTTTGGCGATATCGTCCAGGTGGATGGTCTCCAGGGGGTAGCGGGATTGGGCCAGGTACAGCAGCTTGGCGCTGCTGGTGGTGATGGGGTTTTTGGGGTCCTTGGCCACCTCGGTCTTTTGCAAGGGGACGCCGTTGACCAGCAGGTACCCCCCCACCAGCACCCGGCCGGAACTGGGGAAGCAGGGGACACAGACGGCGATGTAGTCCGGCCCCAGCAGGTCCAGGAAAGCGTCGGTCTCGCTGCCCAGGTTGCCCCGGAGGGTGCTGTCGATGCGCTTGGCGTAAAGTTTCACCCCGTCGTCCCGGGTGACGGCAAGGGCGTTCTTCACCCGGTCGTAAGCCTCCCGGGGGTCAATGGCCCGGCTCTCGGTGGGGATCACCAGACAGTCGCAGCCGGCCAACTCCGGGTCGGCCCCGTGGGCGGGGTCCAGCACCGTGTAGGTGGTGAACCCGTTTTTCTTCAGCAGTACCCCTGTGGCGTTGGCGCCGGTCAGGTCGTCGGCGACGACTAACACCTGTGCCATTTGCTTCACCTCCATACTTCATTGATACGCTGAGAATGGCTATCCTATCTCAAACTGGCAAAAAAGATAGAGCGGTTTTTGGAAACAGGGCTTCACCAGCCGGTAGCGCCCCCGGGGCAGTTCCCCGTAGAGGGCGGTCCAATCCACCGGGAAGGAGTGCTCCCCCGGTCCCGGTTCCCAAAGGGTCAGGGGCCAGTCGGGCTCCCGCTTCGGCCGGATGGTGTGCCAGCCCTCCCGGTACCATATCTCGATGGTGTATCCCTCCCCCACAGGGACCGTCCCCATGGTACTGTTCCAGAGGGTAAACATTCCTCCGGCGGGGGTGATGGTGTCCGCCACCGTGAGCCGGAGGTTTTCCCCGGCGGCGGGAAGGGCGCTCTCCTCCCCGATAGGCCAGGGGTATTTTTCTGACCCCAGGTACTGAAAAAGGGAGAGAGCCAGGATCAGGAGAAGGATAACACCTCGTATTTTCATACGCTGATGATCTCGATACGCTTTGCCTCCGCCAGCCGTTTCTCCTCCTCGGTGAACCGGTAGTCGGTGACCACGGCGGTGTAATCGGCCAGGCTGTTGATGCGCACCAGGGCGCTGCGGTGGAACTTGGAGGAATCCGCCACCAAAAAGCAGTCCTTGGCGTTCTGGCGGATGGCCCGCTTGAAGAAAGCCTTATCCACCGTGGGGGTGAGGGCGTCAAAGGCGTCGTCGATGCAGGCGGTGCCCACAAAGGCGATATCGGCCCGGAACCGGCCCACCATCTCCATGGTCAGCGCCCCCACGGCGCTGCCGGTGCTGTTCTGGACATGGCCGCCCAGCAGGATGACCTCCCGCCGGTGGCGGGAAAGGAAGAGGGCGGTCTTTAGGTCGTTGGTCAAAAAGGTGACGCCGGGGACGGCCAGCAGTTCCCGGGCGATGTAAAAGACGGTGGTACCGGCGTCCAGGAATACCTGCATCCCCTCGGTGACCAGCCCCGCGCAGTAGGCGGCGATACGCTGCTTGGTCTCCAGGTTGGTGGAGATCTTCTTCTGGTACTCCACCTCCCCCACGTTGTCCCCCCGCAGCACCGCGCCGCCGCGGCAGCGCTTCACCTGGCCCACCCGCCGGTATTTGTCCAGGTCCCGGCGGATGGTCATCTCGCTGACCCCGAAACGGCGGGCCAACTCCTCGATGGTGACCGAACCGTTTTCGTTGAGGAGTTCCAGCATCTTTTTGCGCCGTTCCTCTGGAAGAATCGCCATTGGCACCGTCCCTTCACGATTTGTTGACGCCAAGGTCACAAATTGTTCTTAAATTATGGCTACAGTTACAAGTATAGTAATGCTGCCTAAAAAGTCAATCGACCTTCGACAGTTTCTGCGATTCCCACAAAGCGGGGGAAAATCTTCTATCAAATCTAACAGGAAAAATTTGTGTGAAGATAACATTTCCGCACACAAAAAAGCACCCCGCGCAGGCGGGGCGCTTTTTATAAGGCGGTGCTTATTTGGCGGACATGGAGCTCTCGTAGCTTTCGATCATCTTCTTGACCATCTCGCCGCCGATGGAACCGGCCTGCTTGGAGGTCAGGTCGCCGTTGTAGCCCTGCTTCAGGGTGACGCCCACAGCGGAAGCGGCCTCGTTCTTGATCTGGGAAAGAGCCTCTTTAGATTTCTTGTTAGCCATAATGCTTTTACACTCCTTAAATCTTACGATGGTTGTAGTAGAAGATCAGCTGCTGCTGACCCCGCGTTTGCATTAAGTATTGTTGTCCTTCTTCCCGGCTTTATCACAGGCAGTTTTTGGCTTGGAAGGGGGCGGAAAATATGATATTTTTGTTTTTTATCTGTCGCCACGTCTTGACAAAAACGGGTTACAGTTGTACCCTATAAAACAGAAGGTACATTTGTAACCCCGTTTTATGAAAGGAGGCCCGCCATGACCGACCCGGAGGAGAGGATCACCGACGCCGAACTGGAGGTGATGGATGCGCTGTGGAGCGCCCCAGGCCCCATGACCCTGGCCCAGGTGAAGGCCGCCCTGTCCCGGCGCAACGGGGACACCACCAAGACGCTGCTCCGCCGCCTTTGCCAGAAGGGGGCGGTGGCCCAGGAGAAGCGGGAGGTCTACTACTACCGCCCCCTGGTGGCCCGGGGGGAGTTGGGGCGCTCCCGCACCCAGCGGCTCATCGACCGGCTGTACGACGGCAGCGCCAAGGCCATGGTGGCGGCGATGGTGGAGCACCACCAGCTTCGCCCCCAGGAGGTGGAGGAACTGCGCCAGATGTTTGACCAGCTTTGGGAAAAGGAGGGGAAAGGATGAACGTTTTTTTCACCGCTTTGCTGCGATTGAGCCTGTTGGGCTCGGCCCTGGGGATGCTGCTGCTCCTGCTCCGCCGCCTTCTGGGGGGGCGGGTGGCCCATGGGGTCTTTTACTACCTGTGGCTGCTGGTGCTGCTGCGGCTCTGCCTTCCGGCGGGGCTGACCCTGACCCTCCCCGCCCCAACGGCGGAGCCCCAAACAGCGCCGCCCCCGGCGGTGGTCCAGCCGGCAGAGGGGACCCCCGGCCAGGCCGCCCCCCCTCCCATAACACCCGCCCCGGCGGCGCCGAAGGCCCCCGCACCTGTCGCCCCGGCGGAGGACTCCGGGCCGGACCTCTGGGTGGTCCTGGCCGGGATATGGGCATTGGGGACAGCGGCCTCCCTGGGGTGGCACGCCGCCGGATATCTGCGGTTCCGCCGCAGGGTGGAGGGCTGCTGGCAGCCTGCCGCCCCGGCGGCGATGGACGCCCTCCGGGCCCTGGACCCCGGTGGAAGGGTCCAACTGATGGAATGCCGTCTGGTGTCCGGCCCCCTGCTGCTGGGGCCGCTGCGGCCGGTGATCCTCCTGCCCCCGGGGGTGGAGACAGACCGGGTGGAGGATATCCTGGCCCACGAACTCACCCATGTCCGGCGGCATGACCTGCTGTACAAATGGCTGACGGCGGCGGTGACCAGCCTCCATTGGTTCAACCCCCTGATGCCGCTCTACCGCCGGGAGATCGGCCACCTTTGCGAGCTTTCCTGTGACCAAGCGGTGACCCGCAAAATGGACGCCGGAGCCCGCCGCCGGTACGGCGAGACGCTGCTGGCCATGGCCGCCCCGCCCCCTGCCGGCCTGCTGGGGCTGGGGGCCACCCTCTGCGAGGGGAAGCGGAAGCTGGAGGAGCGGCTGGTCTCGGTGGCACGGGGCGGGGCACGGGGGACCGCTGCCCTGGTACTCTCGGTGCTGCTGGTGCTGGGGGCGGGGGGCTGCGCCCTGATCTCCGGCACGGAAACGGAGGTTCCCCCGGTGGTCTACGATCCCGCCGCCGACCCCGCTGTCCCGGTCCTCCGGGCGGCGATGCTGGGGGAAGAGACGATACGCCTTGATCATAATGAGGATATGCTCATCGACGATATCCCCAGTTCCATCTATTTCAGCCCCGACAGCCCCTATGCCGCCGTCAGCCGCTTTGCCCCGGTGGACCTGGACGGTGACGGTCAGACCGAGGTGGTGGTGCAGATCATCGACGCGGCAGGGGATATGGGCGGTTATCTGATGCTCTATTGGAACGGGTATTACATTCATGGTTACAAAGTCAGCTACCAGTGGTTCGAGACCCTCAAGGCCGATGGCACCTTTACCTTTACCGACAATGTCGGGGTGGGTTGGGGGGTGGCCGATCCGTTGTTCCACTACGAGCGGGATGCCCGGGGCGAGCGAGGGGGCTTTCACACGAACCATATCCTTTGGCAGGAACCCCGGGATGAGCCCAGTAAATGGTTCATAGGCCGCAAGAGGGTGAGCCAGCGGGCCTACAACGCCGCCCTGGAAGAGTTCTACGCCAAGCCCGACGCCGTTTGGTACGATCACAGCCCCGAGGCGGTGGCCCAGGCGTTCCCCGGCGGGGCGGGCCAGTGGGACGGCGGCTCCCGGCTGGCGGCGATCGCCATCCTGGAGCGGCTGTACTCCAGCACCCTGGACCAGGCGGAGGAACTGGACCAGGCGTTCCTCCAGTCGATGGAGGAGACAACGCCGCCGGAGGGCGGCATCGGGATGGCGACGCCCGGCGATGCCTGGGACAACTACCTGGCCCAGCGGTTCGGCGACGGCCTCACCGATGAATGCCTGAATACCTTTATCAAAAACCGGGAGACCAACCGCGCCGCCGCCCTGGCCAAAAGCACCGGCTCCGACATCCAGGCCGGCGGGGTGGAATTGGCGAACCGCTCCGGGGATGACGGTCTCTACAACTTCACCGTCAAACTAAAGACCGCCGCCGGCGAAGTGGCCGGAACGGTGACCGGCACCATCCACCTGGAACAGCAGGATAAGGAATGGGTAGTAAAAAATATCACCATCAACCGGTGATAGGGGAAAGGAAAAGCACCACGGTATGGCAATAAAACGTCATACCGTGGTGCTCTTTACAAAAACGATCTAAGTCTCCAGGCACCCGCTATCGCCCCATACCCCACTAAGGCTGCAAAGCAGCCGGGCAGGGCATGACAGCGGCGGCACGCCGCAGCCGGGCAGGGCCATCCCTTCGGGAACGTGGGCTACGCCCAACAGTGGCGGCACGCCGCAGCTATCCTATTACTTCATAACCTCCAGTGGGGTCCAGGTAAAATACTCGTTGTATCCCTACCTCCTGGACCGCTCGTACCTGGTCCTGTATCTCCTGGGGGCCGTAGACCTTGTTTGCCGATTCGCTGAGGCTCTGGGAGGTGTAGGCCTGTACCACCGCCGCCAGTACCGGGGTCTCCACGGGGGTGTCCTCCTGGTCCGGGTCCTCATCCCCGCTGCCGGGGAACAGGACCTCCCGGCATGCCGCCAGGGCCTGAGATACCGTGTCGTAGGGGGCCAGGGCGGGGGAGGAGAGGGTCAGTGTCTCGGTGGTGACGCCGCTGCCGAACTGCTCCGGCATCACCTCCACCACCGCCAGACCGGCGGCCTCCAGCACCTTCCCCACGTCGTCCCCATACCGGACGTTGCTGAGCCCCGCTGCCGAGATAAGGTTGACGGTGGTGGCCACCTGGCCCCCCGCCCCCTCCCCGGCGCCCCGGGCACGGGCGAGGAAATCCGCCAGGATGGCGGACTTGTCCAGTGTCCCGGTGTTGCCGTAGGTGGCGAGGTTCAGGGACACCCCCTCCGGGAACTGCACCCCGTCCAGCAGGATGGCCCCCAGGCCGCTGTTGGCGGCCTCCTCCACCAGGGCGATGATGTAGTCCTGGGCCTCCTTGTCGTTGGGGTTCAGCCATGGCTTGCCGCCATTGGCCTTGGAATCGTCGATCCAGTTCACCGGGCTGTCCATATACTTTACCGCCGATTCGTACATGTGGGCGGTGGCGGTGCGGTCCTTAAAGGCGTAGACACGCCCCACCGGGACGAGCCCCGCCTGGCGGATCTCCTCGATGACCTCCGGCAGGGGATAGGCCCTTTCGGCCTGGGCCCGGTTGCTTTCCACCAGTTCCAGGCCGCTTTGGTACCGCACCATGCCCTGCTGGTCCTTTAGGTCGAAGATGACCCCGTCCATCCCCTTCTGCTTCATCGAGGCCAGGGCGGCCTCCCGCAGCGCCTTGTCCTCCACCACCTCCGGCGGCAGGTAGGCCGCCGACTGGGGGAACACCGCCATCTCCTCTCCTCCCGGCTCCTCCTGGGAGGAGGAAACGGAGGAGGGCTCCGGCTGGGGCGTCACCGGCTGGGAGGGATCGGGGTCCTGCCGCTGGCTCAGCAGCGCCTCGTAGCCGGTGACCATCTCGTAGACCGGCGGGTAGGCAAACCAGCCCACCGCCAGGGCGGCGGCGGTCATCAGCAGGGTGACCACCACAGCCCGCCGCCCCTGTTTGCGCTGCTGGGTCCTGCCGTAGTCATAGTGCTTGATCTTGAAATCCTTCATGGCTCCCCTCCCGGATGGTGACGGTCTATAGTATGAATATGCCCCCTTTTCGGCGGAGTATCACATCACAGCGCCAACTGGTGGCCTACCAATCCGAACAGCGCCAGGGAGATGAGCCCCAGGTAGATGAACAGGATAGGAGCCCCCCGGAAGGCCTTGGGGATGTCGCAGAAGTCCAGCCGCTCCCGGATGGTCCAGCAAAGCAGCATCGCCAGCAGATACCCCGCCCCGGAGCCCGCCGCCCCCGCCAGGGAGGTGACCAAGCCGCCGTTGCCGAAGCCGGCGACCAGCAGCACCCCCATGGGCAGGAAGCCGAAGGCGATGGCGGTGTGGAACTTGTACCGCTTCTTGCTGGTCTCCTTGCCCCGTTTTTTCCGCGCCAGCAGGATGCCACCCATGATGCACAAAAACAGCGTGGCAAAGATGGCCAAAAAAACCGAGGGCCGCAGGTGGGGGGGCAGGGGGAACCACCGGTCGATGACCTGCCGCCCGGCCCAGCCGCTGACAGCGGCCAGCAGGCACATAAGGGTGACGATGCGGCTGTCCCGCAGCCCCCGGCGGATGGTGTATTCCTCGTAGTCCAGTTCCCCCAGGCTGAAGGCCCGGACGAACACCAGATTCTCGCTGATGGCGGCGGCCATGGCGGTGATGAGAAGGTCACGCACTGTCTCCCAGATCATAGCCTGCCACCCCCTTCCTCACGGCCCGGCCCGCCGGGGGCCATAGCCTCCCGCAGTTCCGCCGCCAGCCGGCGTATCCACTGGTACCCGGCGGAAAAGATGCCGAACATGATAAAGCCGAAGAAGGGCATCTGGGCCCCCGCCAGCCGCAGCGGCTCCGGCAGGTCGAAGCCCCACAGGGTGCCGTAGGACAGCACCTCCCGGATGGCGGAGATGACCAGGGCGGCCAGGGTGAAGCCCCCGGTGTACCGCAGCGCCCAGGCCCCCGCCGCCGGCAGGGTGAAGATGCGCTTGCCGGTGAACACCGCCGACACCACCGCCGCCGAGGCCAGCAGGTATAGGTAGATGCCCAAGGAATCGGTGATCTCCACCGAGATGAACCGGATCACGTAGTAGGACAGGGAGGCCAGCAGCATCGCCGCCATGGTCCAGACCGGGGTGCCCAGCCAGTAGGGGAACTTCAGCTTCTGCCGCAGCAGCAGGCTGAGGATGACGGTGGGCACCAGGATCACCGCCATGGCCAGGGAGAGGGCCACCCCGTTTTTTAGGTTGGTGGCCGCCACCACCAGGAAGGGGGCGGCAAAGGTAAGGTTGATGATAAGACTTTTGTCCGACAGGATGCGGCCGACGCTTTGGGAGTTGTCCCCCCGGCCCTTAGCCGGGGCTGCCGGTCTGCGGCGCTTCTGCTGCCGCTGCCGGGGCGGCTGCTCCGTCGTCGGTGCCGAAGCCGGTCTCGCCGGAGAGGTCGATGCCGGTCTTTCTTCCATAGCGCATCCTCCTTTTCTTGGTGATATACAACTCCGCCAGCTGGTCCACAGCGGAGGAGAAGGCGTTCATCAGCAGGATAGCGAACACCGCCGTCTGCTCATACCCGCCGAAGCGGCTGAACAGCACGAAGATGATCCCCCCCAGCACCCCGTAGATGGCCTTGCCCATGTTCCGGCTGGGGGAGGTGGCGGGGTCGCTGAACATGAAGGCGGCGCAGAACAGCACCGGGGTGGCCAGCACCTCGTAAAAGGCGGAGGTGAGGCCGCCGGCGGCGATGCGGGGAAAGAGGAAGTTCAGCGCCGCCACCGTGGCCAGCAGCAGCAGCGGCTGCTGGGGCCGCACCGTCCCCCGGAAGATGAGATAAAGCAGACAGGCCAGGATGACCAGGACGCAGGTGGTGCCCATGGGCCCGGACCGCTGTCCCAGCAGCACCGCCGTGAAGTCCGCCATGGGGACCCCCCCCACGTACAGGGTGTAGGAGGTGGAGGAGGTGACGCCGCTGCCCAGTTCCCCCCAGATATCCAGGGAGGGGTTGGGCAGGGGGTAGGAGAACATCTGGGCGGACCAACAGGAGATGGCAAAGGCGATGCCCCCCGCCGCCGGGTTGAAGAGGTTGTTCCCGATGCCCCCGAAGGGCTGCTTGACGATGAGGATGGCGAAGAGGTCGGCCACCACCACGATGTGGTAGGGGATGCCGGCGGGCATCATCAGGGGGATGATCATGCCGGTGACCACCGGGGAGAAATCCCGCAGGCTCACCCTGCGCCCCCGCAGCCAGACGCAGGCGGCGTCGGCGCACCAGCAGACCGCCACCGACAGCAGCCCCAGCCGGATGGCCCGCTGGCCGTAGTAGCAGGCCGCCATAAAGTACAGGGCCGCCAGGGTGACCACGGCATCCCCCATCACTGTCTTGTTGTTGGTGTCAGAGCGGATGTGGGGGGCCTTTTTGGGGATGAGTTTCATCGCCGCCCCCCCTTTCTGCTGCCCCGGTACCAGGCGATGCGCCCGGCGATATCCAGCTTGGCGGGGCAGACGTAGCTGCAGCACATGCAGCCCACGCACATCTTATAATCCAATTTTTCCACCCGGTCGTGGAGGCTCATGACGATGCCCCGGTAAAGGTACATGGGGTTGAGGCCCATGGGGCAGACCTCGGCGCAGCGGCCGCAGCTGATGCACTGGAACTTCTTGTCCGCCTCGTCCTCCTGGAAGGCCAGGATGGCCCGGGTGGTGGCCCGCACCGGCACCTGGCCGGTGTCCGCCACCGATTCCCCCGTCACCGAACCGCCCACCACCACACGGGTGGGCTGTACCTCCAGGCCGCATTTTTCCAGCACCTGGGTGGCGGTGGTGTCCAGGCTCACCTCCATGTTGCAGGGGGAGGCCACGCAGTTGCCCGCCACGGTGATGAAGGCGGTGGACTGCATCCGGGCCTCGTACACCGCCCGGTACAGGTGGATCAGGCCGCAGCTGCCCAGGTACAGGGTGATATGCCCGTTCTCCTCCACCAGGCTGTGGGCGGAGAGCAGCTCCGAGGGGTACCGCCCCCGGACCCGCTGCACCGGTATCCCATCGATGGACCGGGGGATCTTCACGTCCAGGTCGGTGATGCCCTGGTAGACCAGGATAGCGGAATCCTCCGCCGACACCGCCTTGCAGGCCAGGGCCAGGCCGCCGGTGCACTCCCGGTGCATATGCAGCAGCGGCCCCAGCTGGCTGGAGATATACGGCTCCTCGTCCAGGGCGTCCACCAGCACCGTCACCCTGCGCCCCAGGCAGCGGCGCAGCTTGCGGAACAGGGGGTAGCCGTCCCGTTCGTCCACGATCCGGGCCAGCCGGGCCACCTGGATGATATCCTCCGGGGCGATCTCCGAGATATCGTCCCAGGGGCGCAGTTCCGGGATGACCTTCTGCCGCTCCGGGTCGATAAAGGGCACCAGCTCCTGGGAGAGGATGGGGTCCTTGTGCTGTTCCAGCATCACCCCGCCCTGCCAATTCCACCTGGCCTTGGCACGCTGGGGCTTTTGGGTCTTTTCTGTTTTGGGGGCCTTTTCGGTCCTTGGGGCCGTCTGGGCCTGTGGGGTCTCCGGCATCCGCGGGCCCCTCCTTTCCTTGTGATCTAGCGGCTCTCCCACCCGGCCGCGGCGGCGGCCCGGATGGCGGCGACCTCGGCGGCGTAGTCCGCCTTGCCAAAGACAGCGGAGCCCGCCACCAGGCAATCCGCCCCGGCGGCGCCGCAGGCGGTGGCAGTGGTCCTGTCCACCCCGCCGTCCACCTGGACGATCAGGTCCGGGTTCCCCGCCCGCAGCGACTGGCTGCGGATGGCCGACACCTTGTCCATCATGTCCGCCATAAAGGACTGTCCGCCGAAGCCCGGCTCCACCGACATCACCAGCGCCAGGTCCAGCCGGGGCAGCCAGGGCAGGAGGTCGCTCACCGGCGTCCCCGGCTTCAGGGTGAGCCCGGCCTTCATGCCGTGGCCCTTGATGGCGTCGATGACCGCCCCCACGTCCCGGGCGGCCTCGATATGGAAGGTGACGCCGTCGGCCCCGGCCTTGGCCAGGGCGTCGATGTACCGGATGGGGTCAACGATCATGATGTGGACGTCAAAGAACATCCGGCTGGTCTTTCGCAGCGAGGCGATCACCGGCATCCCGAAGGAGATGTTGGGGACCAGTATCCCGTCCATCACGTCTAGGTGGAGCATGTCCGCTCCGGCGGCCTCGATGCGGTCCAGTTCCTCCCCCAGCCGGGAAAAGTCCGCGGCCAGCAGGGAGGGGGAAACGAGTATTTTTTTCATAACAAAGCCTCCTTGGGAACGACGAATGAAAGAACGACCTCCTCCCCCAGAGGGGTCACCCTGGGGCGGAAGGGCTCCGCCGCCCGGCTCCACAGAGCCTCGGCGGGGCGGTTTTCCCGGTGGTATTTGATCTCCCAGCTGCCGGGGCGCTGCCGGAAGATCTCTTGGGCAAAGGCCAGCCCCAGCCCCTTCCCCCGCCACCCGGGCAGGAGGAAGAACTCCGCCATGGCGTGGTCGGGGGCTTCCCCCAGGGCGGAGAAGCGGTTCACCAGGGCAAAGCCCGCCGTCTCCCCGCCGGCCTCCAAAAAGAAGGCGGCGCGCTCCGGGTCGGTGAAGTAGTGGTCCAGCCAGGGGTAGGGGTACTCCCCCTTCTGGTCGGGCCGGTCGCCATACCAGGCGGACATCTCCCCAAGGTATTGCTGTAACAGCCCCCACAGGCGTGGCCTGTCGTTTGGGGGTATCCGGGTGATAATGGGCATGGGGTCACTTCCTGTTTTTGTTTTTGGGCATGTCTTGGAGGGCGGATGGTGCGAGATGGAAGGATTTTTGTACTGTCACAGCTGTGTTTGTGAAGGGGGGCTGTTAGTTGCCGGTTTTGTTTCCAGGGTCATGTTACGCAGGGTATAAGCGAGCATTTTGACAAGCGCCCTTTATGAAACCTTTACATATACTTCACCGCTCTGATTGAGGTAGTATTCTGTTGGCTGTTCCGATATATTCAAGACAACATGCAGAGATTTTTCCAGTTCAGATTCTTCCCCCTGGTTTAGCTGTTCCAATAGTTCCTCTATTTCTTTTCTAGGGTCGAGTTTGTCATTTTTTCCCAGTGGCCATGTTTTTTGAGATTCGATGCGACCCTTTAATGTGCTGAAACTGCTTAAGATGCGTTTCTCACATTTGTTGACATATGTAGACACATCTTTTTCCAGGTAGTTGAGATAATCTTGATTTTGATTCTGTGAATAATAGACCTCCAACACAGTAGTCATCACATAAAGCTGAATAGCAAGGTCTAAACACTGCTTTTCCTTAAATGCTTCCTCTGTTACCTTTGCCCAATTGTCCTTTTTGTGATTATCTACTATGCGTTGCAAATCTTCTATATAGAATTCGATATCCTTCATCGCAACCTTTTTCCCTTCCTGTAGACTGGAGATAGTGGCGATTCTTTGGGCATCGTTATCCATAATAAGGCTGTAGTTTTCATAAGTGTATTGGGCAAATTTCAATTCTGCTATTAGTTCGGATTTCTTATCACCATACAAAAACTGCAAAACATCATCTAGCTTTTTTTGCATCATATCCAATTGATGATTGATTTGAGCCAAAAAGTATTGTCCAGAAACAACTGACATCGCAGTAAAAGCGCCAAGGACCGCTGCTTGAGCAGCAAAAGGATAGAGAGAAGCGGAACCGACAATTTTTCCATGCTCTCGGAGCACAGTGCTATAGCCGCCTTGCTTCAAGGTGGTCAAAACATGGGGCAACCCTTCCGGGAATTTTACAATATAGGCCTGAGCCATCATTCCTTCCGCTACGGCCGCTGGAGCATGTTGGAGCAAGGCAGAAACATGTATCTTTTGTGCAGGGCTGATTTCTAGCTTTGTAAAGCGATGTTTGTCCTCCAGATCCACATTGGAGGGGACAACATCAAAGCCAACATCTTGCCTTAAGATATCAAAAAATGAGGTTTCATCCTGTATTGGCATACTTTCTACTGTTTGTGTTGTCATTTTGGACCCCTCCTATTTTTTAATAATTTGCTTTGTTATTTATTTTGAGGGCTATAACTCCAAAATACGGCCCTTTTGGGGGCTGTCATGGAGGGCGGGCTGCCACAGCAACTGTCAGTCCGCCCCTCTGCCGCAGCACTTCTTATACTTCTTCCCGCTGCCGCAGGGACAGGGGTCGTTCCGGCCCACCTTCTGGGCCCGGGCGGGCTGGGGCTTTTCGCTGCCGTCCCCTTTGGCCACCAGCGGCTTTGCCACCTGCTCCCGTTTGACCTCCTCCTGGGTCTTGATCTGCACCGTCAGCAGCATCTTGATGGTGTCCTCCCGGATGGACCCGATCATGGCGTCGAACATCTCGAAGCCCTCCATCCGGTACTCCACCACCGGGTCACGCTGGGCCAGGCCCCGCAGGCCGATGCCCTGCTTCAGCGCCTCCATGTCGTCGATGTGGTCCATCCACTTCCGGTCCACGTTCCGCAGCAGCAGCATCCGCTCCAGGTCCCGCATCAGCTGGGGCCCGAACATCGCCTCCCGGGCGGCGTACCGCTCCCCGATGCGGGTGGTCAAAAACGCCTTGATGTCCTCCTTGGTGGTCTCCTCCAGCTGCCGGGTGTCGTACCGCAGGTCCTCTTCGGTGGTGACCCACCCCAGGAAGGCGTTCCGCAGGCCGTCCAGGTTCCACTCGTCCTTGATGCTGTCGTCCAGCAGGAACCGGTCCACCGTCTCGGCCACCAGTTCCCTTGCCATGGTCTGGATGTTCTCGCTGACGTCCTCCCCGTCCAGCACCTTGCCCCGCTGGCCGTAGATGATCTCCCGCTGCCGGTTCATGACGTCGTCGTATTGCAGCACGTTTTTCCGTATCTGGAAGTTCCTTCCCTCGATCTTCCGCTGGCTGGATTCGATGGTGTTGGAGAGGAGTTTGTTCTCGATGGGCATGTCCTCCTCCACCCCCATGGTGTCCATCAGGCTCTGGACCCGCTCCCCGCCGAAGAGCCGCATCAGGTCGTCCTCCAGGGAGATGATGAACCGGGTCTCCCCGGGGTCCCCCTGGCGTCCGGCGCGGCCGCGCAGCTGGTTATCGATGCGCCGGGATTCGTGGCGCTCGGTGCCCAGGATAAAGAGGCCCCCCGCCTGGCGGACCTTCTCCGCCTCCGGGGCGATCTCCGCCTTGTACTGCTCCATCAGTTCCCCGAACCGCTTCCTGGCGGCCAGTATCTCCTCGTCCCTGGTCTCCCCAAAGGCGGTGGCGTCGCTGATCTGCTCCTCGGTCATCCCCTCCCGGCGCAGCTGGGCCTTGGCCAGGTATTCGGCGTTGCCCCCCAGCATGATGTCGGTGCCACGGCCCGCCATGTTGGTGGAGATGGTGACGGCGCCGTATTTCCCGGCCTGGGCCACGATCTCCGCTTCCTTCTCATGGTACTTGGCGTTGAGGACCTCGTGCTTCACCCCCTGGCGCTTGAGCATCGCCGAGAGCAGTTCCGATTTTTCGATGGAGACGGTGCCCACCAGGATGGGCTGGCCCTTTTTG
Organism: uncultured Angelakisella sp.; assembly: GCA_910585525.1. Lineage (GTDB taxonomy): Bacteria > Bacillota > Clostridia > Oscillospirales > Ruminococcaceae > Angelakisella. The sequence goes on from CAJUFR010000002.1 coordinate 39,480, forward strand.
TGGCACTCCACGATCTGCTGGATGGCGGCGGAGAGTTTGCCGCGCTCGGTCTTGTACACCACGTCGGGGTAGTCCACCCGGGCCAGGGGGCGGTTGGTGGGGATCTCCACCACGTCCAGGTGGTAGATCTCCCGGAACTCGTCTGCCTCGGTCTGGGCGGTGCCGGTCATCCCGGCCAGCTTGTCGTACATCCTAAAGTAGTTCTGGAAGGTGATGGTGGCCAGGGTCTTGCTCTCGTGGGCAACCTTTACCCCTTCCTTGGCCTCGATGGCCTGGTGGAGCCCTTCGTTGTACCGCCGGCCGATCATCAGGCGGCCGGTGAACTCGTCCACGATGATGACCTCGCCGTCCTTCACCACGTAGTCCACGTCCTTCTGCATCACCCCCCGGGCCTTGATGGCCTGGTTGATGTGGTGGGCCAGGGTAAGGTTCTCCGGGTCGTTGAGGCTGTCGATGTGGAAGTATTCCTCCGCCTTCCTGGCCCCCTGGGGGGTGATGGTGGCGGTGCGGGCCTTCTCGTCCACGATGTAGTCGGCGTCGATGTCGTCCTGGTCCTCCTTGGCGTCCACCTCCCGGACCCGCAGCGCCCGGAGGGTGCGGGCGAACCGGTCGGCCGCCTGGTACAGGTCGGTGGACTTGTCCCCCTGGCCGGAGATGATAAGGGGGGTCCGGGCCTCGTCGATGAGGATGGAGTCCACCTCGTCCACGATGGCGTAGTTCCAGCCCCGCTGCACCTGGTTCTGGCGGTAGACCACCATGTTGTCCCGCAGGTAGTCGAAGCCGAATTCGTTGTTGGTGCCGTAGGTGATATCGGCGGCGTAAGCGGCCTTCTTCTGGTCCGGCTCCATGCCGCTGACCACCAGCCCCACGGTGAGGCCCAGGAAGCGGTACAGCTTGCCCATCCACTCGCTGTCACGGCGGGCCAGGTAGTCGTTGACGGTGACGATGTGCACCCCTTTGCCCGCCAGGGCGTTGAGGTAGGCGGGGAGGGTGGCCACCAGCGTCTTGCCCTCGCCGGTCTTCATCTCGGCGATGCGCCCCTGGTGGAGGATGATGCCGCCCACGATCTGCACCGGGAAGTGGCGCATCTGCAGCACGCGGTCCGCCGCCTCCCGGCAGGCGGCGAATGCCTCCGGGAGGATGGCGTCCAGGCTCTCCCCCTGTTCCAGCCGCTTTTTCAGCCGGGGGGTCATATCCCGCAGTTCCTCGTCGCTAAGGCCCCGGAACCGCTCCTCCAGGGCCAGCACCTGGTCCACCTGGGGCTGGACGCGCTTGAGTTCCTTATCGGAGTAGGAACCGAATATCTTTTCCAGAAAACCCATTTTTTTCACCTCTATCGAAAAATTCCATACCTGTCCAGTTTATTTTAATCATTGTACCTTCCCGGGCCGACAAAGTCAAACGGGAAGTGGGGACAAACTGTTGCCAAACCGTAAATTTTCCCTCGGGACCCGATTTTTCGGCCGGTTCCGACCCGGAATCTCTTGATAAATCGTTGACGGGATATTATAATGTGTATGGTAAGGTGGTGGCCTGTGGGCGATCCCAGGCCATCCGGCCGATCGTATCATCACCGAAAGGAGCAAGGATATGAATTATTCCCACGAAGTAGAGAAGATGTGCACCCTGGCCAAGGGCCCCAAGCACGGCCCCGCGCCCATCCCCGAGGAGGGTCAGTGGGTCAAGGCTTACGAGATCAAGGATATCTCCGGCCTCAGCCACGGCATCGGCTGGTGCGCCCCCCAGCAGGGCGCCTGCAAGCTGACCCTCAACGTCAAGAACGGCATCGTGGAGGAGGCCCTGGTGGAGACCCTGGGCTGCTCCGGCATGACCCATTCCGCCGCCATGGCGGGGGAGATCCTCCCCGGCAAGACCCTTTTGGAGTGCCTGAACACCGACCTGGTCTGCGACGCCATCAATGTCGCCATGCGTGAGATCTTCAAGCAGCTGGTCTACGGCCGCAGCCAGACCGCCTTCTCCGAAGGGGGCCTCCCCATCGGCGCCGGGCTGGAGGACCTGGGCAAGGGCCTGCGGAGCCAGGTGGGGACCATCTTCTCCACCAACCTCAAGGGCGTCCGGTACCTGGAACTGGCCGAGGGCTACATCCTGAAGGTGGCGGTGGACGAGAACAACGAGGTCACCGGCTACCAGTTCGTCAAGGTGGGCAAGATGCTGGAGGACATCCGCCACGGCGTCGATCCCAAGACCGCCTTCGAGAAGAACATCGGCACCTACGGCCGCTTCGCCGACGCCCCCAAGTATGTCGATCCCCGCGAGGAGTAAGGCCAGATTTTTGATAAGGATAGGAGGCTACATACATGGCAAAGTTTGAAGGACAAGAGAGAAGGATGCCGAAGATCGAGGCCTGCCTCGCGGAAAACGGCTTCAAGTCCCTGGAGGATGCCCGGGACCTTTGCGCCCAGAAGGGCATCGATGTAGAGAAGATCGTCAAGGGCGTGCAGCCCATCGCCTTTGAGAACGCCGTCTGGGCCTACACCCTGGGTGTCGCCCTGGCGCTGAAGAAGGGCTGCGCCAAGGCCGCCGACGCCGCCGAGGTCATCGGCCAGGGGCTCCAGGCCTTCTGCATCCCCGGTTCCGTCGCCGAGCAGCGCCAGGTGGGCCTGGGCCACGGCAACCTGGGGGCGATGCTCCTCCGGGATGAGACCAAGTGCTTCTGCTTCCTGGCCGGCCACGAATCCTTCGCCGCCGCCGAGGGGGCCATCGGCATCGCCCGCAACGCCGACAAGTCCCGCAAGGAGCCGCTGCGCATCATCCTCAACGGCCTGGGCAAGGATGCCGCTTACATCATCTCCCGCATCAACGGCTTCACCTACGTGGAGACCGACTATGACTTCGCCACCGGCGACCTGAAGGTGGTCCGGGAGGTGAAGTTCTCCGACGGGGAGCGTTCCAAGGTCCGGTGCTACGGCGCCAACGATGTGCTGGAGGGCGTCGCCATCATGAAGATGGAGAAGGTGGATGTCTCCATCACCGGCAACTCCACCAACCCCACCCGGTTCCAGCACCTGGTGGCCGGCACCTACAAGAAGTGGAGCTACGAGAACGGCGTCAAGTATTTCTCCGTCGCTTCCGGCGGCGGCACCGGCCGCACCCTGCACCCGGACAACATGGCGGCGGGCCCCGCTTCCTACGGCCTCACCGACTCCATGGGCCGGATGCACGGCGACGCCCAGTTCGCCGGTTCCTCCTCTGTTCCCGCCCACGTGGAGATGATGGGCCTCATCGGCATGGGCAACAACCCCATGGTGGGCGCCACCGTTGCCTGCGCCGTGGCGGTGGAGGAAGCACTGAAATAAATTCCAGCCACCCCCCGCTTACCGAGACAAAAAAGCCGCCCCTCGCTCCTTGCCGGAGCCGGGGGCGGCTTTGCCATGCCGTCATGATAGGCGCAGCGTGTCATACTTGCCGGAAAAGTCAGCGCAAAGGCTGTGGAGGCTGTTGGAGAAGGTCTCAAGGTTCCCGCTGGGCTTGGTCACCAGGCCGGTGAGGGAGCGGTAAATATCGTAGAGGTCGTACAGCGCCTGGTGACCATCCTCCCCGTCCGGCGGCAGGTCCAGTTCCTCCATCAGGCCGGAGACCAGGGCCTGGTTCTCCTCGATGCGGGACAGCTGGGACCGGAACCCCTGGCCGGTGAACAGCTTGTTCAGGGCTTGGCCGAAGTCCTCCAAAAACGCCCCGGCGGGGCCGTCCTCCCGGGTGTAGCTGTCGGTCCGGGGGTCGGCCAGCTGATAGATGGCGTTGTGCCAGACCTGCCGGATCAGGTCCCCGGCCTGCCTTGCGCTGTCGGCGCCTGCCAGCATCATGGCGGCTGCCGTGATGTATCTTGACGGGTAGTCCGCCTTTTGCGTTCCCCATGCGGCCAGTGGCACGAGCATCCCTCCCCTATTGGGTTTTATCCGCATTATAAAACATTTTGTTTTGTAAGTCAATATAACAAATTGTTTTGCCTATACTGATGTGTAACAACTCCAAAGGGGATGTCACGATGTACCGGCGGATACGGGATCTGCGGGAGGACCACGACCTGCTGCAAAAGGACCTGGCGGCGTATTTACAGTGCACCCAGGTCAGCTATTCTCATTATGAACTGGGGAAGCGGGATATCCCCACCGACGTCCTCATCAGGCTGGCTTTTTTCTACAAGACCAGTGTGGATTACCTGCTGGGGATCACCGATGTTGCGGAGCCTTATCCCAGGAAGGGGTAGGGGCGGTCTCTTTTCGGACCGGCTTCCCCTTTTTTCGGGAACCCCCCTTGCAATCCCCGCCCCATAGGGCTATAATAATGCTATACATCCACATAGCTGACACAAGGAGGTCCCTTTTTATGAATATCCAGACGCTGCATCCCGCCCCGGCGCAGATCGATTCCGAGCGCCTTCGCCCCACCGCCGAGACACCGGAGACCGCTGTAAACGCCGTCACCGGCGCCGGGGAGGCCCCCGGCATCACCGCCGCCGCCAAGACCTCCGGCTCCGGTTCGGAGGAAGGCGGCATCCGCGGGGAGTTGCGGGACCGGTACGCCCCGGAAAAAACCACCAAGGGGGCGGGGCTGTACAGCATGGGCAAGGACGAGGACGGCAACCCTGTCCTGCGGTTCGACAGCCCGGACAAGGCCAAGGAAGCCGCCGGGGAAAAGACCCCCAAGGAGGAAAAGGAAGCCGCCAAAGAGGAGCAGGCCGCCCGGCAGGCGGCGGAGGAGCGGGAGGAAGAACGGGCCAAGACCCGGACCGTCACCAACACCGACCGTGTGGACCGGGAGTTGCAGGAACTCCGGGAGGAGGCGGAGGAACTGGCCCAGAAGCTGCGCACCGCCACCGGCAAGGAAGCGGAAAGCATCCAGCAGAAGCTGACCCTGGCCAAGATCGAACTGCGCATCAAGGACAACGACACCTACCGCCGGGCCAACGCCCAGGTAACGGTGGAGCCATAACCGGATGATACCCGGCGGCACAAGGGAGAGTTCCCCCTGTGCCGCCGGTTTTTTATTGCTCTGTGCCGGGGCCGTTCCCCGGCGTCCTCTGGGGAGGGGAAGGGGGCTGCCCCTCCGGCATCCCGTCGGGAGGCTGGGGCATCCCTTCCCCAGGCTGGCCGCCCCCGCCCCTGGGGCCCTGGCCCGGACGGTTGCCCCCGCCGAAGCCGAAGCCGCCGGCGCCGGAGGTGGTGGAGACCTGGTCCAGGGTGATCTCCGCCGTCTGGTCCCCGGCCCGAAGGGTGTAGCTTTCCCCTTGGGTCAGGCCGGGGGCGCTGAACACCACCGAGGAGCCGGACTTCACTGCCGTGTACTGGTACAGGACGCTGCCGCTGCTGTCGGTGACGGTAATCTGGTCCCCGGCGGCAAAGGAGCCCTCAAAGTTATGGAGGAAGGAGCACTGGGCGGAGGTGCCGCCAAAGGTCTCCACCATACCGCCGCTGCCCAGTGCCAGCACCGTGCCGCCGCCGACGGTGCAGACTCCGCCGTTTTCGCTGCCGCAGTCCAAAGCGCTGTTACCGCCGCCGGTGGGGCCGTTGACGATGATCGTCCCCCCCTGGATATCCAGGTTTCCATTGGAATCCAGGCCGTCCCCCTGGGCGTCCACCGTGACGTTGCCGCCGGTGATAATCAGTTCCGGCATCGCCTGGGTGGTCTTGCCGCTGCCGCCACGGCCTCCCATCTGGTTCTGGCCGCCGTTGGCGTTGATGCCGTCATCGGCGGAGGTGAGTTGGATATCGCCGCCATAGATGACCACCTGGTTCCCCTCCAGCCCCTCGTAGCTGCGGGTGACGGTGACAGCGCCGTCACGGACGGTGAGTTTCCCGTCGGCATGGATGCCGTCGTCCCCGGTGGCGGCGGTAAGCTGGCCGCTGACGATGGTGATATCCCCGTTGGAGTGGAAGGCGTCATCCCGGCAGTCCATAGAAAAGATCCCGCCGGATATGGTCATATCGGTGCCGCTTTTCAGCCCCTTGGTGCTGGTCTCGGTCTCCGCTTCCATATCCCAGTTGGCGTCGGGAACGCCCCAGCCGGTGTCCTGGGGGAAGGTAACGTCGGCGCTGCCGCCGCCGGTGGTGACGGTGAAGTCGCCGCCGGTGACCGTCAGGGTGGTCTCGGCCTGGACGGCGTCGCCGCCGGCCTGGATGGTGAAGCTGCCGCCGCTGATGGCCACGGTGCCGTAGCCCTCCCCGGTGGTGTCATCCGATTTGATGCCGTCCCCGCCGGACAGGATGTCCAGCGTCCCGCCGGTGACGGTGACCGAATCCTTCCCCTTCACCCCGTTGTTCACCGCCTCCACGGTGACGGTCCCGCCGGCGACGGTGAGGGCGTTGCTGCTCTGGACCCCGTTATTGAGGTACCCCAGCACCCGCAGCGCCCCGGTCCCCTCGATGGTCAGGTCGTCCCGGGCGTAGACCGCGCCGCCGCTGGCTTCCTCGTCCGGGGTGGCGGCCAGCACCCCCTCCGCCGGGGCGGCGCCGCTTTGGAGCAGGTTCTGGCTCCCCTCCTCCAGCCGGAGGACGGTGAGACCGGCGTTCTCCACATGGAGGGCGGCGTCGGTGGAGTTGGTCACCTCTACCCCGGCCAGCCGGAGGATGACGGTGTCATCCCCTCCGGCCTCAACATAGAGTTGCCCCTCCGTCAGGGAGCCGCTGATCCGGTACTCCCCGCCCTGGCTGATGGTGACCCAGCCGCCCTCCACCCTGGCCCCGGAGCCGCTGGCGGTGCTCCCGCTGTCGCTGAGGACGATACTGGCTCCGGCGGCGGCCGGCGAGCCGCTGCTATTGGTCCCCCCGCAGGCGGCAAGGCTCAACGCCATCAGCGTCATCCCGCCCAGGAGGATGATCTCTTTTTTCATATCAAAGCATCTCCTTTTCCGATGGGTTTCCCAGAATGATGTTCAGATTGCCGTTGCGGGCCCGAAGCTGGTCGATAAACTCCTTGGGCATCCGGGGCTCCTTCATCTCCACCTGGTAAGTGAGTTCCAGCAGGGTGCCCATGTTGGTGGTCTTGACCCGTTCCAGTTCCCAGCCGCGGGCGTGCTGCTGGAAAACGTCGTCAAACAGCCCCTCGTAGTTGAAGTTTTCCGGGATGGTGATCTTCAGCCGCCGGTGGGAACGGGAGGGGGTGCCGAACTCCAGCCGGGTGAGGACCAGGGTGAAGACGGCGGTGCAGAGGAAAAAGATGACTGCGATGGCCAAAAAGCCCATCCCCAGGGCAAGGCCCAGGGCCATGGCGGAAAAGATGGCGGAGATCTCCCGGGCGGTGCCAGGGACGCTGCGGAACCGCACCAGGGCGAAGGCCCCGGCCACCGCCACCCCGGTGCCGATGTTGCCGTTGACCAGCATGATGACCACAGCCACCGCCATGGGCAGCAGCGCCAGGGTCAGGGCGAAGCCGGCGCTGTGGCGGCTTCGGTAGAGGAACACAAGGGCGTTGAACACCCCCAAAACCATAGCCGCCGCCAGGCAGACGAGCAGCTGGGGCAGGGTGACGGGGCTGGTGATGATGCTTGCTAACATGATCTCTTCATCCTTTCCGGCAGGAATATTTTCTGGGCCAGGTGCCGCTGGTAGCAGGTGCCGATCTTGGAGAAGCTGGTGGGCCGCAGTTCCAGCTGGCTGAGGATACGGACCAGCCAGAGGGGAGCCGCCTGGGGGAGTTTGGCCTCCATCACCACCCGCTCCTCCGGCAGCACCGGCGCGCCGTGGTCCCCGGCCATCAGGTCCAGCTGGTGGTCCCGCCAGCGGAGGTTCTGGTCGAAGGTGATACGGAGTTCCAGGTCCTCCCGTCCGGCCAGGGCGGTGCGGTCGTAGCCGATGAATACCCGGGGACTGATGGGGTGGCAGCGCAGGAACCAGTGGAGTTCCCGCTGGATCTGGGGGCTTTCGCGGGGAAGTTCCCCGCCTGCCAGGAACCGGGCCATCTCCCCGGGGGTGGCGGCCACCCGCCGCTTGTACACCACCCCGTCGAACTTCTTTTTGATCTCCCCAAAGATGCGGTCGCCCTCCCCCGGCACCCCGTAACTGCGCAGCCGGAACTTCTCTTTATAAAGGGGCTTCTGGACAGAGGCCCGGATCAGGTCAAAGGCCGGGGTGTCGTAGTAAAGACTGCAAATGGTGTACTCCCCGTACCGGTCCTCCTCCATCCGTTCCGACAGCAGGGGCAGGATAGCCCGGTACTGCTCCGGGGTGAGGAGGAACTTCTTCTCGTGACGCTGGAAGCTGTACTGGATGGCAGCCATTTTTTCGCTCCTTTCGTGGTTGCTGGCTCCTATTCTACCGCCGTTATGTGACGGCTCTGCGATGAAGTTTTTGAGAAATTGTGACCAAAGGGAAAAGAAAAAGGGACCTCCGGGGGGAGGTCCCTCAGTCTGTCGAAAAACTATCTCCAGAAGCAGGGCCTGTGGGTCAAGAGGGGGAAAAAGTGTGAAAAGAGGGGGGAAACCCCCTCTTTTCGCGTCGAGTGACCGAAGGGAGCGGATAAACCCCGCCGTAGCGGCGGCCCTCATCTTGTCGAAAAGATTTTTTCGACAAGATGAGGGACCTCCGGGGGAGGTCCCTTTCAATGGCGGGGGTGCCGGTAGTCATTGATTCAATGGTACCGTTTTTCGACTTTTTCCTTAAGATGAATCAAATCGTGATTGCTGGGAAACATCCTGAATCTGGAGCAGTTTTATCGGAAATGATCTGCTGCATCAAAGAAAACTGTACTCATTTCTCCTACTGCTGTATGAAATCGCTTCGCCCCGTTCGATCTCTGCGTTTTCCATGTAAGAGAAAAGAAATCCTGTACACGCCTTGCAAGTGAGATGATGCCCTTTTGCAGCCCTTTCCTATTCCGCCTCGTCCTGATGCTCCTCGTAGAACTTATCATACCACGCCTTCTGGCTCACCAGCAGGGCAGGGGTGTCCAGGCCAAAGGGACAGTGGTTTTTGCAGTGGTCACAGTGGATGCAGCTGTCGATGCGGTCCATCCCCTCCCGCCACTCCTTGGTGAGGTAGGGCTTGTAGGGGGAGCGGGTCATCAAAAACTGGATGCGGGCGGCATTGGGGATGGGGATGTTCTGGGGGCAGGGGAGGCAGTAGCCGCAGGAGCGGCAGAAGTCCCCGGAAAGTTCCCTCCGCTCCTTCTGGACGCTGGCCTCCAGGGCGTCGTCCCAGACCGGCGGGTGGGCGTCCAGTTCCAGCCATTCCTCCAGTTCGCTCATCCGCTGCACCCCGTAGATGGGCACCACGTGGGGGTAACGCTGGAGGAAGGCGAAGGTGGCCCGGGGCTCCCGGATCAGGCCCCCGGACATGGCCTTCATGCAGATGAAGCCGACATCCGCCTGGGCGCACTTTTCCACCACCTGGGTGTCCTTTTCGGTGGCCAGCACCGAGAAGGGGAATTGCAGCGTCTCGTAAAGGCCGCTGTCGATGGCCTCGTGGGCCACGAACAGCCGGTGGTTGGTGATGCCGATGTGCCGCACCACCCCCTGGCGTTTCATCTCCACCAGGTACTGGTAGGCGGGGTCGTCCCCGGCGGGGCAGAAGGAGGGGTTGTGGAACTGCAAAATATCGATGTAGTCGGTCTTCATCCGCCGGAGGCTCAACTCCAGGTTGCGCTTCACCATGTCGGCGTTGCCGGGGGTGGTGTAGGCGCTTTTGGTGGCGATGATGATCTTGTCCCGCACGTCGGAGAGGGCGTAGCCGATCTTCTCCTCGCTGTCGGTATAGGCGTTGGCGGTGTCAAAGAAGTTGATGCCCGCCTCGTAGGCGGCGCGCAGCAGCTTAGCCGCCTCGTCGAAGGAGACCCGCTGGATGGGCAGCGCCCCGAAGGAGGTCTTGGTCACCATCAGTCCCGTCCGCCCCAGGCGGACCTTTTTCCGTTCGCTCATGCCGTCATCTCTCCCTTTCTTGATTCCATGATATAATTGGTAAGCAGGATACCATGGCGCTCCACCTGCTGCTCCTTGACCACCCGGTAGCCCCGTTTTTCAAAGAAGCCCCTGGCGGTGATGGACGCGTGGGTGGTGATGACCGGCGCCGGAACGGCCTCCAGCCGGTCACAGAGGGCGCTGGCAATTCCCATGTGTTGAAAACACTTGTGAATATACAATCTGTCTAGATATCCGCCTCTGTCGATGTCCCCGAAACCGGCGATCTCCCCCGCAACCTCCGCCACCAGGGTGAGGTGCGCCTGGAAGGAGCGGTCCCAGCGTTCCAGGTCCACCCCGGCGGTCCAGGCGTCCAGCTGCTCCGGGCTGTAGTCCCCCTGGCAGACGGCATGGACCGTCTCGGCAAAGAGCCGGGCCAGCCAGGGACAGTCCCCGGGGCGGTAGGGGCGCAGCAGCAGGCTCACCGGTCCCCCTCCGGGAAGTGGGCGAACTTCTCCTCCAGGATAAGGGGGAACACCGTCCCGCTGGAAAGCTCGGTAAGTTCCCGGGTCAGGGCGTCCAGCCTTGCCTTTTTGCAGAGCAGCCGCAGCCGCACCCCCTCGGCAAAGTCGGTGTCCAACGTCTGCACCTGGTGCCCCGGCAGGATGTAGGTGGCCTTGCCGTAGAAGTCGTAGCCCATATCCAGTTCCAGAACGGCGGCAGGCTGCATGTTCAGCACCTGGGCGGCGTCCACAGCGGCCTTGGCCCCCTGGGCATAGGCCCGGACCAGCCCCCCGGCCCCCAGCAGCACCCCGCCAAAGTACCGGGTCACCACCACCGCCACGTCCACCAGCCCCTCCCGCTGCACCACCTCCAGCACCGGCCGGCCGGCGGTGCCCTGGGGCTCCCCGTCGTCGGAGAAGCGGCTCAGCTGGTTTTCCCGCAGGATGTAGGCGTAGACGTTGTGGGTGGCCTCCCGGTGGCGGGCCCGTATCTCGCCGATAAAGGCCACCGCCTCCTCCTCGCTCCTGACCGGGGCGATGTGGCCGATGAACCGGGATTTCTTTTCGATGAACTCATCCTGGGCCGGGGCCTGGATGGTGCGGTAACCCTCCACGGCGGGACCTCCTTCCGACTAGGTAGCAAAAGGCGGCCCAGAGCATGACCCTGGACCGCCTGTCTGCAAAGCGTTACTTGCCGCGGTTGAACCGCCGGTTGAAGCGATCCACACGACCGCCGCTGTCCACCAGCTTCTGCTTGCCGGTGAAGAAGGGATGGCACTTGGAGCAGATCTCCACACGGATCTCCGGCTTGGTGGAACGGGTCTCGATGACGTTGCCGCAGGCGCAGCGGATCACCGCAGGGCCGTACTTGGGATGGATACCGTCTTTCATGATTTTCACCTCTTTCGTTACCGGGGGATGATACTGCACATCCCCTTATGGCACTGGAAGGATACCAATGCAACACGAGTATTTTACCACAGCCGGAAGGGAAAAGCAAGTCCTTATTTTACTTATTTCGCGATGCCCAGTATCTTCTCGATGTCCTCCTGGATGGCGGCCTTCTGGGCCTTGGCCTCGGGGAGGCCGGGGGCCTTGATGGAGTAGTAGACCTTCAGCTTGGGCTCGGTGCCGGAGGGACGGACGATGACGCTGCCCTCCCCCACGGTGTAGCTGAGGACGTTGGCCGGGGGCATCTTGACCCCGCCCACGTCGGGGCAGGCGGTCTGGTAGTCGGTGACGGCGGTGACAGGGACCCCGGCCATGGCCTTGGGGGGCTCCTTCCGCAGGCTCTCCATGATGCCGGCCATCCGGGCCATGCCGTCCGCCCCCTCGAAGGTGTAGCTGTCCACCTGGTTCAGGTAGCGGCCGAATTTTTCGTACATCTCGTCCAGGGCCTCCCCCAGGTCCTTGCCTTGGGCGCGGTACCAGGCCGCCATCTCGCAGATGAGCATCGAGCCGTCCACGGCGTCCTTGTCCCGGACGTAGCCGCCGGACAGGTAGCCGTAGCTTTCCTCAAAGCCCAGCAGGTACCGGTCCTCCTCCCCGGCCTCCTCCAGCTTGGCGATCTGCTCCCCGATGTACTTGAAGCCGGTGAGGGTGTTCCGCACCTCGATGCCGTACTCCTGGCAGATGGCGTCGGCCATGGAGGTGGAGACGATGCTCTTCACCACCACGGGGTTTTTGGGCATGGTGCCGTTCTTGATCCGGGACCGGGCGATATAGTCGATGAGGAGACAGCCCATCTCGTTGCCGGTGATGAGCCGGGGGGCGCCGTTTTGCAGCACGGCGGTGCCCACCCGGTCGCAGTCCGGGTCGGTGGCCAGCAGCAGGTCGGCCCCCAGCTTCTCCACCAGGTCCAGGCCCTTCTGCATCGCTTCCAGTATCTCCGGGTTGGGGTAGGGGCAGGTGGGGAAGTTGCCGTCCGGCCACTCCTGCTCCGGCACCACGGTGATGTCAGTGATGCCCATCTTGCCCAGAACGGTGAGCACCGAGCGGCGGCCCGCCCCGTTGAGGGGGGTGTAGACCAGCTTCAGCCCCGCGTCCTTGCAGAGGCCGGGGTTCACCTGCTCCTCCAGCACCCGGTCCAGGAACTTCTGGATCAGTTCCTCCTGGATGATCTGGATGGTGCCGCCGGCGATGGCGGCGTCGTAGTCCGCCAGCTTGACGCCGGTGAACAGGTCGGTTTCCTTGATCCTGGCCATGACGGCGTTGGCGGTCTCGCCGGTGATCTGGCAGCCGTTCTCGTCGTAGGCTTTGTAGCCGTTGTACTTGCTGGGGTTGTGGCTGGCGGTGATGTTGATGCCGGCGGCGCAGCCCAGTTCCCGCACGGCGTAGGAGAGGGCGGGGGTGGGCATCAGTTCCCCGTAGAGGTAGGTCTTGATGCCGTTGGCGGCAAAGACCCGGGCGGTCTCCCGGGCGAACAGTTCCGAGTTGATACGGCTGTCATAGGCCACGGCGGCGGTAGGGGCGTCGAACCGGGCCAGAAGGACATCGGCGTAGGCCTGGGTGGCCCGGCGGACGGTGTAGATGTTCATCCGGTTGGTGCCGGCCCCCAGCACCCCCCGCAGCCCGGCGGTGCCGAACTCCAGGTCGGTGTAAAAGCGGTCGTTCACCTCCTCGTCCTTGCCCTCGATGGCCTGCAACTCCCGGGCCAGGGCGGGGTCCTCCAACTCCTGGGAGAGCCAGCGGCGGTATTCCTCGTAGATCTGCATGATGTCCTGCTCCTTTCCTCAAAGGCGGGGACCGCCTTTTTCTTCAAGTTATATTGTAGAACACCACAACAAATAAGTCAATAAATTCCTTGTCAAAATTAGTCAAATCCACTATAATAAAGGAGGTATTTTTTTGGAGGAGGTGCGCCGATGTTTTCTCCTGTCCTTTCCATGGGGCTTGCGGGCATCCAGGGGTACATGGTGACGGTGGAGGTGGACTGTCAGCGGGGGCTGCCCCAGTTCGACCTGGTGGGGCTGCCCGACGCCGCCGTCAAGGAGGCGCGGGAGCGGGTGCGCTCCGCCGCCCGGAACCTGGGCCTTGCCTGGCCGGACAGCCGTGTTCTGGTGAACCTGGCCCCCGCCGACACCAAAAAGACGGGGCCCATCTACGACCTCCCCATCCTGCTGGGGCTGCTGCTGGCCTCCGGCCAGTGCGACATGGACCTTTCCGGCTGCGCCTTTGCGGGGGAGCTCTCCCTGGACGGGCGGCTGCGGCCGGTGCGGGGGGCGCTGTCAATGGTGCTGGCCGCCCGCCAGGCGGGGATACAGCGGGTGTTCCTCCCCATGGAGAACGGCGGGGAGGGGGCCGCCATCCCCGGCATCACTGTCCACCCCGTGGCCACCGCCGGGGAGATACTGGATCACTTCATCCGGGGGAAGCAGCTGCCTGCCGCCGGGGAACTGTCCTTCCCTCCGCCCCCCTCCCCGCCGGCGCCGGACTTTGCCGACGTCCGGGGGCAGCAGAACGCCAAGCGGGCCATGGAGGTGGCGGCGGCCGGGGGGCACAACATCCTCCTTATCGGGCCGCCGGGGACAGGGAAGAGCATGCTGGCCAAACGGCTGCCCTCCATCCTGCCCCGACTCACCTTCCAGGAATCGGTGGAGACCACCCAGGTCCACTCCGCCGCCGGGGTGCTGCCCCACGGCTCCTCCCTGGTGGAGACACCCCCCTTCCGGGCCCCTCACCACACCATCAGCCCGGCGGGGCTGGCGGGGGGCGGGGTCCCGCCCCGTCCGGGGGAGATCAGCCTGGCCCACAACGGGGTCCTCTTCCTGGACGAACTGCCGGAGTTCCCAAAAGTGGCCATGGAGGTGCTGCGCCAGCCCCTGGAGGACGGCGGCATCACCATCAGCCGGTCGTCGGGGCGGTCCAGCTTCCCCTGCCGGTTCATGCTGGCGGCGGCCATGAACCCCTGCCCCTGCGGCTACTTCGGCCACCCCTCCCAGCCCTGCCGCTGCACCCCCACCAAGAAGGCGGTCTACCTCTCCCGGATCAGCGGCCCGCTGCTGGACCGGCTGGATATCCATGTGGAGGTCCCACCGGTGGAGTACCGGGAACTCACCGGGGAGGAGGCGGGGGAGACCTCCGCCGCCATCCGGCAGCGGGTGGAGGCGGCGCGGGAGGTCCAGCGGCAGCGGTACCAGGGGACCGGCATCCCCTGCAACGCCCGGCTGACCCCGGCCCGGCTGCGGGAGTTCTGTGTCCTGTCCCCCGATGCCCAGCGGCTGATGGAGACGGCCTTTGACAAGCTGGGGCTTTCCGCCAGAAGCTACGACCGGCTGCTGCGGGTGTCCCGGACCGTGGCCGACCTGGCGGGGGAAAAGGTCATCGGGGCGGACGCCGTGGCGGAGGCGATACAGTACCGGAACCTGGACAGGAAGTATTGGCAGGCGGATGTAAGGGAGTTGTAGAGACCCGCCCCCCTTGCCATCCCCACGCATCCATGATAAGATGTAACAAACCATCCCCCACCGAAAGGAGCATCCCCCTATGTACGACAACTACACCGAGGCCCGTGTCTACCCCGGCGACCGCCGGCGCCAGAAGGAGCTTTCCGCCCTGCTGGAAAAAGAGGGCATCCGCCAGGACGGCAACCTGGAGTACACCCTGGGTCTCTACGACCAGGAGGACAGACTGGTGGGCACCGGCTCCTACTACGGCAATACCCTCCGGTGCCTGGCGGTGGATTCGGCGCACCAGGGGGAGGGACTTCTCAACCGCATCGTCTCCCGGCTGGTGGACCTGCGGGCCCAGGAGGGGGTGTTCCACCTCTTCCTGTACACCAAGTGCGATAAATCCCCCTTCTTCCAGGACCTGGGCTTCGCCGAGATCTGCCGGGTGGAGGGGATGGTGGCCTTCCTGGAGAACCGCCGGGACGGCTTCACCCGGTACCTGGCCCAGCTGAAAAAGGAGAGCGCCGCCTTTTCCCTGCCGGAGGGGGGAAAACAGGCCGCCATCGTCATGAACGCCAACCCCTTCACCCTGGGCCACCGGTACCTGGTGGAGCAGGCCGCCGCCCAATGCGACCTTCTCCACCTCTTTGTGGTCACCGAGGACGCCTCGCTGGTGCCCTTCTCCGCCCGGTACCGGCTGGTGAAGGAGGGGACGGCGGACCTGCCCAATGTGGTCCTCCACCAGACGGGGAGTTATATGATCTCCTCCTCCACCTTCCCCTCCTACTTCATCAAGGACGCCGGGGACGTCATCCGGGCCCAGGCCCGGCTGGATATCCAGGTCTTTATGCGCATCGCCGCCGCCCTGGGCGTCTCCGCCCGGTTCGTGGGGGAGGAGCCCTTCTCCCAGGTCACCTCCATCTACAACGGCATCATGGAGGAGGAACTGGAGAAGGACGGTCTTTGCTGCAACATCATCCCCCGGAAGGAGGAGGACGGCCGGGCCATCAGCGCCTCGGCGGTGCGGCAGCTGATCCACGACGGAAAGCTGGAGGAGGTCCGTCCCCTGGTGCCGGAGAGCACCTACCGCTTCTTCCTCACCCCCCAGGGGGAGAAGGTGGCCGCCGCCATCCGGGCGGCGGGAGAGGTCATCCATTATTAAAAGACAGAAAAAGGACCCGGCTGGAGAGACATCCTCCGCCGGGTCCTTTTTGTCATTCCATTTCCGGGCCTTCCGCCGCCAGCCTGGCCTGCTCCTCGACGGCGATGCGCCGCCGCAGCCAGCCACCCTGGAGGTAGTAGATGATGAAGCTGATGGAGGTGACGGTCCAGGTGATGGGGTAGCTGAGGCAGACACAGCGGATATCGGTCCAGCGGGGCACCGCCAGGGCGATCCAGGCCACCCGGAGGACACAGATGCCGATGCAGGTGATGATCATAGGCAGGATGGAATCCCCCGCCCCCCGCACTGCCCCGGTGATGTTCTCGATGGCGATGTAGGTGATGTAGCAGGGCACCAGCAGCCGCAGGATCACCATCCCCTCCCGGATGACGGCGTCGTCGTTGGTGAAGAGGTGGTAGACCAACTCCCCGCCGAAGTAGAGGACCACGGTCATCAGGATGGCCGTTCCGGCGGACATGGCCATGCAGACCTTGACGCTCTGGTGGATGCGGTCGTACCGCCCCGCCCCGAAGTTCTGGCCGGAGAAGGTGGTGATGGCCACCCCGAAGGCGCTCATGATCATCCAGAAAAGGCCGTCTATCTTGCCGTAGGCGCTCCAGGCGGCGGCAACATCGGTGCCGAAGGTATTGACGCTGGTCTGGATGATGATGTTGGAGACCGAGTACATCACCCCCTGGAGCCCCGCCGGCAGGCCGATGACCACGATGCGCCGGAGCATCGGCCGGTCAAAGGCGATCTTCTTCAGGTTTAAATGGTATATCTGGGTGGTGCGGGTGAGGGAGAGGAGCACCAGCCCGGCGCTCACCAGCTGGGCCAGGAAGGTGCCCAGGGCCACCCCCAGCACCCCCAGCCGGAAGGTGACCACCAGCAGCAGGTCCAGGGCGATGTTCAGCAGGCAGCTGACGATGAGGAAGTAAAGGGGCCGCCGGGAATCCCCCACCGCCCGGAGGATGCCGGAGCCCATGTTGTAGATGAAGTTAAAAATGATGCCCAAAAAGTAGACCCGGATGTAGGTGACCGAGTGGGGCAGCACGTCCTCCGGGGTGTTCATCAGCCGCAGGGCGGCGGGGGAGATGAGCCAGCCAAAGATCATCAGGGCGAAGCCCCCTGCCAGGGCGAAGGCCATGGTGGTGTGCACCGCCCGCTGGGTGCCCTCGGTGTCCCAGGCGCCGAACAGCTGGGAGATGACCACCGCCGCGCCGGAGGAGATGCCCACGAACAGCCCCACCAGTAGGTTGATGAGGGTGCTGGTGGCGCCCCCCACCGCCGCCAGGGCCTGCTTGCCCACATACTGCCCCACGATGACAGCGTCGGCGGTGTTGTACAGCTGCTGGAAGAAGGTGCCCAGCAGGATGGGGAAGAAGAAGGAAAGCAGCGTTTTCCAGATCACGCCGCCGGTGATGCTGTTCTGTTGCGGCTGGGAAGCCTCCATGCCCCTACCTCCTTATGCTGAATGGTCAGGATTTCGTGATAGGATGATAGCACAGCGGGGGCGGTTTGTCTAGGGGTCAATTTGTCTGGTCGTCCAGGGTGTAGCCGTAGGCGGGGAAGAATTCGGCCAGGAAGGCTTCCGCCTCCGGCAGGGCCATCTGGCGGAGGGAGGCCAGGGTGGTCTCGTAGGCCCGGTCGAATTCGTGGTTGCCGCTGCTCTTCTCCTCCTGGCACTTGATGAGGGCGGACAGCTTGTCCGCCGCCTTCACCAGGGGGGCGTAGTCCGCCGGGATATCAAAGCAGGGGGCAAAGTCCTGCCGCAGTTCCGGGGGCAGCTTTTGCAGCAGCCGGCCGGCTGCTTCCGCCTCCACCGCCTTGTAGGCGGTGCGCAGGGCGTCGTTGTGGTACTTCACCGGGGTGGGCAGGTCGCCGGTGAGGATCTCGCTGCAATCGTGGTAAAGGGCGTAGAGCACCGCCTGACCGGGGTCCAGCTGGCGGCCGAACCGCCGGTTGCCCAGGGAGACCAGGGCATGGGTCAGGTAGGCCACCTCCAGGGTGTGCTCGCTGAGGTTTTCCTGCCGGGTGCCCCGCATCAGCCCCCACCGGGCGATGGTCTTCATCCGGCTGAGGATGGCGAAAAACGCGTTGTCCATCTTGTTTCTCCTTGTCTTTCCAGGGATGTTCTTACCATTATACTATAAAACAGGCCAGGACGCCAATATTGGCAGGATAGCGAATGTTTACATCTTGGGTACTTTTTTCCAGAGGTTTTATGGTATAATATCCTTGTTATCCTATGAAATTTTCTGCGAGGTGTAATGGTATGGAACATACCTTGGGTCCCCAACGGGGCCGGACCGGCCAGGTCTTTTTGCTGGGGCTGTTCGTGGCGGCTGCCGCTTTCCTCCCCTATGTCATCGTGGACAAGGGCCATTTCTTCTTCTACGGGGACTTTAACGTCCAGCAGATCCCCTTCTACCAGCTGGCCCACCAGGCGGTGCGGGAGGGGAACCTCTGGTGGAGCTGGAAGACCGACCTGGGGGCCAACTTCATCGGCTCCTACAGCTTTTACCTGCTGTTCTCCCCCTTCTTCTGGCTCACCATCCCTTTCCCCACCGGCTTCGTCCCCTACCTGATGGCACCGCTGCTGGTGCTCAAGTCCGGCTGCGCCGCCGTTACCGCCTACTGGTTTTTGCGGCGGTTCGTCCGGGACCAGGACTGGGCGGTGTTCTGCTCCCTCCTCTACGCCTTTTCCGGCTATTCTGTCTACAACATCTTCTTTAACCACTTCCACGAGGCCATCGTTTTCTTCCCCCTCCTCCTTGTCGGCCTGGAAAAGGCGATGACCGAGAACAAGCACGGGTACTTTGCCGCCGCCATCGCCGTCAACGCCGTGGTGAATTACTGGTTCTTCATCGGCGAGGTGTTCTTTGTGGCCTTCTACTTCCTCTGCCGCCTCACCTCCCCCCAGTGGCGGCTGACGGTGAAGCGGTTCCTGGGCCTGGCGGTGGAGGCGGTGCTGGGGATGGGGCTGGCCATGTTCGCCTTCCTCCCCTCGGTGCTGGCCATCATGGGCAACCCCCGCACCGGCAGCGATTCGCTGCTGCTGGGGGGGAACCTGTGGTACTACTCCAACCCCCAGCGGTACCTGGGCATCCTCCACAGCTTCTTCTTCGCCCCGGATATGCCCGCCCTCAACAACTTCTTCCCCGACCACGGGGCCCAGTGGGCCTCCCTTTCCGCCTACCTGCCCTTCCTGGGGGCCATCGGGGTGCTGGCCTACTGGTTCGCCGCCCGGGGCGGCTGGCTCAAACGGCTGCTGGCCGTCTCCGCCATCCTGGCCCTGGTGCCCATGGGCAACCACCTTTTTGTGCTGGAGAACTGGTCCTACTACGCCCGGTGGTTCTATATGCCCACCCTGATGATGGTCCTCGCCACCGCCATCGCCCTGGAGCGGATGGACCGGGCCTGCTTCGGCAAGGCCATCCGGGTCACCGGGGGGGCCATCGTCCTCATCCTCGTCATCTCCGGCCTCACCCCATCCCGCAGCGACGGCGGCTGGAAGGTGGGGATGTTCAAGTACCTGGACAAATTCCTGGCCACCGGGGCCATCACCCTGGTCTCCTTCCTGGTGTGCGCCTGGCTGCTCCGCCGCTGGCGCCACGGCCCCCGGTTCAAGGAGCGGTTCGGCTCCGCCATGCTGGTGGGCTGCTTTGCCTTTACCTTCGGGATGATGATGGTGGGCAAGGCTACCTACTCCGACAACCGCTGGATCACCCAGGCGGCCCTTCCCGGCCGGGGGGTGATGGAGATGGCCCAGCCCGGGGAATTCGCCCGCAGCGATGTTTACAAGGGCAACGACAACCTGGCCATGTACTGGGACCTGCCCAACATCCAGTGCTTCCACAGCATCGTCCCGGTGTCGCTGATGGAGTTCTACCCGGAGGTGGGGGTAAAGCGGGACGTCTCCTCCAAGCCGGATAAGAAATACCTCCACCTGCGCAGCCTGCTGTCGGTGAAATGGCTCTACATCGCGGAAGGCGAGGAGGAACAGTCCCCCATGCGGGGCTTTGACCTGGTGGATACCCGGCTGGGGTACAACATCTACCAGAACCAGAACTATCTGCCTATGGGCTTCAGCTATGACAAATACATCACCCAAAAGGACTGGGACGGCCTGCCCACCGATTACAAGTCCCGTGCCCTCCTCCACGGCATCTACCTGGAGGACGAGGTGCTGGCCCGGCACCGGGATATCCTGAAGCCGGTGGAGGAAGGCTGGATGGGCAGCCTTGCGGTGGATGAACTGGAGTTGGACGTTGCCGACCGTCGGGCCATGACCTGCGACACCTTCACGGTGGACACCCGGGGCTTTACCGCCACCTCCTACTTCGACCGGGAGCGGCTGGTGTTCTTCTCGGTGCCCTACGACAAGGGCTGGAGCGCCACCGTCAACGGCCAGCCTGCCCGGATCGAGAAGGTGAACATCGGCTTCATGGCGGTGCGGGTCCCCGCCGGGCCGGTGACCATCCGGTTCGGGTACACCACCCCCGGCCTCATCCCCGGGGCGGTCTGCTCCGTCGCTTCGCTGGCGCTGCTGGGGCTTTACCTTCTCATCGCCGCCCGGGTAAAGCCCTACCCCGTCCCGCCCCAGGACTACGACCCCGCCTTCTACCTGGAGCGCCCCCGGGCCCCCCGCTTCGTTCCGGGGGAATTCGACCAGCGCCTTGGGGAGGACGAGCCTTCCCCGCCCCCACAGCCGGATGACCCCCCGCAAGGTACCGACCTCCCTTTGCCGGAGGCTCAGGAAATAAAAGATACTGACGAGACTGAAAGGAGCGACACCCCATGACACACTTCCGCAACTACACCCCCGAAAAGTACAACGGCCCCGATTACGAGAAGATCGAGGAAGGCATCTACCGCACCAAGGACCCCTACAACGTCGTGAAAAGCGGGATGGTCTATGTCACCTCCCTTTCCTTCCAGATGGAGCCGGAGCGGTACGGGGAGGAGGAGGCCACCCCCTGGGATATCCCCCAGCTTCCCTTTGAGGACCTGCTGGATGAGTACATGGTGTTCGTCACCGACTTCTACGAGGACCTGAACAAGACCAGCCAGGTCACCTGCTACCAGGAGTTCGGCTCCAGCAGCATCGAGGAGATCCGGGAACTGCGCACCATCATCGGCAAGCGATTCTACGCCGTCCCCTGCGGGGAGGACAATGAGGATTTCGATGCGGACTGCGAGGAGGACCTGGAGGGCGACCACAGGATCGTCATCGAGGATGAGGAGTAAGGGATGAAACAGAACGTTCTCTGCGCGGCCCTGGCCCTCTGCCTCTGCCTCTGCCTTGCCGGGTGCGGCGCCCCGGAACCTCCCGCCAATTCCAAGCCGGAGCACTCCCAAAGCAGCGCCCCGGCGCCGGAGGAGCCGTCCCGGCCGGAGAGCGATCCCCCGGCGGAGCCCATCACCTTCACCCTCCGGGCGATGCCATCCCCGTCGCTGGAGGCCGCCCTCACCGAGGACGGCTTTAGCTGGTACGCCATGGGCGGCCCCGACCAGTGTATCGCCTGGGGGGACCCGGGCTATCTGCTCCTTTGCGTCTGCCGCAACACCATCGATCTGCTGGGTCCCAGCCACCTGCGGGTCTACGGCTGTGACACCGCCACCGGGGAGACCACCCTGTTGGCGGAGCACCACGACCCTAACTGCGAGTTGAATGTCCGGGGATTTTTCCGCCAGGACGGGGTGTCGTACCTTGCCTTTAATCAGCGGTACACCCAGATGGCCTTCCGGCTGGACCCGGCGGCGGGGACCGGGGAACTGCTTACCGGGGAGGCCGCGCCGGACTGGCCCGGCCAGGAAGAGACCGGCGAAGAACCGCCGGTCCCCCCCTCCTTGGACTGTAACGTCATGCTGACCCAGCCGGAGTTTTCCATCCTCCGGTTGGATGAACTGGACGAGGAAGCCCAGATGTACCGGCACTCCTACCACCTGTTCGACCATGGCACTCTCCAGCTTTCCCCCCTGGCGATCGACCCCCGGGAGGGGGCAAAGAACGAGTCTTACCAGCTGGCCTACGACCCGGATACCGCCACGGTGGCTATCATCTGCTACATGGACCACGGCGAATGGGGCAGCTACTGGACCGACGCCTATCTGTTGGAATTGGAGCTTTGAAAGGAGACCTGCTATGTACATTACCGAACGATACTGGGGCGAATATATCGGCGGCAGCGACGACAGCCTGACCTTGCTGGACCACCTGGCGGCCAAGGGCCGGGAGGAGATAACCGTCGGGGAGGTGCTGGCCGCTTTCGGCCTGGACCGGCTGGAGGGGAACTTCCGCCAGCCGGAGGAACCGCTCTTTTGCACCGATGAGGAGGGGAACGAGGCCGCCATCTGCTGCGCCATCGACCTCATCACCGGCCTGGCCGCCCTGCTGCTGGAATGCGACAAAAGCGGCAGCCTGGACACCGGGGAACTGGAGATGGATACCCCCCTTCCCGCCATCCGCCTTACCGCCTCCCCGGCGGACCGGGGGCTTCTGGTGGCGGCCCTTCGGGACTTCGCCGCCTGCCCGATGGACTACGACCTCAGCGAGATGGTGCCGGAGGAGGATATGAAGGCGATGGCCGCCCAGTGCGGGGCGCTGGCGGAGGAGTTGGCAGAATAACAACACACAAGAGCAAGGAGGGGACCGGCGATGGACAGCTTTTTGAAGGAATACGGCCTTAAAAACACCCCGGGCCGCCAGGCGGTGCTGGAACTGCTGGCCGCCACCGAGGAGCCGGTCACCGCCGAGGAGGTGTACCGGCGGCTGCTGGCGGCGGACAAGGGCAAAAAGCCCCGGTGCGCCTGCCTTTCCACCGTCTACCGCACCCTTTCCACCCTGGCGGAAAAGGGGCTGCTGCTCCGGGGCTCCGGGCCGGAGGGAGCGATGACCTACCAGCTGCGGGACAGCCGCCACCGGCATTACCTTGTCTGCACCGGCTGCGGCAGCGCGGTGCCCATCCCCGGCTGCCCCCTGGAACAGCTGGAGCGGAGCCTGGGGGACCAGACCGGCTTTGCCATCACCGGCCACAGCTTAGAATTGTACGGCCTTTGCCCCCGGTGCGCCGGGAACGAGAAGGAGAAATAGGAGGATCTCCACGGCTTTTGCCCCGGCGCGCCCGGGGAAAGAACGACAGGTAGGAGGAAATACCATGAACTGGAGCGGTTTTTTGGACTTTTTGGCCCTGGCGGAGCGGCTCAAGTGCGCCACCCGCCACTGCACCAACTCTCAGGGGGACCCGGAGAGCGTGGCGGAGCACAGCTGGCGGGCCGCCCTGATGGCCCTCTGCCTGGAGCAGGAACTGCCGGGGGTGGAGATGGACCGGGTGATACGGATGCTGCTCATCCACGACTTGGGGGAAGCTGTTACCGGGGACATCCCCACTTTCCGCAAAAGCAAACAGGACGAGGCGGTGGAGGACCAGGCGGTGGAGAACATTCTCTCCACCCTGCCGGTGGCCACCCGCCAGGAGTTTGCCGGCCTGTTTGCCGAGATGAACGCCCTGGAGACGCCGGAGGCCCGGCTCTACAAGGTCATCGACAAGCTGGAGGCGGTGATCCAGCACAACGAATCCCCCATCTCCACCTGGGAGCCGCTGGAGTACGACCTTCAGCGGACCTACGGCCAGCGGGAGGCCCAATGGTTCCCCCAGACCGCCGCCCTCCGGCAGGAGATCCTGCGCCGCACCGAGGAGAAGATCGCGGCCGAAAAGACCGCTTTGGGAGTGTGAACAGCCATGGAGACCGAAAAGCTATATGAACAGGACAGCCACCTGCGGGAATGGGAGGCCACCGTCCTGGCCTGCGAGACCATCACCGACGGCTATCGGGTGGTGCTGGACCGCACCGCCTTCTTCCCGGAGGGGGGCGGCCAACTCAGCGACGGGGGGACCATCGGGGATGTGACAGTGTGGGAGACCCGGGAGAAGGATGGACATATCTACCACTTCACCAAGGAGCCGGTGCCGGTGGGGGCAAAAGCAAAATGCGCCCTGGACTGGCCCCGGCGGCTGGACCACATGCAGCAGCACACCGGGGAGCACCTGCTTTCCTGGGCCTTCTGGTCCCTCTTTGGGGTGGAGAACATCGGCTTCCACATGGGGGAGGAAACGGTGACCATCGACCTGAGCCGCCCGGTGACCCAGGAGGAGATGGACGCCGCCGAGGAGGCCGCCAACCGGGATATCTGGAAGGACCTGCCTGTCCGCTGCTACGTCGCCACCCCGGCGGAGGTCGAAGCCCTTGCCCTGCGGAAAAAGACCGACAAGGTGACAGGGGACCTGCGCATTGTGGAGATCCAGGGCAGCGACATCTGCACCTGCTGCGGCACCCACGCCAACTCCACCGGGGAGGTGGGGCTGGTGAAGATCATCCGCCAGGAACACACCAAGGGGGGCAGCCGGGTCCAGTTCCTCTGCGGGGGCCGGGCGTTGTCCGACTACCGGCTCAAGAACCGGGTGGCCCTGGAGGCCGGGGCGGCCCTCTCGGTAAAGGAGGGGGAGGTCCCCGACGGTATCCGGCGACTGAAAGGGGAGTTGGCCGCCCAGGGGGCAGCCCTCCGGGAGAAGGGGCGGCTGCTCACCGAGGTCTACGCCCGGGACCTGCTGGCCGCCGGCGGGGAGAAGGGCAGGATGGGCCGTGTCATCGTCACCTGCCAGCCCGACCTGGACGCCAAGGAGGCCAAGCTGCTGCTCAATGCCCTGACAGCGGCCCCTGGCACCGGGGCGGTGGTCATCTACCCCGTCCCCGGCAAGGCCGGTGCAGAGGGCCGGGTCTGCTACCTTGCCGGCAGGGCGCCGGACAGCCTGGCGGATTGCAAATACCTCTGCGACATACTGAACGGCCTGTACAACGGCAAGGGGGGCGGCAAGGCCGCCTTCGCCCAGGGCTCCGGCCGGCTGGCCCCGGATTGGGAAACCGCCGCCGGGACGCTGCGGCAGATGCTGGCAAAATAGGAGGTGTTCCATGGGATCGTTCGCTCTCCCCGCCCCCGCCGCCGCCATCCTGGACCGGCTGGAGGGGGCGGGCTACGAGGCCTGGGCGGTGGGGGGCTGCGTCCGGGACAGCCTGCTGGGCCTTTGCCCCCAGGACTGGGACCTCTGCACCGCCGCCAAACCGGAGGAGATGCAGCGGGTCTTTTCCGGCTGGAAGGTGATCCCCACCGGCCTGCGCCACGGGACGGTGACGGTGCACCTGGCGGGGCAGAACTGGGAGGTCACCAGCTACCGGGCCGACGGCAGCTACAGCGACCACCGCCGCCCGGACAGCGTCCGCTTCGTTCACCGGGTGGAGGAGGACCTGGCCCGGCGGGATTTTACCGTCAACGCCATGGCCTGGCACCCCCGGCGGGGCCTCTTTGACCCCATGGGGGGCCGGGCCGACCTGGAGAGCCGGGTGCTCCGCTGCGTGGGGGAGCCGGGGCGGCGGTTCGACGAGGACGCCCTGCGCATCCTCCGGGGGATACGGTTCGCCGCCTGGTACGGCCTGTCCCCGGAGAAAGAGACCGCCGCCGCCATCCACCACGGCAAAGAGACTCTGAAGCTGGTGGCCCCGGAGCGGTGCATGGCGGAACTGCGGCGGCTGCTCTGCGCCCCCGGGGCGCAGCTTGCCCCGGTGCTGGAGCAGTTCTGGGACGTGCTGGCGGTGCTGCCGGGGCTGGACTGCCTGGAGAGGATGCCGGGGTATGACCAAGGGAATCCCCACCACCACCTGGACCTCCGGGGGCACACCATCCAGGCGGTGGCGTCGGTGCCGCCCCGGGAGCCGCTGCGTTTGGCGGCCCTCCTCCACGACAGCGGCAAGCCCGCCTGCCGCACCGTGGACAAGGAGGGTATCGCCCACTACTACGGCCACGCCAAGGAAAGCGCCCGCCTGGCGGAGCGGGCCTTGAAGCGGCTGCGCAGCCCCGGGGAACTCCGCCGCCAGGTGGTGCAGCTGGTGGAACTCCACGACCTGTGGGTGCCTCCCACCCTCCCCTCGGCCCGGCGCTGGCTGGGCCGCCTGGGGGAACAGGCCCTCCGGGACCTCCTGGCCCTGGAGCGTGGCGACACCCTGGCCCACGCCCCCGCCTGCCAGCCCCCCCGCCTGGCCCGTCTGGCCCAGTGGGAGGCGCTGCTGGACCAGGTGGTAGGGGAGGGGGACTGTCTCTCCCTGCGGGACCTGGCGGTAAAGGGGGAGGACCTGCTGGCCCTGGGCTTCGCCGCCGGGCCGGAACTGGGTGCCACGCTGCGGCACCTGCTGGAGGAGGTGGTGGAAGGGCGGCTGGAAAACCACCGGGAGGTGCTGCTGGCGGCGGCGAAGGAGAGACTGGAGGGGGCTCGTTCCTCTCCATACCCTTTTCTGTAATTTTCTGGTCATCACTTCGAGCGCCTCGCCGGCGAGGCGCTCGAAGTGATATCTTGAAAATTGCAAAAAAAGAGTATGGGGAGGAACGAGCCCCAAAAAACAGCACCCCCCTTGACAATCTCGATAATCGATAATATAATATAGCCAGTAATATCGATATTCGAGATAAGCGAAACAAGGACAGGAAGGAGGTTCCCTCCATGCCCCGAGAAAAATTCAAGACCCTCACCGAGCAAATGTACTATATCCTCCTCTGCCTGGGGGAGGAGTGCTGCGGCATCGACGTGATGGACCGCATCCCTGCCCTCACCGGGGGCCGGGTGAAGGTGGGCTCCGGGACCCTCTACCACCTGCTGGAGGAGTTCCTGGCGGCGGGGCTCATCCGGGAGACCCGGGCGGAGGGGCGGCGGCGCAGCTACCTCCTTACCCCGGAGGGCCGGGCGCTGCTGGATCAGGAGTACCGCCGTATCTGCCGCCAGGCGGAGGACTACCGCCGCTGTTTTGAAGGGAGTGACCAGGGATGAAAGACCGCGCCTACCGGATCGAGACCTTCGCCTTTTATGACCAGACCGCCATCCAAAAACGGGTGGAGATGATGGCCGCCAGGGGGTGGCTGCTGGATAAGCCGGGGAACTTCCTCTGGCGGTACCGGCGGATAGAGCCCCAGACCCTCCGCGCCGCCGTCACCTACTTTCCCACCGCCTCCGCCTTTGACCCGGGGCCCAGCCAGGGGGAACTGACCATGGAGGAGTTCTGCGCCCGGGACGGCTGGACGCTGCTGGCCCGGTGGGGGCAGATGCAGATATTCGCCAGCGCCGCCCCCGACCCCACCCCCATCGACACCGACCCGGTGACCCAGGTGGAGACCATCCACCTGGCGATGAAGCGTGCCATGCTCCCCGGCCACCTGCTGCTGGCGGCGGTGATGGTCTGGCAGCTGTGCTTCCAGTTTTTCCAGTTCCGTGACGACCCCATCGACTTTTTAACCGACTCCGCCACCCTGCTGATGCTCCCCATGTGGATGCTGCTTCTGACCGCCGTCCTGCTGGAGATGGGCATCTACCTCCGGTGGCACAGAGAAGCCGCCCGGGCGGCGGAGGACGGGGTGTTCCTCCCCATCGCCACCTGGCGGCGGGCCAGCGCCCTGCTGTTGGGCGGGGCGCTGCTGCTGCTGTTCCTCTCCGCCATAAGTTCCCGGTCCCGTCTGGGGACGCTGCTGGTCTGGGGCCTCATCTATGCCGGCATCCTGCTGCTGGCCACACGGCTCCGGGACGCCATGAAACGCCGGGGCTCCCCCCGGTGGGCCACCCGCCTGGCGGTGGCGGGGATGGCAGGGGTCCTCAGCTTCGCCGCCCTGTGGGGGCTGGTGACGGTGATCATCCGGGGGCAGCTGTGGCAGGATCGACAGCCGCCGGAAAGCTACCAGTTCCAGGGCCACGCCTTCTCCGTCTACCACGACCCGCTGCCCCTGACGGTGGCGGACCTGGGCCACCCCGGCGGCGTCCGCTACTCCACCGAGGCCCGTCGGGAGGAGACCTTTCTCCTGGCCCGGAGCAGCTACCGGCAGGACCGGCTGCTGGGGCAGGACCCTCTGGCCCCGGAACTGGATTACACCGTTGTCGAGGTGAAAGCCCCCTTCCTCGCCGCCCTGTGCCGGGAGGCGATGCTGGAGGAGGATCCGGTGTTCGAGGCGGAGTACCGCCCTGCCGACCCCGCCCCCTGGGGGGCGTCAGAAGCCTGGCGGCTCTACCGCCGCGGGGAGCCCGATGACCGGTATCTCCTGGCCTGGCCGGACCGGCTGGCGGAGGTGCAGGTCTACGGGATGGAATTGGACGGCGCCAGGATGGGGATCATCGGAGAAAAACTGAAGGGATAACAGCGATGCCGCCCCTGGCAGAACCGGGGACGGCATCGCTTCGTTCGTTATCCCATTACCGGCGTACAAAACCGGGCGGAAAACGCAAAGCTGGGCAGGAACCGGTACCGGCCGGCCAGCAGGCTGCTGAACCAGGCCGCCGTGGTGCCGGTGAAGAAGGCGCAGAAGAAGGTGGCGGCCCCCACCCCCGCCAGCCGCCCCAGCACCAGCCACCCCAGCAGCAGGCAGAGAACCAGGCAGGTGAGGTCGTAGCCGGTGCGGAACACCCGCAGGGAGATGTGGTAGTGGTCCTTCACGTCCCGGCAGAAGATGTCGATGGGCTGGATGGGCAGGCGGCAGTTCATGGTGAAGGCCAGGGAACCGGCCATCAGCAGGAAGCCCAGCACGCACCATACCACCCGCAGGGGCAGGCTCTGGCCCAGGGGGGCGATGAGGACCTCGAACAGGTCCAGCAGCCGCCCGAACACCAGCCCTTCCCCCACCGAGATGAGGTAACTCACCTGGGGCTTTTTGGTGATGAGCACCGTCGCCCCCAGCAGCAAAAATTCCATCAGATTGTGGCAAAGGCCGAAGGAGACGGCGGGGAAGATTTCGTGGAGCACCAGCGGCAGGGCGGAGGAGGTGGTGACCCCCAGCCCGGACTTGTTCAGCAGGGCGATGCCCAGGCTGCTCATCCCCAGGGCCAGCAGCAGCGCCAGTTCGCAGGAAAAGGTTTTCTTTTTCAAATCCAGTAGACCCCTCTTTTTACATCACAACGCTGCCGATGGGGTAGCCGATGAAGGACATGATCAGGATGGCGGCCAGGGCAAAGACGCCGCCCCAGATGAACATGCTTTTGGGATCGGTCCAGCCGGAGGCGATGGCCACGGTGTTGACGGTGCTCTGGCCGGCGGGGGTCATGTTGCAGACACCGGCGCCGAAGCCGATGAGGCAGACGATGGCCGGGACGCTGACGGTGCCGGCGGGCAGGGCCAGGGTCACCGCCAGGGCGATGGAACTGACCACCGTGGTGGTGACGATGTTGGAGGAGAAGTTGGTCTCCAGCACCGCCCAGGCGATGAAGAAGAGCACCAGCCCGGTGGCGGGCAGGGCGTTTGCCACGGGGGCCAGGATATCGCTGAGCCAGGCGCTGATGCCGATGTCGTTGTTGGTCAGGCAGCTGCCCAGCTGGGTGGCGGCGGCGGTCATCAGGACGCTGCCCCACATGACGTTTTTAGAGGTCTCGGCAAAGTTCATGATGGACTTGCCGTTGTCGGTAAGGATAAAGAGGATGAGACAGCCCACCATGGGGGGCATGGCGGTGGTCCAGCTGTTGACGGTGGCGTAGAACTCCGGGAGGACGCCTTTCACCAGGCTGGGGACGATCCAGAGGAAAACGGTGAGGCCCATGGTCCCCAGGACGATCTTCTCCTTCCGGTCGGCGGCGGGGACGGTGCCCCGCAGGGAGATGGCCTTACTGGGGTCGATATCCGCCGTGTCCTTGGGGTCGACCAGAAAGCGGAAGATGAGCACCATGACCGCCAGGATAAGGATACCGGTGGGGATACCCATGGCCATGTACTGGAACTGGTTCACCTCCACCCCGGTGGCGGAGGCGTAGTAGCCCATGGCCAGGGTGGGCCAGACGTGGCCGATGGGGGTCATGCCGGAGGAAAGGCTGATGGCAAAGGCGGTGCCCATCATCATGCAGTTGGCGGTCTTGCTGCCTTTTTTCAGCCCCAGCACCTGGAAGATATCCTCCAGGAAGGGCATAAAGGCAACGAACAGCACCGACGGGGAGATGAACAGCCCCATAAAGGCCACCGCCGCCCACAGGAAGCACATAAAGTGCCAGGGGCCCTTCCGGGCGATGCCGTTGGTGATAAAGGCCACGGTGCACCGCCGGACGAAGTTGGTCTTGGACAGGGGGTAGACCAGCATAAAGGTGAAGATGAGGAAAGCCACGGTGGAGTTGCCGAAGGCCCCGGAAAAGGTCTTGCCGAAGCCGTAGCTGGGCAGGAAGCCGATCATCAGCAGGGTGATGAAGCAGGGCCAGTCGATGGAGATGCCCATCCACATGATGAGGGAGGCGAAGAAGATGCCCAGCACCGCCATGGCCTCGCTGCCCAGGGCGCCGGTGGCGGGGAGCAGGCGGAAGCCGAGCATCACCACCACCGCCAGCAGCAGCGCCAGGTTGCGCTTTTTGGCGTTACGTCCGATCTCTGTATTGACCTGTGACATGTTAGATACCCTCCTTAAAAACAGTCTATATCAAGGCGCCTTGGCGTGTCAGTTCCGCCCGGATGGCCTCGGTGTCGTAGCCCTCCTTCCCGGCGGAGAGGGCGGCGGCAACCCCGGCGGCGTGGCCGGTGGCGAAGCCGGTGCCCATCACCCGGATGGAGGCCGAGGCGGTGAGGTCGGAGGAGATGGTCCGCCCGGCGCACCAAAGGTTCTGGTACCCCCGGGGCCGCAGGGCGGCGATGGGGATATCGAACCATTTGGCCCCCCGCTCCAGGGTGAAAGCCGGGTCGTCGTTGTCCACATGGATCTCCGCCCCCCAGCCCCCCCGGGCGATGCCGGCGGGGTCCTTCTGGGAGGTCTTGACGTCCTCCCGCGTCAGGGTGTACTCCCCGATGATGCGGCGGCTTTCCCGGAACCCCGCCCGGGGACCGGTCTGCACCAGGAAAGCGTGCTCCAGCCCGGGGATACGCTGCTTGAAGGTCTCCAGATAGAGCCGGGCCTGGCGGCGGCCCTCCCGTTCCACGGCGGTGAGGGTCCTGGCGTCGATGTCTGGCATCTTCAGGCTGATGAGGTTCACCAGGAAGTCATCGCACCCCGGCACCGGCACCGCCGTCCCCCGGGTGGCCGAAAAGCCCTCCGCCCCCGCATCCCTGGCGGCGTTGATGGCCGACTGCATGGCGTCGGGGGAGAGGTCCGTCCCCGGCTCCACCCCGCCCAGGCGGAACATCATGCTGCCGGTCTGGTCACAGTGGAACTCCACCGGCGCTCCCGCCAGGTAGGCCAGGTTGGCGTCCCCGGTGGCGTCCACAAAGGCGTCCGCCGTCACAAAAAACCGCCCGGCGTCGTCCACGCATTCCAGCGAGAGGACCTTCCCCCCTTGGCTCCGGGCCCTGATGACCTGGGCGTAGAGGAGACAGTCCACCTTCTCCTCCTCCACCAGCTGGTCCAGGGCCAGTTTGGCCGCCTCCGGGTCGACGCGGGCGATGAGGTTGCCGGTGGGGGAGGTGTAAAAGCCGTCGAACCGGCCCATATCCGCCAGCCGGTCCAGCACCAGCTGGCCCACCCCCTTCACCACCTGGGTCCAATTTTCGCCGTTGGTGCAGAAGCCGCAGTAGGCGGGCACCAGGGAGTGGGTGGCCTGTCCCCCCAGGTAGGGGCTGCGCTCCAGCAGCAGGGTGCCGGCCCCGGCCCTGCGGGCGCCGACGGCCGCTGCCACACCTGCCGAGCCGCCCCCGGCCACCACGACATCATAACGAAGTTCGCGTTCCATTTGGTCGCTCCTTTCGGTCCACATGATCCATTTTTGTTCCTTGGGTGGTTGCAGCTGCATCAAATAAACACCGTGTTACCCGTGATTCATTATAAATTTCCTGTTGAATTTTGTAAAACTGTTGTTTATTATATGTTGTATAGGGAACATCTATCGGTCATCTGGAGGGAATGGAATGAACCTGAGCCAACTGCGCTATGTCATCACCGTCACCGAATGCGGCAGCTTTTCCAAGGCCGCCCAGAAGCTGTATATCACCCAGCCCACCCTGAGCCAGCAGATCGCCGCCCTGGAAAACGAACTGGGGGTGCGGCTGTTCAGCCGGGGAAAACAGGTGGCCCTCACCGACGCCGGGGCGGCGCTGATGCGCCACGCCCGGGCCATCCTGGAGGAACAGGACCGGCTGCTGCTGACCATGTCGGAGTACGCCCGGCTGAAAAGGGGAACCCTGAAGATCGGCGCCCTGTGGAGCCTGGACTTTTTGGGCATCGTCAACCTCATCGGCGACTTTTTCCGCCAGGTCCCCCAGCTGCGTGTCGACCTGGTCATCGACGGCAGTTCTAACCTGTACCAGCGGCTGCTCTCCCACGAGTTGGACGCCGTCTTCAACCTGGTGGGCCAGGGGAACGAACTGGATCCCCGGCTGGACTGTCAGCTGCTGCAGCACCACCGGTACGTGGTGGCGGTGCCCCAGGGCCATCCTTTTTGGGGCAAGCATTATCTTACCATCCAGGACCTGGATGGTCAACCCGTCATCATCCCGGACAAGACCACAGCGCCATCTACCAGCCGCTGCTGGACGCCTTCCGGGAGCACGGGGTCTCCCCCATCATCGTTTGCGAATGCGTCCCCTTCCACAGTTCCATGCAGCTGGCAAAAAGCGGCCTGGGGCTGAACCTGGTCACCTTCCCCACCGCCCGCCCCCTGGAGGTCATCGACAGCTGCGCCGTGGTGCCCCTTACCTCCTTCCCCGCCGACGCCCTCTCCCTGGTCTACATGACCCACGCCGACAGCCTCTCCATCCAGGCCATCGAGACCTTTTCCGCCTTTGTCCGGGGCTGGAGCGCCACCTTCCTGGAAAAGTAGCGGAAGGGGCGGCTTTCGTGCTAATTTTTTAACGAAAACCCTTGTGTTTTTTCTTTGGGTATTGTATAGTAAAAGGACAGGAGAAAGGGCCTTGCTCCACGGCAAAACGGGGCGGGGCGCCGCGTAACCTAAGGAGGATTTTTGATATGAACATTTCGGTCTGCATCGGCAGTTCCTGCCACCTGCGGGGGTCCTACGACATCATCCAGAAGCTGAAGGAATTGATCGCCCGGGACAAGCTGGAGGAGAAGGTGAACCTCAACGCCGCCTTCTGCCTGGGGCAGTGTACCCACGGCTGCACCATCCGCATCGATGAGGAGATCGTCACCGGGGTGACCCCGGACAACATCGAGGGCATCTTCCAAAAGGCCCTGGCGGAAAGAGGGTGACCGGAATGGACATTTTAGGTCTCAAGCGGGCCAACTGCAAAAGCTGCCACAAGTGCATCCGGGTCTGCCCGGTGAAGTCCATCGAGTTTTCCGGCCAGCAGGCCAAGATCATCGGCAGCGAGTGCATCCTCTGCGGCCAGTGCGTGGTCACCTGCCCCCAGAACGCCAAGGTGGTCCGCTCCGACGTGGACCGGGTAAAGGCAGCCATCGCCGGGGGACAGCGGGTGGTGGCCAGCCTGGCCCCCTCCTTCATCGTGGATTTCCCGGTGGACGGCATCGAGGAGATGGCCGCCATGCTGGCCAAGCTGGGCTTTGCCGAGACCGGGGAGACCGCCATGGGAGCCTACCTGGTGAAGAGCGAGTACGAACGGATGGTGCAGGAGAAGCGCCAGGACATCATCATCTCCACCTGCTGCCCCTCGGCGGTGCGGCTGGTGCAGAAGTATTACCCGGAGCTGGTGGGCTGCCTTGCCCCGGTGGTCTCCCCCATGGAGGCCCACGCCCGGTACATAAAGGAGCAGGACCCCGACGCCGTGGTGGTGTTCATCGGCCCCTGCATCTCCAAAAAGGCGGAGGCGGAGGACTTCTCCCACGCCGTGGACCACGTCCTCACCTTTGAGGAACTGAAGGCCTGGGCGGCGGCGGAAAAGGCGGAACCGGAGGCCCAAAGCTGCGACCAGTCGGGGCGGCGCTCCCGCTTCTTCCCCAAGCCCGGCGGCGTCATCCAGAGCATGGACCGGGAGGGCACCGGCTACCGGTACTACGCCGTGGACGGCCCGGAGAAGTGCGTCGCCGCCCTCCGGGACATCCAGAGCGGGCGGCTGCACAACGTCTTTCTGGAGATGAACATTTGTGAAGGGGCCTGCATCAACGGGCCCATGATCCGTTCCCGTCAGGGGGGGATGCTGGAGTGCCAGGACCGGGTCACCGATTACGCCGCCCCCGGCTTTCCCGACGCCCCGGCCAAACGGGACTTCCAGGCGGAGGCCCCTGTCCCCCTGGCCTGCCCCATCCCCGCCGCCCCGGTGCGGGAGAAGGTCCCCACCGAGGAGGAATTGGCCGCCATCCTGGAGAAGATGGGCAAGCAGAGCCCCATGGACGAACTGAACTGCGGCTCCTGCGGCTACCCCACCTGCCGGGAGAAGGCCAAGGCGGTGTTTAACGGCAAGGCGGAGGTGACCATGTGCCTGCCCTATATGCGGGAGCGGGCCGAATCCCTCTCCGACAAGATACTGGGCACCACCCCCAACGCCATCCTGGTGGTGGGGGAGGACCTGAAGGTCCAGCAGATCAACGGGGCGGGCTGCCGGCTCTTCGGCCTGGAGCGCCCCGACGCCGCGGCCCACCGGCCGGTGGAGGAATTTTTGGACCCGGTGGACTTCATCTTCGTCATGGAGGACGGCCGCCCCATCCGGGACCGGAAGGTGTGGCTGGAAAACCAGCAGAAGTTCGTGGAGGAGACCATTGTCTACGACATCGAAAACAAGCTGCTGCTGGCCATCATGAAGGATATCACCACCCAGGAGCGGGAGGAGCGCCGGGCCCAGGAACTGCGCCAGCAGACCCTGGAGGTCACCGACCGCATCATCCAGAAGCAGATGCGCACCGTCCAGGAGATCGCCAGCCTCCTGGGGGAGACCACCGCCGAGACCAAGGTGGCCCTCACCAAGCTGCGGGGAGCCGTCGCGGAGGGGGAAAAGCATGAGTAAGCTGCATCTGGAACACGGCTGGCTCTCCATGAACAAGGCGGGGGAGCAGCTGTGCGGCGACCATGTGGAGACGGTGAACCGGGAGGACAGCGTCATCATGGTGCTGGCCGACGGGCTGGGCAGCGGGGTGAAGGCCAGCATCCTCTCCACCCTCACCTCCAAGATACTGGCCACCATGCTGGCCGGGGACATGACGGTGGAGGACTGTGTGGAGACCATCGCCCTGACCCTGCCGGTCTGCTCGGTGCGCCAGGTGGCCTACTGCACCTTCACCATCCTGCGGGTGGACAAATACACCGGGGAGGTGTACCTGGTCCAGTTCGACAACCCCGACCTGATCCTGCTGCGCCAGGGCAAGATCTACGACTACCCCAAGGAGAAGCGGGAGATCGCCGGCAAGACCATCTACGAGACCCGGCTCATGGGCTACATCGGGGATATGTTCATCATGATGAGCGACGGGGCCATCCACGCCGGGGTGGGGACGGTACTGAACTTCGGCTGGCAGCAGCCGGAGATCGCCGAGTACGCCCAGCGGGTCTGGACCCCCGACCTTTCCGCCAAGTCCATGGCGGCCAAGATCAGTGACGCCTGCCGGGAACTGTACATGGATATCCCCGGGGACGATACCACCGTGGCGGCGCTGCGCATCCGCAAGCGGCAGCAGGTCAATCTGATGATCGGCCCCCCCACCGACCCGGCCCAGGACGAGGAGATCATGGGGGATTTCTTCGCCCTGGAGGGCAAGACTATCGTCTGCGGCGGCACCACCAGCACGGTGGTGGGGCGGTACCTGGGCAAGGCGGTCTGCCCCACCCTGGACTTCTTCGACCCGGACATCCCCCCTGTCGCCACCATCCAGGGGGTGGACCTCTGCACCGAGGGGGTCATCACCCTGGGCCGGGTGGTGGCCCTGGCCACCCAGTGCCTCTCCAACCAGATCGGGGAGCCCACCTGGCTCACCGCCAAGGACGGGGCCTCCCTCATCGCCCGGCTGCTCTTTGAGGAGGCCACCAACGTCAACTTCTATGTGGGCCGGGCCATGAACCCCGCCCACCAGAACCCCGACCTCCCCCTGAACCTGAACCTGAAGCTGCGGCTGGTGGAGGAACTGGCCCGGTGCCTTACCGATATGGAAAAGACCGTCTCGGTGCGGTATTATTAAGTCAAATCTAAACTCGCATCTTTCCCCCAAAAGCGGAGACCATAGGGGGGAGAGGTGATGAAAAATGGGATCCATTTGGCGTAAAACGGCGACGCTGCCCTCCTTTCCTCCCCTGGCTGGGGACACCGGCACCCGGGTGCTGGTGGTGGGGGGCGGCATCGCCGGTATTCTTTGCACCTATTTCCTGACCCAGGCGGGGGTGGATTGTCTGCTGCTGGAGGCGGAGCGGCTCTGCGGCGGCACCACCCAGGGCACCACCGCCAAGATCACGTCCCAGCACGGCCTGATCTACTCCCGGCTGGCCAGCACCCGGGGGCTGGAGGCCGCACGGCTCTACCTGGAGGCCAACCAGGCCGCCCTGGCCCGGTACAAGACCCTTTGCCAGGGCATCGACTGCGACTTTGCCGAGACCGACGCCTTGGTCTACTCCCGCAGCCACCGGGAGCCATTGGCTGTCGAAGCGGCGGTACTGAAGCGGTTGGGCTTCCCGGCGGAGTTGACACGGGATACCTCCCTCCCCTTCCCGGTTGCCGGGGCGGTGCGGTTCCCGGACCAGGCCCGGTTCCACCCTTTAAAGTTCCTGGCCCACATCGCCAAGGGCCTGCCCATCCACGAGGGCACCAAGGTACTGGAACTGATGCCTGGGGCCGCCGTCACCCACTTCGGCACCGTCCGGGCGGATAATATCATCATCGCCACCCGCTCCCCTATCCTCAACAAGCACGGGGGGTATTTCCTCAAGCTGTACCAGCAGCGCTCCTACCTCCTGGCCCTGCGGGGGGCTGGGCAGGTGGGGGGGATGTACCTGGGGGCGGAGAAAAACAGTCTTTCCTTCCGGGACTGGGGCGACCTGCTGCTGGTAGGGGGCGGCGGCCACCGCACCGGCAAAAAGGGGGGCGGCTGGGAGCAGCTGGCCGCCTTTGCCCGCCGTGCCTGGCCGGGGTCGGAGGAGGTGGCCCGCTGGGCCGCCCAGGATTGCGTCAGCCTGGACGGGGTGCCCTACGTGGGGGCCTACTCCGGGGGGACCCGGGGACTGTACGTGGCCACCGGCTTCGGCAAGTGGGGGATGACCTCGGCCATGGCGGCGGCGCAGCTGCTCACCAGCCTGGTGCAGGGGAAGCCCTCCCCCTACGCCGCCCTTTACTCCCCCAGCCGGGGGATGCTGCGGCCCCAGCTGGCGGTGAACGCCCTGGAGGCCACCATAGGGCTGCTGACCCCCACGGTGCCCCGCTGCCCCCACATGGGCTGTGCCCTAAAGTACAACCCCCGGGAGGGCTCCTGGGACTGCCCCTGCCACGGCTCCCGGTTCGGGACAGACGGCAAACTGCTGGACGGCCCGGCCACAGCAGACCTTCAGCGAGCGCCAGGAAGGCCCCAAAAATGAAAAAAGCCCGGAGCGGACAGCACCAAACTGTCCACCCCGGGCTTTTTGCCAAAACAAAAACGAGTATATGACTCCAGGCACCCGCTAAGACCCTGCGCAAAGGTAAGGCCCCCGCAAAGCGGGGGCCGAGCAGGGCATCCCTTCGGGAACGTGGGCTTCGCCCAGCCCGTGGGGGCGACCCCACTATTGGCCGAACATCAGCAGGAGGAAGCCCGCCGCCACGGCGGAGCCGATGACACCGGCCACGTTGGGGCCCATGGCGTGCATCAGCAGGAAGTTGGTGGGGTTGGCTTTTCTCCCCTCCGCCTGGGCCACACGGGCGGCCATGGGAACGGCGGAGACACCGGCGGAGCCGATGAGAGGATTGATCTTGCCCCCGGTGATGTAGCACAGCAGCTTGCCCAGCAGCACGCCGCCGGCGGTGGAGAAGCAGAAGGCCATGAGGCCCAGGGCGATGATGCCCAGGGTCTGGGGCCGCAGGAACACCAGACCGTCAGCGGTGGCGCCCACCGTGGTGCCCAGCATGATGGTGACGATGTTGCAGAGGGTGTTCTGGGCGGTGTCGGAGAGACGCTCCACACAGCCGGCCTCCCGGAACAGGTTGCCCAGCATCAGCATCCCGATGAGGGGTGCCACAGAGGGCAGCAGCAGCACGCAGAACACGGTGACCACGATGGGGAAGATGATCTTCTCGGTCTTGGAGACCTGGCGCAGCTGGTCCATCTTGATCTTCCGCTCCTTCTCGGTGGTCAGCGCCCGCATGATGGGGGGCTGGATGAGAGGGATCAGAGCCATGTAGGAGTAGGCGGCCACGGCGATGGGGGCCAGCAGTTCCGGGGCCAGCTTGTTGGTGAGGAAGATGGCGGTAGGCCCGTCGGCGCCGCCGATGATGGCGATAGCTGCCGCCTGGGCGGCGGTGAACAGCGGCTCACCGTCCACGATGATGGTGTTGCCCAGGAAGTTGGCCAGGGTAAAGGCCACGTAGATACCGAACTGGGCGGCGGCCCCCAGCAGCAGGCTGATGGGGTTGGCGATGAGGGGACCGAAGTCGGTCATCGCCCCCACCCCCATGAAGATGAGGCAGGGGAAGAGGCTGGACTTGACCCCCATGTAGATGATGCGCAGCACGCCGGAACTGTACCAGGCCAGCCCCTCGGCGGTGGCGTCGTACATCAGGCCCGCCAGGGGGAGATTGGCCAGCAGCATACCAAAGGCGATGGGCAGCAGCAGCAGGGGCTCGAACCCCTTTTTGATGGCCATATACAGCAGGACGAAGGAGACCAGGATCATAACGCCCTGCTGCCAGGTCATCGCCACAAAGCCCGACTGAGCGAAGGTCTGTGCGATGATCTCAAAAAAATTCATACTTATTTCCCTCCGTTAGGCCCGGCTCAGCCCAGAACGGCGAGAACATCATCAGTATTGACGGAGCTGCCCTTGGAGACCAGGACCTGCTTGACAGTGCCATCAGCGGGGGCGACGATGTCGTTTTCCATCTTCATGGCCTCCAGCACCAGGATGACCTCGCCGGCCTTGACGGCGGTGCCGGGGCCCGCAACCACCTTGAGGACGGTGCCAGGCATGGGGGCGGTGACCTTGGTGCCATCCACCGCTGCAGCGGCGGGAGCAGCAGCGGGGGCAGCCGCAGGGGCGGGGGCGGGAGCGGCGGCAGGAGCCGGGGCGGCCACGGGGGCAGCGGCGGCAACAGGGGCCACGGTGGTGCTGATGATCTCGGCCTGGGTCTCGGTCACATCGACCTCATAGTTCTTCCCGTTCAGTGTCACGACGTATTTCATAGCAGATTCCTCCTCAATTTAGCGGTCTACTTTTTTGATGGAATTGAAGCTCAGGCGGGACAGGGGAATGCCGGTCTCCTTGCTGACGATAGCCATCACCGCGGCGGCGGTCTGGTCGTCCAGCCCCTCCAGCGCCACCGGGGCGCCCTTGATGGAGTGGAAGTCCAGGTGGTTCAGGGGGATGCCGGTCTTGTCGCTGACGATGGCCATCACCATGGCGGCGGAGGGCTCATCCACGTTCTCCAGCACCAGCCCGGCGGGGCGGGGGGCGGGAGCGGCGGGGGCAGCGGCCGGGGCGGCGGGAGCCGGGGCAGGAGCGGCGGCCGCGGGGGCGGCGGGCTTTTTATCGCCCAGCACAGCGCCCAGGACCTTGGACAGGATGATGATCATCACCGCCAGGATAGCCAGTTCCATCAGCACCACCAGCATCCCGATGCCGGAAAGGACCAGGGACTGGCCAAAGGTGAGGGTGCCGATAGACGTGAGCATATTGTTGAGCATCTGTGACCCTCCTTACTCGGCGATCTTCTGGATGGTGTACTGATAGGTATTCTTGGCCCGGGCGTCCCGCTTGTCAAAGAAGGCTTCCGCCTGGGTGGGGAAGGCGATGTAGGAGAGAACGTCCTCGTCGCTGTGGGCCTTCTGGCCGATCTCCTTCTTGGCTGCCTCGAAGCCGGGGGCCAGGGTGTCGGCGAACCGGCCGGTGATGATCTTCTCATCCCCCAGGATCTGGCGGCGGACCTCCTCGTTGATCTTGCCGGGGGCGCGGCCGTACTCGCCCCGGAGATAAGCCTTGATCTCCTTGGAAACGTTCTTGTACCGCTCCCCGGCCAGGACGTTGGCGGTGGCCTGGACGCCCACCATCTGGCTCATGGGGGTCACCAGGGGCGGGTAGCCCATGTCCTCACGGACCTTGGGGGTCTCGGCCAGCACCTCGGGCAGCTTATCCAGCTTGTTCTGGGCGGTAAGCTGGGCCACCAGGTTGCTGAGCATCCCGCCGGGGACCTGGTAGATCAGGGCCTTGCTGTCGGTGGTCATCACCACCGGGTTCAGCTGGCCGCTCTTGAGGTACTCGGCCTGGATGGGCTTGAAGAAGTCGTTGATCTTCTTAAGGACCTTCTCATCCACGCTGACGTCGAAGCCGGCGGACTTCATCATGTAGACCAGGGTCTCGGTGGGGGGCTGGCTGGTGCCGCCGGAGAAGCTGGAGATGGCGGTATCCAGGACGTCCGCCCCGGCCTCCGCCGCCTTCATCAGGGTGGCGATGCCAAGGCCGGTGGTGCAGTGGGTGTGGACCACCACGGGGAGCTTGACCTCCTCCTTGAGGGCCTTGACCAGGTCGTAGGCCTCGGTGGGGCCCATGATGCCGGCCATGTCCTTGATGGTGATGGTGGCGACACCCAGGTCCTTCATCTGCTTGCCAACCTTGACGTAGCTTTCCAGGTTGTGGATGGGGCTGATGGTGTAGCAGATGGCGCCGGAGGCAATAGCGCCCCGCTTCACCGTCTCGTCCACCGCCACCTCGATGTTCCGCACGTCGTTGAGGGCGTCAAAGATGCGGATGATGTCCATGCCGTTTTCCACCGACTTTGCCACGAACATGCGGACCACGTCGTCGGGGTAGTGGTGGTAGCCCAGCAGGTTCTGGCCCCGGAGCAGCATCTGGAGCTTGGTGTTGGGGCAGGCCTTGCGGATCTTCCGCAGCCGCTCCCAGGGGTCCTCGTCCAGGTAGCGCAGGCAGGAGTCGAAGGTGGCGCCGCCCCAGCACTCCAGGGAATAGTACCCGGCCTTATCCAGTTCCCCCAGGATGGGTTCGAACTTAGAGTAGGGCAGACGGGTGGCGATGAGCGACTGGTTCGCGTCCCGGAGGACGGTCTCTGTGAATCCAATTTTCATACATACACCTCCATATATTGATAGGAAAACCAAATTTCACCCACTATATCTTAACGCAAAGGCATCTCTTTTTCAAGGCTTTTCTCACCGCCCCGGGGCCTTGTGATAAAAATTTGGCGATTTGGGCATATTTACAAAAAAATCCGCTGGTTTTCCGGCACAATTTCCGTACGCCACCCGGAATACCCCCCGATGTTACACCGGGTGGCGGCGCTGTCACCCTGAGGTGCTGGCGCTTTTGGCCCGGCAGGGGTACAATAGGGGCATCACGAAAGGAGGTCATCCATATGACATTTGGCGAAAAACTGCTGAAGCTGCGCAAGGAAGGGGGCCTGTCCCAGGAGGGGCTGGCGGAAAAGCTGTCGGTGAGCCGCCAGGCGGTGTCCCGGTGGGAAAACGAAGGCATCCTCCCCGACTGCGTCAACCTGCTGGAGATCAGCCGCCTGTTCGGGGTCAGCACCGATTACCTGCTCCATGACGACTACCAAAGCGACGGGGACCTGCCCGCCGTCCGCACCGCCCGGGACCAGCTGGCGGGGGAGAAGGAGCGCCAGGGGGTGCTGCTCCTGCTGGCGGGGCTCCACGCCGTGTTCCTGCTGCTGGCCGTGGGGGCCTGGGAGGCTTGGGGGAATCTTTTCATCGTGGTCCTTTGCGCCGCCGCCAGCCTGGGGGATATCATCTTTGTGGAAGCCTGGCTCCGCAGCGGCCAGGCCCCGGCGGCGGAGGTCCCCAGCCTGCGCCGCCGCTACTACCGGCTGGGGGTCTGGTTTTTCAGCTGGTTCCCGGTACGATGGCTCTGCGTGGGGGTGTTCGACTACTGGCCCCGGCCCGTCAACGTGATCAACATCAACGTTGTTACAGTTATCATTTGGTTGGCGGTCTGCGGGGAAGT
Source organism: uncultured Angelakisella sp. (assembly GCA_910585525.1). Lineage (GTDB taxonomy): Bacteria > Bacillota > Clostridia > Oscillospirales > Ruminococcaceae > Angelakisella. Next base: position 81,419 of record CAJUFR010000002.1, read on the forward strand.
TTGGTTGATGACAGGGGGGAAGAAATAGGATTTGATATAAAAATGTATTGCTATCCGTAATACGATGGGTTATAATAAAGGCAAGAAAGGAGTGGTCGATCCATGGCATCCAAGACCGCAAATGTTCTTGCCCGTGTGGAGCCCAGCGTCAAGGAGCAGGCGGAAAGCATCATGTCACAGCTGGGCATCCCGGTGTCGGTGGTCATCAATATGCTGTACAAGCAGATCATCCTCACCAAAAGCATCCCCTTTTCCCTCGCCCTGCCCTCCCGGCCGCTGTCCCGGGAGGAGATGGACGAGGAGGCATTTGAGGCGATGATCATGAAGGGCTATGAACAGTCAAAAGCCGGCCTGGCCCGTCCTATGGATGAGGTCTTTGATGAGATATTACGGAGAATTGAAGAATGAATCCATATATCATCGAGATCACCCCCCAGGCAGGCCAGCAGATGGACGAGATCGCCCAGTATATCAAGGTCGTCCTTCGCTCCCCAGGTGCTTCCGCCGCCCTGATGAGAAAGCTGAGAAAAGAGATCGCCTCACTTGCCCTTTTCCCCGCCCGGATCGCGTTGATAGATGAGCCGTGCGGACGGCGGCTGGAAATTCGCAGATTTCCAGTGAAAAATCACCTGGTCTACTTCCGAATCGATGAAGAAGCCCACAAGATCTACATTGAAGCGGTGGTATACGGCGGTCGGGATCAGTTGCAGCAGATATTAAAAATGGACCTGACATAAGATCAAACCCCCGCCCCCGGGAACGCTCCCAAGGGCGGGGGTCTCTTTTTGCAGGATACGCCAGGGTCACGCCCCGCGGCGGAGGTAGCCCATGATAGGCTTGCAGACGGCGGCGGCCAGCACGCCGGCGGCGATCATCTCCACGATGCAGTTTAGGCTGGCGATGGTGATAAAAACATCCCGCAGGGGCATGGCATTGAAGAACAGCCACATAGACCCCAGCACCATGACGCTGTGCAGCAGGGTGGCCAGGATGCTGCTGACAGCCAGGGCGGGTATGTCACCTGTCATCCTTTTGAACAGCCGGTAGAGCAGGGCGGCAAACACCCCCAGCAGGATGCGGGGCAGGACGCACATCACAAGGGATTGTACCGGCTGGCCGCTGTGGAAGGGGGAAAAGAGCAGGTCAGCCGGGCTGGACGCGAAGAAGGTGGCCTTGATCATGGACAGCAGCCCAAAGGCTCCCCCCAGTATCCCGCCGCAGGCAGGCCCCATCAGGATGGCCCCGATGATCACCGGGATGTGCAGGATAGTGATGGAGATGGGGGGGATCATGATGAACCCCAGGGGGGTGAAGGCCATGACGGCCTCCAGGGCGATGAGCAGGGAAAGCTGGACCAGGGCACGGGTCTTGTTGGTGGTTCTGGACATAGGGATGATTCCTCCTTGCTGCTGCTCCCCTCGGCGGAGGATGCAGCGCATGTTATTTATGGAAACGCCCAAAGGCGCTTTCACCCTAGATCAGTTGCAGATGTGGCTTCCGAGGATTTATTCAGGCTCTCAGTATTCCAGCAGCCTTGGAGCGTATTCTGCCGGGAGGATGGTGTGCTGCCGATACTCCTCCCGCAGGGCGGCGTACCGGTCCAGCGGGGCGGACAAGGCGGCCTTTAGGTCCCGCTGGACATCCGCCACCATCTGTTGGAACAGGGGAGTCCGGTGGACCTGTTCCAAGGCCTTCAGGCAGTCCCCAACCAAATGGGAACGGGCAGGCACCCCTGTTAGCTGTGTACAGGCGTCCTCCAGGATATTCATCATATCGCAAACGCCGTAAAAGTCCAGCCGGTCGATCTCCCCAAAGTCCGGGTACTCTACCGTTCCTCCAGCCAGGTACACCAGCTGGATCAGCAGCCCGGACACCCACTCTACCGCAAGCCACTCATAGCCTGTCAACGACCTTCCGGCAAAAAATTTATGGTAAAAGTCCGGCGGGGCATCATCGCTGGTACCTACATTTTGGGCGAACACGCAGCCCTCCAGGCTGTTGGCGAAGTCCTGGAAGCTGGCCGGCTCGATCCGGCCTTCCAAGTGATCCCAGAGCAGCCCGGTACCCTGGAGCAGGACGGGGGAAAGTTCCTCCCCCCTTTTCGCCAGACCCTGGCAAACGGTATTGCGGTACCGCTCCAGCACCAGGAGGTTGCCCAACAGGCGGTGCTTGTCATCGCTGTCCCGGAAGGCATCCTCCGCCATTCGGTACAGGTCACCCAGCCAGTCGCTCCCCTCCCAGCCGCTGAGGGAGGAAAAGTCGGTCCACAGAGTGTATGCCAGCATGGAAACCACCCCTTTCCCCTAAAACAGTGGGTCACTTTTCGTTCTTGCGGTACAGCGCCAGCAGCCCGTCCAGCACCAGGCTGTCATCCCGGAGGATGGGGGTGCGGCAGTAGGGGACGATGGCGGGGGCCAGCCCCCCGCAGGCCACCACGGTGGCGTCCTTGCCCAGCGCCTCCTGGTACCGCTGGATCATGCCGTCCAGCATGCTGGCGGCCCCCAGGATGGTGCCGGACTTCATGCAGTCGATGGTGTTGGTGCCGATGACCTGCCGCGCCGGGCTGTCCAGGCTGATGTGGGGCAGCTGGGCGGTGTCGCTGGAAAGGGCCCGGAGGGAGATCATCACCCCCGCCATGATGGACCCCCCCAGGAAGCTGCGGTTCTCGTCCACCACCATGATCTTGGTGGCGGTGCCAAGGTCGATGACGATGGCGGGAAGGGGATACTTCACCATCGCCCCCACCGAGGCGGCCAGCAGGTCGGCCCCCAGTTCCTTGGGGTTGTCGATGCGGATGTTAAGGCCGGTCCGCATCCCCGCCCCCACCAAAAGGGGCTCCACCCCGGGGCAAAGAAGGGCGACCGCCTGGCAGAGCGCCCCGGAAAGGGGGGGCACCACCGACGAGACGATAGCGCCGGTCACCGCCCCCAGGTCCACTTGGTACAGCCCCAGCACCCCACCCAGGGTGGCGGCGTACTCGTGGGCGGTGCGGGTGGCGTCGGTGCTCAGCCGCACCGAAAAGGCCAGCCGGTCCCCGTCGTACCCGCCTACTACGATGTTGGTATTGCCGATGTCGATGGCCAGTATCATCTCTTGTCACTCCTTCACGGTTCCGTTTTTGTAAAGTTTACCGAAAAACAGGGGCTTTGTCAATCTTCCTCCAAACTTCTTTTTGGGATGTTCTCTCCCTGTTCACCGGGATTTGAGGGGCAAGGGGCTAAATTCGTTGTCAAAAGCCCCGGATATGGGGTATAATGGAAACGTTCCACAGTAAATAAAGAAAAACAGGGGGCGCATCGCATATGAAAGACCGCATCCAGATACCGCCGGAGGTAAAGCACATCCATTGTATCGGCGTGGGGGGCTCCGGGATGTTCCCCATCATCCAGATACTCCACAGCCGCGGCTACCTCATCAGCGGCAGCGACAACAACGAAAGTGACATCCTGGCCCTGGAGCGCCAGATGGGGGTCCGGGTCACCCTGGGCCACGCCCCGGAGAACCTGAAGGGGGCGGACCTGGTGCTTTACTCCGCCGCCATTATGGCGGACAACCCGGAACTAAAGGCTGCCCGGGAGAGCGGGATCCCCCTTTGGGAGCGGGCCCGGATGCTGGGGGCCATCTCCAGCTGGTACCAGGAGGCGGTGGGGGTCTGCGGCACCCACGGCAAGACCACCGTCACCGCCATGCTCACCCAGATACTGTTCGGGGCGGGGGCCGACCCCTCCGCCGTCATCGGGGGGAAGCTGCGGGCCATCGACGGCTACGGCCGGGCGGGGCAAAGCGGCCTTTTCGTCTACGAGGCCTGCGAGTTCCGGGACACCTTCCTTTCCACCTTCCCGGACACCGCCCTGGTGCTGAACATCGACGACGACCACCTGGACTACTTCGGCACGGTGGAAAACGCCATGAGGTCCTTTACCCGCTTCGCCGGGATGGCCCGGCGGGTCCTCTACAACGGGGACGACAGGAACACCGCCCGGGCCATGGCGGCGGCGGGCACGCCGGAGAAGATCACCTTCGGCCGGGGGGAGGGGAACGACTTCTGGCCCGCCAACATCCGGTCGGAGGGTGGGCTCTGCCGCAGCTTTGACCTGATGCGCCACGGGGAGGCCCTCTGCCGCCTCACCATCCACGTCCCGGGGGAACACAACATCCTTAACGCCGTGGCGGCGGCGGCCATGGCCTGGCTGCTGGGGACGGCGCCGGAGCAGATCGCCCGGCATCTGGCCCGGTTCACCGGGGCGGGGCGGCGGTTCGAGGTGCTGGGCAAGGTTGGCGGTGTGACCATCGTGGACGATTACGCCCACCACCCGGCGGAACTGGCCGCCACATTAAAGGCCGCCAAGGAATTGGATTTTGCCCGGGTGTGGGCGGTGTTCCAGCCCTTCACCTTTTCCCGGACCTACCTGCTGCTGGAGGATTTCGTCGCCGCCCTCTCCCTGGCGGACCGGGTGGTGCTCAGTCCCATCATGGGCTCCCGGGAGAAGAACGAGTGGGGCATCCGAAGCCAGGACCTGGGGGACAAAATACCCGGCTGCGTCTGTCTCCCCGGCTTTGCCGAGATCGCGGATCACGTCATGGAAAACGCCCGGGAGGGCGATCTGGTCATCACCCTGGGCTGCGGGGACATCTACAAATGCGCCCGGATGATGCTGACGAAGTAAAGGAGCGACATCATGCGCAGAAGGAACTACCGCTACCGCCCCAACAAGGTCCAGAGCATCGTGGGCATCGCCGCCGGGGCGCTGTTTATCCTCATCGGCATCATCGAGGTTATCCCCAGCGCCGGGCTTTTCGGGGTGGTCTGGACCCTGTTTGCGGCGGGCATCACTGTGGCGCAGATCTACGCCGTCATGTCCGGCAACGGCTACGGCAGCTGGGAGATGGAGGAGGAAGGTAGCGTACAGCTGCAACAGGGTGAAGTCATGGACTTTGAAGAAAAGCTGCAAAAACTCCAGCGCCTCTACGACCAGCGCCTCATCACCCGTGACGAATACGACAAAAAGCGGGCAGAAATTATGGATGAAAAGTGGTAGCCCGGTCGGGCCGGCTGGGCCGGCGGCCTTGCCCTGCTCGGCGCTTCGCGCCTTAGTGGGTGCGGAGATCATAGTGGGTGCCTGGAGACTTAGCTTGTTTTTATGATAGTGGGTGTCTGGGGTCTTACATTTTTTATGGGGGGAAGTTGGAATGAATGCTCCGGCGGAGATCGCGAAAAATTTCCTGGCGGTGGGGGAGGGGAAGGTCCGTCTGCCCCTGGGGAGGATGTTCCTGCTGGCGGTGCTGGCGGGGCTGTACATCGGTCTGGCGGGGGCGGGGGCATCTGCCGCCGCTACCGGGGTGGAGAGCGCCGGGGCGGGCAAGCTGCTGGGGGCCTGCATCTTCCCCGCCGGTCTCACCATGGTGCTGCTGGCGGGCAGCGAACTGTTCACCGGCAACTGTCTCATCCTCATCCCTGTCCTCTCCCGCCGGGTGGCCCCCGCCGCCATGGCCCGGAACCTGGTCGTGGTCTACCTGGGGAACTTCCTGGGCGGGCTGCTGGCCGCCGCCGGGGTGGTGTACAGCCACACCCTGGACCTGTTCGGGGGCAAGCTGGCCGCCGGGGCCATCGCCACCGCCGCCGCCAAGTGCTCCCTCTCCCCGGGGGATGCCTTTCTGCGGGGGGTGCTCTGCAACCTGCTGGTCTGCCTGGCGGTATGGATGGCCGCGTCGGCCAAGGAACCGGCGGGAAAGGTAGCGGCCTTGTTCTTCCCCATCTTCCTCTTCGTCCTCTGCGGGTTTGAGCACTGCATCGCCAACATGTACTACATCCCCGCCGGGCTGATGGCCCAGGGGCTGCCGGAGTACGCCGCCGGGGCGGCCCCCGCCCTCACCCTGGGGAATTTCTTTGTCAAAAATCTGCTGCCGGTGACGTTGGGCAACCTCCTGGGTGGGATGGGGCTGGCGTGGGTGTACCAGCGTATTTATCTGGAGGAGTGACGAAAAAAATGGCTGCAAAAAAGAAGCGTCTGCCCAAGGAGATAAAACAGCTTCTGGAGGCCGGTGACATTGAGGAACTGAAAAAGCAGCTTGCCCTCTGCGAACCCAACGCCATAAACGGCAAATACGGCTCCAACATCTTTTCCCTCACCCCCCTGCCCCGGGAGTTGGCCGTCTGGGCCCAGCAGCAGGGGGCGGATGTAAACTTCAAGGACTACTACGAAAAGACCCCCATCTTCCTCCAGGTGTCGGCCTGGAACGGGGACGCCCAGCTGCTCATCGACCTGGGGGCGGATGTCCATGTGGCCCAATACGACGGCACCACCCCCCTCCACCTGGCCTCCATCTATGGCCGGACCCAGGCGGTGAAGGCGCTGCTGGCCGCCGGGGCGGAGGTGGACGCCAGGACGGCGGGCCACGCCGACAGCCTCACCCCCCTGGAGATGACCATCCGGCAGCAGCGGCTGCCCCTGCTCCCTCTCTACGAGGTCTGCGTCCTGCTGCTGGATGCCGGGGCGGAGATGACCCCGCGTTGCCGCCAGTGGGTGGTGAAGGAGTTGGAGCGGTTCCAGCGGAACAGGCTGTGTATCAAGAACCTTGAGTTCCTGGCGCAGCAGGTGGAGGGGATGGAACGGCTCTGCCAGCTGTTCCATGTCTCCCCCGCCCCGGAGCCCATTGTCCACGACGGGGTCTCCCCCATCGTCATCACCGAGGAGGGCTTTGCCGCCCGGTTCAAAAAGCTGTGGGAGTACCTGATCCCCCCTGCCGGCAGGGCCCGGACCGCCCAGGGGGAGGCGGTGCGTATCGCGGGCCGCATCGATGACGAACTGATGCGCAACGGCGGCGCCAACTGGGACAAGGACTACCGGGAAATGCTGAAAAAGCTGCCGGAGTACCTCCGCCTGGGGACCCCCCTGCCGGAGCAGGACCTGGCCGAGGCGGAGCGGCTGGCCCGGTTCCTCCAAAGCGGACGCCCCGACGGGAAGGCGTCCCAGGCCCTCTGTGAATACGCCGTGGCTTGGGTGCTGCAAAACCCGGAGGTCATCCCGCCCCTGGAGGGAAACTATAAAAGGTAACAAAAGCGGCTCCCCTATGACATTAAGGAGGTCCCATGAGATTCCTTCACCTTTCCGACCTGCACCTGGGCCGCAGTCTTTGCGAATACAGCCTGCTGGAGGACCAGCGGTACTGGTGCCAGGGGCTGCTGGACTACCTGGAGACCGCCCCCTGCGACGCCGTCCTCATCGCCGGGGACCTTTACGACCGTTCGGTGCCCAGCGCCGGGGCGGTGGAACTCTGCGACTGGTTTTTGGGGGAGCTGGCCGGGCGGCTGGCGCTGCCGGTGCTCTGTGTCTCCGGCAACCACGACAGCCCCCAGCGGCTGGGCTTCGCCTCCTCCCTCTACCGGGCCAGCGGCCTTTACATGGCCGCCATCCCCCGGCGGGAGGTCTCCAGCGTCACCCTCCGGGACCGGTGGGGGGAGGTGGACTTTTTTCTGCTGCCCTACCTCACCCCCGGGGATGGCCGGACCCTCTTCCCGGAGCGGGAGATCCACACCTTCCAGGACACCTACCAGGCGGTGCTGGAGGAGAACCGGCAGCGGATGGAGCGCTGCCCCCGGCGGGTGCTGGTGGCTCACGGCTTCTTCGCCCGGGGGGCGGACCGGGACGGTTCCGGCCTGGCCTTCTGCGATTCGGAGGTGAGCGTGGGGGGGGCCGACCTGGTGGATGCCGCCCTGCTGGACGGCTTTTCTTACTGCGCCCTGGGGCACCTCCACGCCTGCCAGCCGGTGGGGGACGAGACAGCCCGTGTCTGGTACAGTGGCAGCCCCTTAAAATACTCGGTCTCGGAGGAGGGCCATCAAAAGCGGGCCCTGCTGGTGGAGTTGGACGGGGAGGGGGATGTCACGGTGGAAAAGATCACCCTGCCCCGGCTCCGGGACCTGCGCACCGTGAAAGGCACCATGGAGCAGCTGCTGGCCCCCACCGGCGGGGGCTTTGCCTCGGACGATTATGTCCAGATCACCGTCCTCACCCAGGGGACCGAGGTAGCTGCCTCCCGCCAGCTGCGCAACGTCTACCCCAACTACCTCCAGATACGCTACCAAAGCCCCGTCACCCAGGCGCTGGAACTGGGGGGCCATGGGGAACTGTCCCGGCTGACCCTGTCCGGGGCCTACCAACGGTTCTACCGCCAGGTCACCGGCCACGACCTGGCCCCGGAGGCGCTGGAACTGCTGGAACGCCTCAGCCGCCAGGCGGAGCAGGAGAGGGAGGAGGAGACAGGATGAGACCATTGGAATTGACCCTCAGCGCCTTCGGGCCCTTCCGGGAGGAGGAGACGGTGGACTTTTCCGCCGTCCGGGGCATCTTTCTCATCAACGGCCCTACCGGGGCGGGCAAGACCACCCTCTTTGACGCCATCACCTTCGCCCTCTACGGCAAGGCCAGCGGCACCGCCCGGCAGAGCGAGAACTTCCGCTGCCACAGCGCCGCCCCGGACCGGGAGTGCTTTGTGGCGTTGCGCTTCTCCCTGGAGGGGAAGGAGTACCACATCCGCCGCCGCCCTGTCCAGCAGCTGGCCAAAAAGAAGGGGGGGACCAAGACCCTCCAGCACAGGGTGGTCCTCACCCTCCCCGACGGCCGGGTGCTGGATTCCGTCACCGAGACGGGGGAGGTGGTGCAGCAGCTGCTGGGCATCGACTGCGACCAGTTCCGCAAGATGGTGATGCTGGCCCAGGGGGAGTTCAAGGAACTGCTGGAGGCCCCCAGCCGGGATAAGACCGCCCTGTTCCGCCGCATCTTTGGCACCGGGCAGTACGAGGCATTTACCAGCCGTCTCCAGCAGCAGCGCCGGGAGTTGGAGCAGCAGCTGGGGGAGCGGGGCCGCCGGATGGACCGGCTGGCCGCCTCCCTGGTGGAGCAGGGGGTGGAGGCGCTGGCCGCCGTCCCCAATCCCTCCACCCTGCCCGCCGGCACCCTGGCGGAACTGGTGGAGCCTGCCCTGACCCTCCGGGAGGAGGGCTGCAAGGCCCTGGAAAAGGCCATCGGGGAGACGGTGGCCCGGCGGGAAAAGCTGGACCTCCCCGGGGCCCGGGCCCTGGCGGGGCGGTTCCAGAAGCGGGGCGAACTGGAGCGGCAGAAAAAGGCCCTGGACGCCGCCGCCGGGGAGTTCAAGGAGAAAGCGGACCTGATCCGGGCCATCGAAGCCGCCGTCAGGGTCAAGCTGCGGGAGGATCACTGGAAGGGGACCAAGGCCGGCATCCAGGAGCACCGCAGGGAGGAACAAACCCTCTCCGCCGCCTGGAAGGCGGGCCAGGACCGGCTGGAGGCCCTGGGGAAGCAGCTGGACCAAAGGCCCCGGTGGCAGGAGGAACAGCGGCAGCTGGAGGACCAGGCCCGCCGCCTGGAGGAGGTGCTGGCCCTCTCCGCCCAGCTGGAGGAACGGAAAAAGGCGGTGGGGGAGTTGGAAAAGCAGCAGGCCGCCCTGGAGGAGCAGCAGCGGCAAAACGCCCTGCTGCTGGCCCTCTCCGCCCGGGAGGACCAGGCCGCCCGGCGGGGGGAATTGTCCCGCCAGGGGGAGCGGCTGCTGGCCCGGGCCGGCCAGGCCCGGAAGCTGGCCGGGGAGTACCAAACGCGCCAGGAGGAGTATCTGGACAGCTACCGGCAGTTCATCCGGGGCCAGGCGGCGCTGCTGGCTTTGGAACTCCGGCAGGGGGAGCCCTGCCCTGTCTGCGGCTCGGTGAGCCACCCGGCCCCCGCCCGTCCCGGGGAGGGGGAGGTGACCCGGCAGCAGCTGGAGGAACGGAAGGCCCGGATGGACCGGGCGCTGGCGGCCAGCGTCCAGGAGGAAGAAGCAGCCAAGGCCCTGGCGGGGGGGCTCCAGCCCCACTGGCCGGAGGTCTCCCTGGAGGGGGTCTACCGGGGGGACGGGCTGCTGGAGCAGCGGCTGGAGGCCCTCTCCCGGGAGATGGCGGAGGACCGGTCCGCCCTGGCCGGGCTGGCGGAGCAGTGGGGGCAGCTGAGCCGCCGCCCCCTGCCCCCCCGGGACCGGGACAAGCTGGCCGGGGAGAAGGACCGGCTGGCCACCGCCCTGGCCCAATGCGCCGGCAGCCGGCAGGCCGCCCGGCAGCAGCTGGCGGAGACGGCGGAGCGGCTGGGGGACATCCAGCCCGGGGAAGCGGCCCGGCGGCAGAAGGAGATCGCCGCCCGTCAGAAGGAGTTGGCCGATGGCCTGGCCGCCCTGGAGAGGGAGGAGACCGCCCTGCGGGAGCGGCTCTCCCACACCCAGGGGCGGCTCCAGGCCCTGGGCCAGGTGCTGGAGAAGGAGGAGGCCCAGGAGCGGGAGCAGAAGGAGCAGCTGCGCCAGGCGATGCTGGAGAGCGGCTTCACCACCCGGGAGCAGTACACCGCCGCCCTGGCCCGGGGGCCGGAACTGGAGCGGCTGCGGCAGCAGGTGGAGGACCACCGCACCATGACGGTATCGGTGGAGGCCAACCTCCGCACCCTGGGGGAGGAACTGGCGGGAAAGACGCCCCCGGCCCTGCCGGAGTTGGAGGCGGAGGAGACGGCCCTGCGCCGGGCGGAGGCGGAGCAGCGGGAAAGCTACACCGCCGCCGCCTCGGCCCTGGCCCTCTGCCGCCGCAGCTGGGAGGAACTGCGCCAGGAGAGCGCCGCCAGCCACCAGCTGGCCAGCCAGGCCGCCGCCGCGGCGGAGTTGGCCCGCCGGGCCGCCGGGGACAACGAGAGCCGGGTCACCTTCGAGACCTTCATCCTGGCCGCTTACTTTGAGGACATCGTCAAGATGTGCAACTACCATCTGGGGGAGATGACAGGGGGGCGGTACCAGCTTTGCCGGATGAGCACCGCCGCCCGCCACGGGGCGGCCTCCGGCCTGGACCTGGAGGTGATGGACCACGACACCGGCCAGCGCCGCCCGGTCTCCACCCTCTCCGGCGGCGAGAGTTTCAAGGCTTCTCTGGCCCTGGCCCTGGGTCTGGCCGACGTGGTGCAGCACTACTCCGGCTCCATCCCCATCGAGACGCTGTTTATCGACGAGGGCTTCGCCACCCTGGACGACCTCTCCCGCCAGAGCGCGGTGGACGCCCTTTTCTCCCTGGGCACCGGTGGCCGGATGGTGGGGGTCATCAGCCACGTGGAGAGCCTGCGGGAGCGCATCCCCACCGTCCTTTCGGTCACCGGCGGCCACGGCGGCAGCCACGCAAAATTTCTCTGACCCCGCCCCCACCGCTTGACGCCGCCCCGGCAAAAGGATATAATAGGCCGGGGGGAGGACGCTCCCCCCGATAAGCTGGAGTGGCTCAGTCGGTAGAGCAGCTGATTCGTAATCAGCAGGTCGTGGGTTCGAGTCCCATCTCCAGCTCCACGGCGTGGCCGCCGGGGCACGCCCTGCACGGCCTTCGGCCTTACTGGTCGAAGGCCGTTAGTCTATACCTGGAGACCGGGATATCTAAAGTGTTTTGCACAGACACGGCGTGGCCGCCGGGGCACGCCCTACACGGCCTTCGGCCTTACTGGTCGAAGGCCGTTAGTCTATACCTGGAGACTGGGATATCTAAAGTGTTTTGCACAGACACGGCGTGGCCGCCGGGGCACGCCCTGCTCGCCCCCCTCTTTGAGGGGGGCTTACTTTTGTACAGGATTTTGGCGGGTGCCTGGAGTCCTAGCGTCGTTTTTTATTGAAAATAGGCCCTCACCCGGGTTTTGGTGAGGGCCTTTGGTCTTTTATAGATGCTTTGGTGGTGGCGTTATCTCCCTGCCACCGACACCTTCCCCATCACTGCGGGGCGGTGGGCGCCGGTGACGCTGGGCAGGGTGTTGGCCTGCTCCCGCACGCAGCAGTCCGCCATCAGGGCAAAGGCGATGGCCTCCTTGGCGTCGCTGTTCCAGCCCATGTCCTCCTGGGTCCTGACGGCGATGCCCAGGGGGGACAGCCGCCGGGTCAGGTAGCCCAGCAGCGTCCGGTTGTAGCTGCCGCCGCCCCCGACGATCAGTTCGGTGGCCTGGTGCTTGGGCAGGACATACCGGCGGCAGGCGTCCTCGATGGACCAAGCGGTGAGGTCGGTGACGGTGGCCACCAGGTCCTGGGGAGAGATATGGCGTTCTTTACCCCAGGCCAGGATCTTCTCGGTGTACTGGGTGCCGAACAGTTCCCGGCCGGTGGTCTTGGGGAGGGGCAGGGTGTAGTATGGCTCCTGCTGGAGGCGGGCCAGCAGTTCCTGGTCCACCCGGCCCTTGGCGGCCATGGCCCCGCCGGCGTCGTAGGTCTGGACCCCCTGGGTGACGTGGCTGATGACGGCGTCGATGATCATATTCCCCGGGCCGGTGTCAAAGGCGTAGACCTCCTCCGGCTTGGCGGCGGCGGGCATGACGGTGACGTTGCCGATGCCCCCGATGTTCTGGAGCAGGATGGTCTCGGTCTCCCGGCGGTAGAGGAGGTACTCGGAGAAGGGCACCAGCGGCGCCCCCTGGCCCCCTGCCGCCATATCCGCCACCCGGAAGTCGCTGACGGTGGGCAGGCCGGTGTCGTGGGCGATCACCGAGCCCTCCCCGATCTGGACGGTATACCGCGCCGGGCGGCCCCAGTATTCCTCCGCCACCGGGGCGTGCCAGATGGTTTGGCCGTGGGAGCCGATCAGGTCCACCTCCGCCGGGGTCAGTCCCGCCTTCTGGATGACGGCCAGCGCCGCCTGGGCGTAGATCTGGCCCAGGATGACGTTCATGGCCCCCACCTTGTCCACCGTGGCGGTCTCGGGGCGGAAGAGGGTGAAGATGCCCTCCCGCACCGCCGGGGGAAAGGGGGTGTTGGAGAAGGCCAGCAGCTTCACCTCCGGGGCGCCGCCGTCCAGGCCGCCGCTGATCTCCACCAGGGCGGCGTCCACCCCGTCCACCGAGGTCCCGGACATCATGCCCACCACACGGCGGACCGGCTTTTTGGCGATGTTTTCCAGCATGTCAGTGTTCCTCCCTTGCGTTCTCGATGGCCTGGGCCAGGTGGCCGCCGTGGCGGTCCAGCAGCGCCTTGGCCTTGGCGGCCTCCAGGCCGCTCTTTTCCAGCAGGATGGCCAGCTTCACGTGGCCCCCCGCCTCCTCCAGCAGGGCCTTGGCCCGGTCCCGGTCCACCCCGGTGGCGTGGATGATGAGCCGCTGGGCCCGGTCCACCAGCTTGTGGTTGCTGGCCCGCAGGTCCACCATCAGGTTGCCGTACACCTTCCCCAGCTTGACCATGGCGCAGGTGCTCAGCATGTTCAGCACCATCTTCTGGGCGGTGCCGGACTTCATCCGGGTGGAGCCGGAGATGGCCTCCGGGCCCACCAGGGGGGCGATGGTCACCTGGCAGACCTCCTCCAGCCGGGAGTGCGGGTTGGTGCAAAGGCCGATGGGAACGCCCCCCCGCTCCCTGGCCCGGCGCAGCCCCGCCAGGACATAGGGGGTGCGGCCGCTGGCGGTGATGCCCACCACGGCGTCATCGGGGCCCACCTCCAGCTGGTCCACCAGCCGGATACCGGCCTCCTCGTCGTCCTCACAGCCCTCCACCGGGTGGCGCAGGGCGATGTCCCCCCCGGCGATGTGCCCCTGGACCATCTCCGGGTCCACCCCGAAGGTGGGCAGGCACTCGGAGGCGTCCAGCACCCCCAGCCGCCCGGAGGTCCCCGCCCCCAGATAGATGAGCCGCCCGCCCCGGGCAAGGCAGCCGCTGATCAGGTCCACCGCCTGGGCGATCTCCGCCTTCTGGGCCGCCACCGCCCCGGCCACCAGGGCGTCCTGGCGGTTCACCAGTTCCACCATCTCCAGGGTGGAGCAGCGGTCGATATTTTGGGTCTCCGGGTTCACCATCTCGGTGGCCAGCCCGGCCAAGTTTTCCTTCATGGGACACCTCCCCTGTCATATTCCTCTCCATCTTATCCTATCCAGTAAAATATGTCAATAATGTTTCAACTTATTTCTGGTTTTTTGAAATAATGTTTCAAAACCTATAGACTTCCGCCCCGGGGTCTGGTATACTTTGCTTGTATACATGTTTTGGACGGGAGGGGGAGGGTCATGAGCTGCACCATCTTCATCCGGGAGCGGATGGATGCCTTCACCGCTACCGAGGCCCGTCTGGCCCGGTACCTTCTCAGCCACAGCGCCGGCGTGGTGCGGATGACCGCCCGGGAATTCGCCGAAGCGGCGGGGGTCTCCCCGGCGGCGGCGGTGCGGTTCTCCAAGCGGCTGGGTTTTCAGGGCTTTTTGCAGCTGCGGCTGGACCTGGCCCGGGAGTTGGCCCAGGGGGAGCCGCTGGACGAGTTCCAGACCGCCATCCGGGACAACGACGATATGGAAACGCTGCTGCGCAAGGCGGAGCGCATCCACATCCGCAACCTCTCCCTCACCTGCCGGATGGTGGAACCGGCGGTCCTTTCCCGGGCGGTGGAGGAGATACGGGCCCGGCGGCGCATCCACCTGTTCGGGGTGGGGGCCTCGGGGCTGCTGGCCATGGACTTTCTGTACAAGTCCTCCCGCATCGGTATCCCCGCCTTTTACCATTCCGATGTCCACACCAACCTGGCCACCGCCTCCCTGCTGGGACCGGAGGACGCCGCCATCGCCATCAGCTATTCCGGGGAGACCCGGGAGACGGTGCTGGCGGCCCGCACCGCCCGGGAGCGGGGGGCCTGGGTCATCGCCATCACCTGCGCCAACGGCAACACCCTTTCCGGCCTGGCGGACTGCGTCCTTTACGTCCCCCGGGAGGAACGGGAGCACCGGGTGGGGGCTATGACCTCCCGGATGTCCGGCCAGCTGCTGCTGGACCTGCTCTACCTGGGCATCGCCAAGGAGGACCCGGAGGGCACCCAGCAGAGCCTGCGCCAGACCCGTGAACTGATCCGGGCCTTCCAGTCCGACAAGGGGGAACGATGACCATGGGCTTTGACTTTGATCGTGTCACCAACATCCTGGAGGGCTACCGGGAAAAGGGGTACTTCCCCTCGGCGGTCTGCCAGGTGTTCGATAAGGAACGCACCCTGTACCACCACGCCCTGGGGGAGGCCCGGCCGGACAGCTGGTTCGACCTGGCGTCGGTGAGCAAGTTGCTTTGCACCACCATGCTGCTCTTCGCCATGGGGGAGGGGCGGCTGGCCCCGGGGGATAGGCTGCTGGACCACCTGCCGGAGGGGCGTCCCGGCCCCTCCACCCGGGAGCGGCTGAAAGACACCACCATCCGGCAGCTGATGACCCACACCAGCGGCATCCTGGCCTGGTACCCCTTCTACAGCGACGGCGGGGACTTTTACGCCATCCTGGAACGGCTGATGGCCACCACCGCCCCGGAGGAGGGGATGGTCTACAGCGACCTGAACTTCATGCTGCTGGGCCAGGTCTTTTCCCACGCCACCGGCCTCACCCTCCGGGAGGGGCTGGAGCGGTACCTCCACCGGCAGCTGGGCATCCGGGAGGTGGCCTACGGGCCGGTGCCGCCGGAAAGCTGCGTCCCCGGTTCCCGGGGGAACCAGATCGAAAAGCGGATGTGCGCCGACCGGGGCATCACCTTCGACGGCTGGCGGCCCGACGGGGTCCCTAACAGGGGGGACTGCAACGACGGCAACGCCTACTATTACTGGGGCCAGTGCAGCGGCCACGCCGGGGGCTTCGCCAACTCGGCGGCGCTGACCAAGCTGGGACAGTTTTTGCTGGCCACCCGGGACCCCTTCTTCCGGGAGGCCATGGAGACCAACGTCCGGGGCCGGGGGCTGGGGTTCGACCGCAGCGATGTTTACCCCCGGGGCTGCGGCCACAGCGGCTTCACCGGCACCAGTCTTTGGGTCAGCCGGGAGGCCGGCATGGGGGCGGTGATCCTCACCAACAAGTACGACTGTCCCCAGGGACACCAGCCCGGTAACTCCAACGAATTCCGCCGGGAGGTCCACAACGCCCTGCTGGCGGGCCTTTCTACCTAACGTTATCCCGCAAGGCGGATGCCTTGTAGCGATAGGATACACACCCAACGAAAAAAGGAGGCATTCTATTATGAGATCGACCAAACGGCTGTTGGCCCTGATTCTGGCTGGCGTGATGGCGCTGGCCCTGGCCGCCTGCGGCAACAACGGCGGGAGCAGCACTCCCGCCCCCGCTCCCTCCACCCCGGCGTCCGGCTCCGGCACCCCCGAGCCCGCCCCCGCCCCGGTGGAGCAGATGCTGAAATACGGCACCGACACCTGGCCCGCCGGGTTCGACCCCCACACCATCTCCGCCATTGCGGCCACCCGGGTGTTCAACCAGGTGTACGAGACCCTCATCTCCTTCAACCCCGACATGACCTACCAGGGGCTGCTGGCGGAAAGCTGGGAGACCCCGGATGACACCACCTACATCTTCCACCTGCGCAAGGGGGTCAAATTCCACAACGGCCGGGAGATGACCGCCGACGACGTCAAGTACAGCTTCGACCGCATCCTGGGCAACACCGACGCCGGTGATATCGGCGCCCTGGGCAGCAGCGCCAGCTACTACGGCGGCATCGATTCCATCGAGGTGGTGGACCCCTCCACCATCCAGTTCAAGCTGAAGGCCCCCAACGCCGCCTTTATGGCCAACCTCACCTCCTCCTATGGCGCCATCGTCCCCAAGGAAGTGGTGGAGGCCAACGGCGGCAGCCTTGCCGCTATCGAAACCATGTGCGGCACCGGCCCCTTCGTCTACAAAGATTCGGTGGTGGATAACTACATCACCCTGGAGAAGAACCCCGACTACTGGAACGCCGGTTCCCCCAAACTGGACGGCATCACCTACTACCTGATGGCCGACGAGAGCACCCGCCTGGCCGCCCTGCGCACCGGGGATATCAACATCTGCTCCCTCTCCGCCCTGAATCTTTCCGAGGTGCAGAACGACAGCAGCGTGAAGGTCCTCTCCTACCAGTCCAACAACTACACCTACCTGGGCTTCAACCTCTCCAGCCCCAAGCTCCAGGATAAGAACGTCCGCCAGGCCATGAGCCTTGCGGTGGACCGTGACGCCATCATCGACTACGTCTACAACGGCGAGGCCACCGTCTCCACCTTCGTCGCCCCCGCCATGGGCCACTGGGTGTGGGATGCCCCCAAGGAATCCCCCCTCTACACCAAGAACATCGACGAGGCCAAAAAGCTGATGGAGGCCGCCGGGTACGGCGAGAACAACCGGATGACCCTCACCGTGGCCGCCGGCCTGCTGGATTCCATCCGTGACACCGTGGTGGTGCTCCAGCAGCAGCTGAAGGAGATCTACATCGACATCGAGATCAGCAACCTGGAATCCGGCGAGTATGTGGATATCTGGGGCAAGATGGACACCCCGGAGGCCGGCTTTGACGCCATGTGCGGCCAGAACGGCTCCGGCACCGACCCCAACCGCGCCGTCAGCTTCTTCTTCTCCTCCACCGGCAACGCCAACGTCTGGGGCTACAACAACCCCCGCGTGGATGAACTCTGCGCCCAGGGCGTGGCCACCACCGACGAGGCCAAGCGGGAAGCCTGCTACCTGGAGGCCCAGCAGATCGTCATCGACGAGTGCCCCAACCTCTTCTTCGCCAGCCCCATGGAGTATTTCTTCGTCAGCGCTGGCCTGGAGGGCTTCGCCCCCTACGCCGCCAACGCCAACGACTTCAACAACATCACCCTGAAGTGATATCCAGGACCTGAGCGGCTGGTACAGGGCGGGGGACAGCCCTGCCCTGTACCGGCCTTCCATTTTTGTGACGGAGGGGTTTTATGAGGAATTACATCATTCGCCGTCTCCTCCAGCTTCTTCCTGTGCTGCTGGGGATCAGTATCGTCATCTTCGCGGTGCTCCGGCTCATCCCCGGGGGCTTCGCCTCCGGGATGCTGGGCATCGACGCCACCCCGGAACTCATCGCCCAGGTGGAGGCCCGGTACGGCCTGGACCAGCCCGCCGTCACCCAGTACCTCCGGTGGATGGGCGGGGTGCTCCGGGGGGACTTCGGCCAGTCCTTCCGCTCCGGGGCGGCCATCCTGCCGGAGATGCTGGACCGCTTCGGCGCCACCGCTGAACTCACCATCCTGGCCGCCCTCATCTCCTGGTGCATCGCCCTGCCCCTGGGCATCCTGGCGGCAGTGAAGCGCAACTCCATGGTGGACCGGGTGGTCCGGGTGGCCGCCCTGCTGGGGGTCTCCATCCCCGGCTTCGCCCTTTCCATTTTGGTCATCCTGCTGCTCTCCATGGTGTTCAACTACTACCCGCCCCTGGACTACGTGGGGTTCTTCGCCGACCCGGTGAAGAACCTGGAGATCATGGCCCTGCCCGCCCTGATCCTGGGGGCCAGCATGTCCGGTTCGGTGATGCGGATGACCCGCTCCTCGGTGCTGGAGATATTCCGCCAGGATTTTGTCAAGACAGTCCGGGCCAAGGGGGCCAGCGAGGGGGTCACCATCGTCCGCCATGTGCTGCGCAACGCCCTCATCCCCATCGTCACCCTGGTGGGGATGCAGATCGGCTCGCTGCTGGGGGGCGCGGTGGTCATCGAGCAGATATTCTCCCTCCCCGGCCTGGGGCTGATGACCCTTACCGGCATCAACAACCGGGATTACCCGGTGGTGCAGGGGTGCGTGCTGTTCATCGCCTTCATCTACGTGCTGGTCAACCTGATCGTGGACCTGCTCTACGCCTACATCGACCCGCGCATCTCGTATGACTGAGGAGGGAGAGAATGAGAAGTTTAGTATCCACGCTGCGGGACCTGTGGAAGGACCCTATGGGGAGGATCGGCATCATCGGCATCTTCCTCCTGATCTTTATGGCTGTCTTTGCCGGGCAGCTGGCCCCCTACCCCTATGACGGCATCGGCATGAAGTTCCAGCCCCCCTCGGCGGAACACCTCTTCGGCACCGACAAGTTCGGCCGGGACGTGTTCAGCCGGGTGCTGTACGGGGCGGGGGTCTCCCTGGAGGTGGGCATCATCGCCGTGGGCATCGGGGCCGGCTTCGGCTACCTGCTGGGCCTGGTGGCCGGCTACTTTGAGGGCTGGACCGACCGGGTCATCATGTGCCTGATGGACATCCTTTTCGCCTTCCCCTCCATCCTGCTGGCGATCTTTATCTCGGCGGTGCTGGGCAAGGGCATCGGTCCCACCATGGTGGCCATCGGCATCGTCAACATCCCGGTGTTCTGCCGCACCGTCCGGGCGGCGGTGATCTCCGCCAAGGGACTGGAGTATGTCAAAAACGCCCAGAGCGTGGGGGTCAGGACCTGGCCCATCCTGGTGCGTCACATCTCCCCCAACGTGGTGGCCCCCTTCACCGTCCAGGCCACCCTGGCCCTCTCCGGGGCCATCCTCACCGAGGCCACCCTCAGCTTCCTGGGGATGGGCATCCAGCCGCCGGACCCCTCCTGGGGCTCGATGCTGGCGGAGGCCCGGGCCAACATGGCCCGCAGCCCCTGGACCGCCCTCTTCCCCCTGCTGTTCATCGTGGTGACCATTCTGGTGTTCAACATCCTGGGGGACGCCCTGCGGGATGTGCTGGACCCCAAGCTGAAGGTTTAGGAGGGACGATATGGAACATCTGCTTGAGATGAGAGACCTCTCCATCGACCTTTACCGGGGCAAGCGGACCCTGCCGGTGAAGCTGGTGGAGGGGGTGGACCTTTCCATCGGCAAGAAGCGCAGCTTCGGGGTGGTGGGGGAGAGCGGCTGCGGCAAGAGCATCACCTGCTCCTCCATCATGGGGCTGCTCTCCTTCCCCCTCAGCGTGGGGAAGGGGAGTTCCATCCGCTTCGCCTGCAGCGACGGGCAGGAGGTGGAGATCACCTCCCTTTCCCCCGCCGGGCTGCGGAAGCTGCGGGGCAAGGAGATCTCCATGATCTTCCAGGAGCCCATGACCGCCCTGGACCCCATGTACACCATCGAGGCGCAGATCGCCGAGGCCCTCTCCTTCCACACCGCCATGACCAAGGGGGAGATGCACGACGCCGCCCTGGAGATGCTGCGGAAGGTGAAGATCCCCCGGCCGGACCAGATACTGAAGGACTACCCCCACCACCTTTCCGGCGGGATGCTCCAGCGGGTGATGATCGCCATCGCCCTTATCAACAACCCCCGGCTGCTCATCGCCGACGAGCCTACCACCGCCCTGGACGTCACCATCCAGGCCCAGATACTGGACCTGATGAACGAACTGCGGGAGGGCTACGATACCTCGGTCATCATGATCACCCACGACCTGGGGGTCATCGCCGAGACCTGCGAGGAGGTGGCGGTGTTCTACGCCGGGCAGGTGGTGGAGCAGGCCAGCGTGGAGGCTATCTTCCACGAGACCGCCCACCCCTACACCAGCGGCCTGCTCCAGTCGGTGACCTCCCTGGACAGCGCCCAGAAGGAACTGTACACCATCCGGGGCGCCGTCCCCACCGCCGGCAACTTCTCCCCCGGCTGCCGCTTCGCCGACCGGTGCAGCCGGTGCATGCCGGTCTGCAAGGAGAAGGCCCCGGCTTTGACCCAGGTGGCCCCCGGCCACCTCTGCCGCTGCTGGCTCCACGCCGGGGCGGAGAACATGGGAAAGGAGGAGGCGGTATGAGCGAGAAAAAGATCCTGGTGGATGTCCAGGAGCTGCGGACCTACTTCCCCATCCAGGGGGGCGTGGTGCGCAAGACCATCGGCCATGTCCACGCGGTGGAGGATGTCTCCTTCCAGATACGGGAGCAGGAGACCTTCGGCCTGGTAGGGGAGAGCGGCTGCGGCAAATCCACCACCGGCCGGACGCTGCTGCGGCTCATCCAGCCCACGGCGGGCAGGGTGCTGTTCGACGGGGTGGACCTCTCCGCCCTGAGCAAGGAGGAGATGCGGAAAAAGCGCCGGGACATGCAGCTGGTGTTCCAGGACCCCTATGCCTCCCTCAACCCTCGGATGACGGTGCGCCGCCTGCTGGAGGAGCCGCTGGTCACCCACTTTACCCTCACCCAGGGGGAGTTGGAGGAGAAGGTCAGCTGGATCGCCCAGGCGGTGGGCCTGGCCCCGGAGCAGCTGGAGCGGTACCCCCACCAGTTTTCCGGCGGTCAGCGCCAGCGCATCAGCATCGCCCGGGCCCTGGTGACCAAGCCCAGGTTCGTGGTGGCGGATGAGCCGGTCTCCGCCCTGGATGTCTCCATCCAGGCCCAGATACTGAACCTTCTCATGGGGCTCCAGCAGGAGTTGAAGCTGTCCTATCTCTTTATCTCCCACGACCTCAACGTGGTGCGCCACATCAGTGACCGGGTGGGGGTGATGTACCTGGGGCGGCTGGTGGAGAGCGGCCCCACCGAGGAGGTCTACCTCCGGCCTGTCCACCCCTACACCCAGGCCCTTCTCTCCGCCATCCCCAAGCGGGACCCCAGCCAGGAGAAGCAGCGCATCCACCTGGAAGGGGATGTCCCCAGCCCCGCCGACCCGCCCAAGGGCTGCGCCTTCCACGACCGCTGCCCCCGGTGTATGGATATCTGCCGCCAGCAGGTCCCCCCGGAGACCGAACCGGAGCCGGGCCACAGGGTGCGGTGCCATCTGGTCCAAGGAGCATGACGAAGCCCCCCTGCCTGGGAAGCAGGGGGGCTTTATTTGTAGATGCGATAACGAATTATACCATAAGTATTATTTCTCCTCAAATATCCCCCGGATCGCCTCGGCGGCCGCCTGGCCCAAAGCCCGGTGGCTCTCGGGGCTAAAGTGGATGCAGTCGGTCAACTCCGGCTCGGCGTACTGGGAGGCGTGGATGACCCAGGTACCCTTCTCCTTGGCCAGCGCCTCGTACTTCTCCGGCAGCAGCAGCGTCTCCTTGGGGGCGAAGCGCAGGGCGTGGCCGGGGCGCAGTTCCGGTATCTCCTCTGCGATGCGGGCCGGGGACATGAGGAGGATGCGGGGCTGGTCCCGGAAGATGGGGGAGAAGCTGCAAAACAGCTGGTCCGCCCCCCGCACCATGTCAATGAGACGGCTCACCCCCCGGATAACCCCGTCGGCGTCGGTAAATTTCAGGTCGTTGCCCCCCAGGGCCAACACCACCAGGTCCAGGGGAGCGTGGGCCAGCATGGAGTAGCCCAGGTTGTCCTTGCCGCACCGGAAGGGGACCACAGGGTCCTCGTACACGGTGGTGCGGCCGCTGATGCTGTCCTCAATGATCCGGTACTCCGGCCCCAGCAGGGCGGCGGCCACGGCGGGCCAGCGGGAATCCTCGGGGTAGCGGGTGCATTTGGCGGGGACATGGCCCCAGCTGTTGGAATCACCAAACACCAAAACTCGTTTCATCTTTTTCACTCCTTATCCATAGATCAGGTTAGGCAGGAAGGTGACGATGCCCGGGAAAACAGCCATCAGCAGCATCACCGACAGCATGGCCACGATGAAGCCCCAGGCGTATTTGACGAACTGGGGAACGCTGACGTCGGTGAGGTTGCAGGTGATGTACATCAGGGTGCCGAAGGGGGGCGTCAGGCAGCCGCAGTAGAGGTTCACCAGCATGATCATGCCAAAGACGATCAGGTCGATCTCGTAGGCGGCGGCGATGGGGTAGAGCAGCGGGGTGAGGATGAGCAGCAGCGCCGAGCCGTCCAGGAACATCCCCATGACAAAGATCAGCAGGTTGGCGATGATGAGGAACACCCACTTGTTGCCGGAAAAATCCATCAGCATGGCGGCCAGGTCCTGGGGGATGCGTTCCCAGGAAAGATAGGTGCTGAAGGTCATGGCGGAAACGATGATGAGCATGATGTTGGCGGTGGAGGAAAAAGCCTCCCGGAGGATGGGCTTGATGTGGGCCGGCTTCAGCTGCCGGTAGATGACCCCGCCGATGAAGAGGGCCAGGACGATGATGACGGTGCCCCCCTCGGTGGCGGTAAAAAAGCCGCTGCGCAGGCCGAAGATGATAAAGACAGGGATGGCGAAGGCCCAGATGCTCTTGAGGAAGGCCGCCCCCAGTTCCGGCCAGCTGGCCCGCTTGTCCCGGTTGCCCTTCCAGTTGTATTTGTGGGAGTAGAGGTAGACCACCAGCATCATGGCAAGGCAGAGCAGCACGCCGGGGACATACCCCGCCGTCCACATCTTGCCCACCGAAACACCGGTCATGATGCCGTACAGGATCAGCGGCACGCCGGGGGGGATGATGGGGGTGATGAGGCTGGAGGCGGCGGTCACCGCCGTGGCAAAGGCCCGGGGGTAGCCCAGCCGCTCCATCTCCGGCACCAGTATCTTGCACTGGAGGGCGGCATCGGCGGTGGCGGAGCCGCACATCCCGCCGTTCAGGGTGCTGAGGAGGATGTTCACATACCCCAGTCCTCCCTTTTTGTGTCCCAGCAGCTTGTCGCAGAAGTCCAGCAGCACGGTGGTGATGCCGGAATAGTTCATAATGCACCCCGCCAGGATGAAAAAGGGGCAGGCCAGCAGCGAGGTGGACATCCCCTGGGAGACCAGGGACTGGATGACGCTGGTCATGGGCAGGGTGGTGTTCAGCACCCCGAAGTAGAACAGCGCCCCGCCCAGCAGGGCCAGCTGCACCGGGATGCCCATGAACATCAGAACAAAAGCCAGCAGCACCGGTAAAAATCGGATCATTTCCGCCATAGTTCCACAGGCCCCCCTTTCTTCTGGACCAGCCCCGCCAGGTTGACGGCGGCGTCGATGATGGCAAGGATGGTCAGGTGTCCGTAACCGATAAATACCACGATATCGCAGTAGAAGTAGGGGATCTTGGTAATCATCAGCAGCTTGTCAAAGGATTTGATGGAGAGTTTCCAGGCGAACCAGCAGGTGATGGCCGAGATAGCGATGATGACCAGGTCATTGACGATACGGGAGATGGCCCGCCAGACGCCGGGCAGCAGGTTCACCACAAAGTCCATGGTGACATGCTCCTTGCGCTTGTACAAAAGCCCCATGCCGATGTAGATGATCCAGACCAGGGAGAAAAGGGACAACTCGTCCAGGTGGGGGGAGCGCCGCCCCACCGTCCACATGGACACGATGTTGTAGGCGCTGCACCCCACCGTCAGTAGGATGCCCAGGCTGCCGGTGACGTAGATCACCATGTCGGAAAGATGGGACAGTTTGGTGTAAAGGTCTTTCATGTTCCACCCCTTGCCTTTCTTTTGGGGCCCCGGGGGAAAAAGACGGTCCCCCGGGGCGCTGGTGTCGTTGGCTGCGGGAAGGGGACTCAGCCCTGCTTGGCGGCGATGGCCGCCACCTGGTCCAGCACCTCCTGGCCCCGGGGCTGGCTGGTGATGACCTTTTCCGCCGCCGCCTTGAATTCACTCAGGTCGGCGATCTCCACCACCTGGACACCGTGCTCCTCCAGGGTGCCGGCGATGGTGGTCTCCTCCTCCCGGACACAGGCGGCGGTGGCGTCGATGCCCCACTGGGTCAGTTCCTCCTCGATGACGGCACGGTACTCCTCCGGGATGCTCATCCAGAAGTCATACCCCACGAACATGCCGTAAACGTCCAGGGTGTGGTTGGTCTTGGAGTAGACACAGGGCTTGAGGCAATCCCACAGGGAGTTGGAGGTGATGGTAAGGGGCACCCCCTCCAGGCCGTCGATCATGCCGGTCTGGCAGGCGGAGAAGGTGTCGGCGAAGGCCAGCGTCTGGTAGTTGACCCCCAGGGCGGTGAACAGCTGGATCATCACGTCGGAAGAGGGGATGCGGAGGTCCAGCTTCTGCATCTCCGCCAGGGTGTTCACCGGGGTGGAGGCGATGACGCTGCGGTAGCCGATAAGGCCGTTGTTGCAGATGGGGTAGAAGCCCTTGGCCTTGCACTCCTCCACGATGCCGCCCCAGTATTCGCTGACGAAAAATTCCGCGGCGATCTCCCGGGAATCGTAAAGGTAAGGGGAAAGGACGGTGCCCATCACCGGCACATAGTCGGAAAAGTAGCTGGCGCTGGCGTTCATGATCAGGTTGGCATTGGACATCAGCGCCTCCACCCCCTCCTGGTAGACCAGCATCTGGCCGTCGGGGTAGACCTGGATATCCACCATACCGCCGGTCCGCTCGCTGATGCGCTTGGCGGTGTTGTACAGTTCGGTCACCGTCACGGCGGTGGAGGGGTCGGTGGTGGTCAGCTTGATCTCGATGGGCTTGGCGTCGGGCTGGGCCGGGGCGCTGCTGCCGCCGGGAGCCGGGGCGGGGGCGTCGGACTGGCCGCAGGAGCAGAGGGTAGCCACCAGGCAGATGGTCATCAGAACGATGGAAAGCCGCTTCAATTTCATGTTTCTCGTCCTTTCTTTTGTTAAAAATTTTGTTGGAAACCGCAGAATTTTCAATTAAGATTTTATCTGAATATATGGTGAAAGTCAATAAAATAATCAAAAAAAGCAACGAAAAAATTGATTTTTGTGAATATGATATTAAGATTCAGCTGAAATACTGTGCATATTATGGTAAAAATTAAGTTGATTTTATTAAAAAATTAAGTTAAAATAAAGCGTAGAAAAACGATATCGTTAGGAGTTGCAAAAGATGGCGAAAAAGGTGACATTACAGGATATCGCCACCGCCGCCGGGACCTCGGTGGCCAGCGTGTCCATGATACTCAACGAGAAGGACCTCTACCGCTTTTCTCAGCAGCGGGTGGACAGTGTCCGGGCCATCGCCCGGCAGCTGGGCTACCACGCCTCCCCCGCCAAGACAAAACGGCGCCAGATCGCCATTATCAGCCCCACCGTGCTCAACCCCTACCACACCGCCATGATCACCGGCATTGAACAGTGCGCCACCGCCAGCGGCTACCGCACCGCCATCTACAACACCTACTGGGAACCAAAGACCGAACTGGCGCTGCTGGATGAACTGGAGTACCGGCAGACGGCGGGCATCATCTTCGCCACCATGCCCATGGAGCCGGAGCGGGTCCGGGCGCTGAGCCACCGGATCCCCATCGTGGCGGTGGGGGACCGGCTGGACGACCTGGGCATCGACACGGTGGACGTGGACAACTTCATGGCGGCCAAGCTGGTGGCGAAGCACCTCATCGACCTGGGGCACAAGCACATCGCCTATGCCACCACCGCCATGAACAACCACCACCTCTCCCGTCTGCACCGCAGCGAAGGACTCATCGCCGCCTTCGAGGCACTCTGCCCGGAAGGGAGCGTCACCATCTACACCAAGTCCAACCCCGTGGAACTGGAGATCACCGACCCTGATATCGAGTACCATTCCGGCCTGGAACTGGCCGCCCAGTGTCTCCAGGACCCTAAGATCACCGCCATCGTGGCCATCAACGACATGATCGCCTACGGGGTGATGGATGGCCTGATGAAGGAGGGTCTCCGGGTGCCGGAGGACTACAGTCTCTGCGGCTTTGACAACATCTGCCATTCCGGCCTGGCCCGCATCGGCCTGACCACAGTGGAGAACTTCTCGCTGAACCACGGCAAAAGCGCCTTCCGCCTTCTTCAGGAGCGGATGGAGAGCGGCCTGCGTCAGGAGGAGAGCCAGCCCATCACCCGCATCGAGTACCACAGCGCCCTGGTCCCCCGGCGGTCTACCGGGCGGCCAAGGGTATAACGGCGACACCCCCTCCCCTCCCCCCAAAAACAGTAAGAAAAATAAAAAACCACTTCCCATAACCAGCGACCTGTGCTATACTTATAACAAAGTCTATCGCCCATCGGCCCGGTACAGCATACAACCCCCGGCCGATGTGTCGAGCGGCTTTTGTTGTGTCTATTGACAAACGATCATCCAGAAAAAGGAGCGACAGAAGCGTGATGGGAAAGCAAACGGATCGCCTCACTGGAGGGGGAACAAGGCAGAGCCTGAATGGACGGATATTGCGGAATACCACCCTCAATATTCTGATCCTGGTGATCATATGCTGCGTGATCATGGCCATTTCCTTGCAATCGCTTGCCAACAGCATTTTGCTGGACAGCTTGCAGCCCATGGCACGGCAGTCGGCAAAGACGGTGGAGGCAAACGTCCATATGCTGGCCGACCGCATGATGGCCATCGCCGGTGACCCCCGGATGGCCACCGTGACCGCCGGCGGCCAGGAGGAGGGGCAGACGCCACGGCCGGATACCGCCGCCACCAGGGCCAACCGCGCCGCCCTGCTGACAGAGGCGGCGGAGGTCTATGAACTCTACACCATCGCCCTGTACGACCTGGACGGGCGGCTGATCCAGGGGATAGACGGCGCCCCGGAGGGGTTGGACAGCGGGTTTTTCTCCCTGCTGAAGGAGACCGATAACCTTACCACCGACTCCTCCACCATCTTCCAGGGCCGGCTGGGCATCACCATGGGGATGCCGGTAAAGGAGAACGGCGAGACCGCCTTCTATGTGACGGCGGTGTATAAATATGACCTGCTCAACGACGTGATCAGCAACATCAACCTGGGCAGGACCGGTATGGCCTATATGGTGGACCGCCAGGGCATCGTTACCGGCCACCCGGATCAGTCCCTGGTCCTGGGCCAGAGTTCCCTGGCCCAACTCAGCGGCGGCGACCAAAAAGCGGTGGAGCGGGTGACCACCGGGGAGACGGCGGCGGTGGAGTTCCCCATCAACGGCCAGAAGATGCTGGTGGCCTTCTCCCCCATCCGGGGCACCCAGTGGTCCCTGGTCATCCAGATACCCAAGGCGGATTACAGCCACGTTATCAACGGGGCCATGCTGGTCTCCATCCTGGCCACCCTGGCCGGCCTGATGATCTCGGTGCTGATGATCCTGCGGTTCGCCCGTTCCATCTCCCATCCGGTGAAGTGCGTCACCGACCGGATGGTGGCGCTGGCCGACGGCGACCTGCACACCGAGGTATTGGCTGTCCACACGGGTGACGAGTTGGAGGTCATGACCCAGACCCTGGACGCCACCCTGGAGAGCGTCAACCGGTACATATCCGATATCCAGCAGGTGCTGACCCGGGTGGCGGACGGCGACCTGCGCACCGGCCCCCAGGTGGATTACAGAGGCGATTTCTCCCTGATCCGCGGCAGCCTGCTCACCATCACCCAGTCGATGAACGAGACCCTGGTGGGCTTCCACGACGCCGCCGACCGGCTGGCCGCCATGGCGGCGCAGCTGAGCGGCCAATCCGGGCGGCTGCACCAGGCGTCGCTGGAGCAGAACCAGTCCGCCGAGGAACTGGTCCACGAGGTGGCCCATGTGAAGGAGCGGCTGGCCGACGTCACCGAAAGCAGCGGCCAGACCCGGTCCCAGACGGAGGAGATCGGGCGGCGTGTCCAAAGCGCCAACCAGCAGATGGCTGCCCTGTCCTCGGCGATGGATGACATCAGCGCCAACGCCCAGCAGATCACAAAGATCGCCAAGGACATCGAGGACATCGCCTTCCAGACCAACATCCTCTCCCTCAACGCCTCTGTGGAGGCGGCCCGGGCCGGAGCCGCCGGAAAGGGCTTCGCGGTGGTGGCCGACGAGGTGAAGCAGCTGGCCACGAAGAGCGCCGAGGCCGCCAAGAGCGCCACCGAAATGGTCAACAACACCCGGGCCATCATCCAGACCGGCGTGGTGATGACAGCGGAGACGGCGGGCTCTCTCCATGCCATCTCCGACGTTTCGGCGCAGATCAGCACCATTTCCGACCAGCTGGCGGCGGCGGTCCAGGGCCAGGAACTTGCCCTGACGGTGATGGAGGAGCGGATCGCCGCTATCTCCGCCATCGCCGACCGCAATCTACAGGATGCGGAGGAAACGGAGCAGTCCAGCGGCTCGTTGGCCAGGGAGGCCGGGTCGCTCCAGGACCAGGTGCGTAAATTTATCCTAAAGGAGAGGTGCGGCAGATGAAACGGACCGTTGCTATGCTTTTGTGCCTGCTGCTGACAGCGTCACTCCTGCTGCTGACAGCCTGCGGGGACCAGACGGAACTTCAGGACGGGTACTACACCGCCCAGGCGGCGGAATTCAGCCATGGCTGGAAGGAGTATATCACCATCCTGGTAAAGGGCGGGGATATCATCTCGGTGGAATACAACGCGGAGAACGCCAGCGGCTTCATCAAAAGCTGGGATAACGCCTATATGCAGACCATGCTCCATGCTCAGGGCACCTACCCCAACGAGTACACCCGCGGCTACGCCAACCAGCTGCTGGAAAGGCAGGGCGAGGGGGGCATCGACGCCATCACAGGGGCGACCTCCTCCCACACGTCGTTCCAGATACTGGCCCAGGCTGTGCTGGAACAGGCCCGGAAAGGGGATCCCAGCATCGCCATCGTGAGCACAGCCCACTAGGGTCTGCCACCGGGATCGGTTTAAGAACCTGTGTTCATAATTGGATGATGCAGACAGGGCGGAAAAAAGCTGACGTTAGATAACGATACTTTTGAAAACACTGAAAAATCAAGGTTTTTCGAGCGACGGACAAGCAGGGTATTGTACTAAAAACTGAAT
>CAJUFR010000003.1:0-9669 GCA_910585525.1 uncultured Angelakisella sp.
CTTTCTGTCGACACAGAAAGAAGGGCCCCGCCGGCGAGGCGGTCGAAGAGATAAGGCAATAATCAAGGAAAATGTACGGAAAGGAACGAGAACCAAAAGGGAAAGTCCCCACGTTCAAGAAACGGCCTGCGGCCTGTCTTGAAGGAAAGAACCTGCAAGGGGAAAGACCAGGCGCTCCCGCGGCTGCGCAAAGTAAAAGTCTCATTCCGGCCGCCGATATCCTCACCAACCAAAGACTACAAAAAGTATAAAATATCACATTATCTCCAAATGGTATCCGTTCGGCGGCCTTTTAAGAGAACGTCCCTTCGGGGGCATTTCGCCCGCGGCGGCGGGCGACCAGGCGCTATCCGCCCTGGACCCGGACCGGGGTGCCCCCGGTGGCATGGTAGGGCTGCGCCCTACATCTCCCAGATCACGTCCGCCAGGTGCGCCGGGGCCACCTGCCGCCCCGCCAAGCGCCGCAGCACCCCCTCCGCCTGCTCCCGGCTGCAAAAAACATCCTCCACCGCTGCCACCGCCCAGGGCCGCCCCGCCCGGTCTACCCCCTCCCGGTAGCATAATACCCCGTACCGTCCCCCTGCCTCCAGCAGCTTGTATGTAAGCCAAACAGCCGCCCCGTCCTCCGCGTAGGCCACGCTGTGCAAAGAAAGGACCTCCCTGCGATCCACTAACATACCCGATCCCACCATCCTTTTCATGCTTTTGTTGCGCCCCCGGGGCCACGATACCTCCATTATACCGGCCCCGCCCCCGGATTTCCATGCAAACTTCCTGGTGCTTTTCCTTCCAGTTCCTGCCGTGCCCCTCCCCTTTTGCCCTTTTACACAAAAATGTACAAGGGATTTTGTATGGCACAGAGATTCTGTTCACAAAATAAGTGGTTGCTATTGACCCCGGGATTATGTATAATTGTACTAAGGCACTTCTGGCAACATCGTCGTTTTGTGTCAAAAACGTACGATTTGCCCGCTGCCCGCAGCATTTCCAGAAGGATCACCCCCCGTCACCGGGGGATAAAGAAAGGGGCCTACTTCATGAAACAGTACACGGCGGACAAGATCAGGAACGTTGCCATCGCCGGCCACGGCGGGAGCGGCAAGACCTCCCTGGCGGAGGCGATGCTCTACCGGGCCGGCGCCACCGACCGGCTGGGCCGCACCGCCGACGGGAACACCGTCTGCGACTGCGACCAGGAGGAGATCAAAAGGAAGGTCTCGGTGTCCTCCGCCGTGGCCCCCCTGGAGTGGAAGGACAACAAGGTGAACCTCATCGACTGCCCCGGCCTCTTCGATTTCGCCGTGGGGATGAGCGAGGGCATCCGTGCCGCCGAAAGCGTCCTCATCGTCGTTTCCGCCAAGTCCGGCGTCAACGTGGGCACCGAAAAAGCCTACAAGCTGGCCACCCAGATGGGCAAGGCCAAGCTGTTCTACATCAACAAGATGGACACCGAGCACGCCGACTTCCACAAGGTGATGGAGGGGCTCCACGCCGCCTTCGGCGCCAGCGCCTGCCCCATGGTGGTCCCCTATGTGGAGGACCACAAGGTGGTCTGCTACATCGACCTTTTGGATGACCGGGCCTTCTCCTACGCCGCCGACGGCAGCAAGACCAACGTGGACATCCCCGCCGGGGCCTCCGGCATGGTGGCGTCCCTGAAGGACGACATCAAGGAGGCGGTGGCCGAGACCTCCGAGGAACTGATGGATAAGTTCTTCTCCGGCGAGGACTTCACCCAGGAGGAGATCCGCAAGGGCCTGCTCCAGGGTGTGCGCACCGGCGCCATCGCCCCGGTGTTCTGCGGCTCCGCCATCACCACCGAGGCCATCAACCCCCTGCTCAACGCCATCGTCACCATCCTGCCCTCCGCCGCCGACAACGCCGGCGAGCAGGTCAAGACCCCCGGCGGCGACGACCTCTACCTGGACTGCTCCGCCGCCGACCCCTTGGCCGCCTTTGTCTTTAAGACGGTGGCCGACCCCTTCGTGGGCAAGATGTCCTACGTCAAGGTGGTGGCGGGCAAGCTGACCTCCTCCTCCAATCCCACCAATGTCCGGGCCGGGGTGCCGGAGCGGATGGGCAAGATCATCACCATCCGGGGCAAAAAGCAGGAGGACACCGACGGCATCCCCGCCGGGGACATCGGCGTCGTCTGCAAGCTGGCCGAGGCGGTCACCGGCGACTCCCTCTGCGACCCCAAGCGGCTGGTGCTCTTTGAGAAGGCCCCCTTCCCCAAGCCCAACCTCACCATGGCCATCCAGCTGAAGGGCAAGGGGGACGAGGGCAAGATCGCCCAAGCCCTGCTGCGCCTGATGGAGGAGGACCCCGCCATCGGCTTCGAGAACAACACCGAGACCCGCCAGCAGCTTCTCTCCGGCCTTGGGGAGCAGCACCTGGACGTGATCGTCAGCAAGCTGAAAAACAAGTTCGGCATCGAGATCACCCTTGGCAAGCAGCGTGTCGCCTACCGGGAGACCATCCGCAAGAAGGTGAAGGTCCAGGGCCGCCACAAGAAACAGTCCGGTGGCCACGGCCAGTTCGGCGACGTCTGGATCGAGTTCGAGCCCTGCGACAGCGAGGGCCTGGTGTTCGAGGAGAACGTCTTTGGCGGCGCCGTGCCCAAAAACTTCTTCCCCGCCGTGGAAAAGGGCCTCCAGGACTGCGTCAAGGCCGGGACCATCGCCGGTTACCCGGTGGTGGGGCTCAAGGCCACCCTGGTGGACGGCTCCTACCACCCGGTGGATTCCTCCGAAATGGCCTTTAAGACCGCCGCCTCCCTGGCCTACAAGGCGGGGCTCCCCATGGCCGGCCCGGTGCTGCTGGAGCCCATCGGCAGCCTGGCCGTCACCATCCCCGACGCCAACACCGGCGATATCATCGGCGAACTGAACAAGCGCCGCGGCCGGGTGCTGGGGATGAACCCCCTCTCCGGCGGCTACCAGGAGATCCAGGCCGAGGTGCCCATGAGCGAGATGCTGGACTTCTCCATCATCCTCCGCTCCATCAGCCAGGGCCGGGGCGACTTCACCCTGGAGTTCGCCCGGTACGAGCAGCTGCCCCAGATGCTGGAGGCCGCCGTCATCGAGGAAGCCAAGGCCATGCGGGCCGACGCCGAATAACTGACCATACACCGGGAGAGGACACTCGGCCCTCCCCGGTATGGGATAGAAGATCAAGCAAAGGAGACTAAAGCTATGTCTAAGATCATGGATGCCATCCGCAGGAATTTTGACGATGCCCACTGGAACTACTCCTACGAGGAGAGCGACCAGGATGGCGACGAAGTCATCCGCATGGGGATGCGCACCAAGCAGCTGGAAAACTGCCGTACCATCGTGGTGGGCCGTGGCAACGAGGGCTTCACCGTCTACTCCATCAGCCCCGTCAAGGTGCCGGAGGAGGCCCGCCTGCGGGTCGCCGAGTACCTGACCCGGGCCAACTACGCCCTGACCATCGGCAACTTTGAGCTGGACTTCTCCGACGGCGAGGTCCGGTACAAGGTCACCAACTTCTGCGGCGACATCGACCTGGACCAGGAGGTCATCGACCGCCAGGTGGGCTGCGGCTACAGCATGATGGACCGCTACTTCCCCGGCATCATGAAGGTGATGTACAGCGGCGTTTCTCCCGCCGACGCCATCGAGGAGGCCGAGGCCGACTAACGCCGTTCCAGGGGTACTCGCACAAAAAGCAGAAAGGCCCCCGCACCCCAAAAAGGCGCGGGGGTTTTCTCTGAACGGAGGCTTTGAAAACGCGGAAAAGATCGCCGGCACCCTTACCGCCTTCCTTGTTGACGGGACCGGCATCGACATCGCCACCAGCTTGTAGCTTTCTGTTTGTCGGGGGGATTTTTGCGATGAAAAAAAGTCTGATCCTGTTGCCGGCCGTGGTGGTACTGGCCTCTCTTCTGATGATCGCCTTTGAGGCCGCCAAGCCCATGGACGGCGAAGAGCGTCCCGTCTATCAGCATTCCAGTTCCGCCGCCGAAGCCCCCCAGGATGCCGGGGCGTCCCGTGACGAGTCGGACCAGGCCAAGATAGACGAAGCCTTTGCAAAGATCGAAAAGGCCCTGGAACGGGAAAAGGACGCAAAGCCCGGGGAGGTCACCATCGTCGGCGATCTTGATGGCGGACCGCTGTACGGATGGACCGAACCCCCGGAGGAATAACAAAAAAACCGCCCCCGCCCTCAAAAAAGGTGCGGGGGATTTCTTTACTTGCCGCCGGTTTTCGATTATAATAATACCGTTATGGATAAAATGCCCTCCGCCAGGAGGAAAATCAGAGAGGGGTCCCTTGTTTATGGAAAGAATGTTTGGTACTGTGGTCCGTGGCGTCCGCGCCCCCATCATCCGGGAGGGGGATGACCTGGCCGCCATCGTGGCGGACACGGTGGTCTCCGCCCTGGCGGCGGAACATATCCCCATCGGGGAAAAGGACGTGGTAGCCGTCACCGAGGCGGTGGTGGCCCGGGCCCAGGGCAACTACGCCACCGTGGACCAGATCGCCGCCGACGTCCGGGCACGGCTGGGCGGGGAGACCATCGGCGTGGTGTTCCCCATCCTCAGCCGCAACCGCTTTTCCATCCTCCTCCGGGGCTTTGCCCGGGGGGCCAAAAAGATCGTGCTGCTCCTCTCCTACCCCTCCGACGAGGTGGGCAACCACCTGGTGAGCCAGGAGCTGCTGGACAAGGCCGGGGTGGATCCCTACCGGGACACCCTCACCAAGGAGCAGTTCCGGGAGAAGTTCGGCACCATCCTCCATCCCTTCACCGGGGTGGACTACATCGACTTCTACACCTCCCTTATCGAGGCGGAGGGGGCCCAGTGCCAGGTGCTGCTCTCCAACGACCCCACCGCCATCCTGGCCCACACCAAGGATGTCCTCACCTGCGACATCCACACCCGCCAGCGGACCAAGGCCATCCTCCGGGACGCCGGGGCGGACCGTGTGGTGGGGATGGACGACATCCTTTCCGCCCCGGTGGACGGCAGCGGCTTCAACCCCGACTACGGCCTGCTGGGCTCCAACAAGGCCACCGAGGAGCGGGTGAAGCTGTTCCCCCGGGACTGCCGGGCCTTTGCCCTGGCGGTGCAGGAGCACATCCGCCGGGCCACCGGCAAGACGGTGGAGGCCATGGTCTACGGTGACGGCGCCTTCAAGGACCCGGTGGGCAAGATCTGGGAACTGGCCGACCCGGTGGTCTCCCCCGGCTTCACCGACGGCCTGGTGGGCCAGCCCAACGAGGTAAAGCTGAAGTACCTGGCCGACAACAACTTCGCCCACCTCACCGGCGACGCCCTGCGGGATGCCATCAAGGAGTACATCCGCCAGAAGGACGGCGACCTCACCGGCAGGATGGAGAGCCAGGGCACCACCCCCCGCCGTCTCACCGACCTCATCGGCTCCCTCTGCGACCTGACCTCCGGCTCCGGGGACAAGGGCACCCCCATCGTTTATATCCAGGGGTATTTTGATAATTATACGATGTAAAAAAAGAAAGACCACCCCCGGCGGCCAGCGGCCTGCGGGGGTGGTTTTCCTTGGTCATCTAAAAAGTTCGGAGTGGCTGCCGGTGCGATAAAGCATCAGGACCAGAACATCCTCCACCACCTCATAGACAAGCAGCCAGTCCGGGGCGATGTGGCACTCCCGGCAACCCTTGTAGTTTCCGGTCAGGTCGTGGTCACGGTATTTTGGCTCCAGGGTCTCCCCATTGGCCAGCCTTTCCACCACCCGGAACAGTCTTTCGGTATCCTTGCCCTGCTTTTCCGCCAGCTTTAGGTCCCTTTTGAATTGGTTAGTGAATTTGACCTGGTATCTCATCGCAGCGCCGCTTTCAGCGCCTCCATATCGGTGTACCCCCGGACCGAGCCGTCCCGGGCCAGCCGCCGGCCCTCCTCGATGGCGGAGGCGGTGGTGTCATTGGGGACATCCAGTTTTAGTGAGAAGGGGATGCCGTTTTCCCGGATGGCCTGCCGCAAAAAGAGGTTCACCGCCGTGGTCATGTTCAGCCCCAGTTCGGCGAATATCCTTTCCGCCGCCGCCTTGACCTCTTTATCTGTGCGGATGTTCAGATTGGTACTCTCCATCTTCATGCACCTCCTTTTGCACAAAGTTTATCATAGTATATGCACAACGTCAATACACCGGCCGGATTTTTGCCAGATGAATAAAACCCCCACTCCCTTCCCACACTACAGGGGAAAGGAGTGGGTTTATTATGAAGGCATTTATCGACCGTTCCGGCTGCATCGGCTGCGGGGTCTGCCCCACCCTCTGCCCGGAGGTATTCGCCATGGGGGAGGACGGGCTGGCCCAGGTCATCGCCCCGGACATTCCTGGCGCCTCGGAGAGCGCCGCCCTGGAAGCCCAACAAAACTGTCCCGTCTCAGTGATCTCCGTAGACTAGCGGGGTGGCCCCTGCGGGCTGGGCGAAGCCCACGTTCCCGAAGGGATGCCCTACCCGGCCCCCCTCTTTGAGGGGGGCTTCAGCTTGTCGAAAAAGTCTTTTCGACAAGCTGAAGCCCGCCGCTACGGCGGGGTTTATCCGCTCCCTTCGGTCGCTCGACGCGAAAAGAGGGGCCTTTAGCCCTTCGGGCACGTGGCCTTCGGCCACCCCCCTTTTCACACTTTTTCCCCCTCCTGACCGACAGGCCCTGCTTATGGGGAGAGTTTTTCGACAGACTGCGCCCCCCTCTTTGAGGGGGGCTTACTTTTGTACAGGGTCTTAGTGGGTGCCTGGAGTCTTGGACTGTTTTTTATAGCAGGCCCATCCCCAGCAGGACATAGATGAAACCAAAAAGGCTGACCACCGAAAGGCAGGTGGAGAACACCACGATCTGGCTGGCCAGCTGCCAGTCGGCGCCGGGGGTGTTCCGGGCCATGATGCTGGCGGTGACGGTGGAGGGGGATGCAAAGAGGATCAGCAGGCAGAGCAGTTCCATCTCCCGGAAGCCCATCCACACCGCCAGGGGGAGGAACAGCATGGGCAGCAGCACCAGCTTGCCCGCCGTCGCCACCGCCAGTTCCTTCTTATAGCTGCCGATGCCCTGGAAGGTAAGGCCGCCCCCCAGGATGATGAGGCTGACGGTGGTGGCGGTGCCGGAGATATTCTTGATGGTGGTGTCGATGACCGCCGGGAACCGGACCCCCGCCAGCAGCAGCGCCAGGGCCAGGACAGATGCGATGATAAGGGGGTTCCTCACCACGTCCCGGACGATCTTCCCCGGGTCGGGGCGCTGCTGGCTGAACACCTCCAGGGCCACCACGGCGTAGGCGTTAAAGAGGGGGGCCACCACCGTGGAGGCGATGGCGATGATGCTCATGTCCCGGCCGGGGTACATGGAGGAGGCAAGGCCCATCCCCAGCACCACGAAGCTGGAGCGGAACACCCCCTGGATCACCACCCCCACCCGGCTCCGGTCCTTTACCAGCCGGGGGACCAGCAGCATCAGCAGCAGGAACGCCCCTGTCACCGACGCCAGGCAGAAGAGCAGCAGCCGGGGATCGGTAAGGCTCGCCACATCGGCGGTGTAGATGTTGTAGAACACCATGGTGGGGACCAGGACGTGGAAGCAGAAGGTATTCATCTTGTCGCAGCCCGGCTGGTCCAACACCCCCGCCAGCCGGAGCAGCAGCCCCAGCAGGATGAGGAGGAAGCTGGGAAGGACGATGTTCAGGGTGGTGACAAAGGTATCCAAGCCAGGTCCCCCCCTTTCACTATCTTAAAAACTTCCCTTCCCCGGCAAAGATCACCAGTTCCTCCGGGGCGCCCTGGTACAGCATCGGCAGCACCGCCTCCTGGCTCTCCATGGCCAGGTCGTACTCCTTCTGGGTCAGGGGGATGGCCCACAACAGCGCCACCTCCTCCCCCATCACCGGGGGGAAGGCCGGGGCCGCTGTCCCCTCCAGCCGCCGCTGGTCCAGCAGCAGCACCGCCGGGAAGCCGGGGAAGGTCTCCCCGCAGGCCACCGTGTGCCCGTGCCCCAGGCAGCTGATCTCCCCCCAGGGCAGGTTGGTCAGCCCGGAGATCCGCCCCAGGGCCGCCATCCACCGGTCCTCCGGCATCCCCTCCCGGGCGGCGAAGGCCAGTTCGATGCGGCGGCGCTTGGCCGGGTCGTCATTGGGCCAGTACTGCTCCACCACCGGCTGGCACAGCGCCGACACCCCCAGGGTAAACCCGTACCGCACCCCATCCCGCCGGCCGGTGACCAGCGCCTTGGGCGGGAACTTTCCCCCATCGATGGCGTAGTACTGCTCGTGGGGCCCAAAGAACCCCTCCATGGCCTCCAGGCCCTGGTGCTGGAGGCCGGGCCAGTAGTCCCCGGACATGGTGTCCCAGTAGGCCCGGCTCCTTTCCACCCGGGGGCCTAGCACCGGCTCGGCATCGGCAAGGCTCCAGGCCAGGGGGCCGGTCCCGATGGCGTGACGGGCGTACCCCGGGAACCCCTCCTCCCGCCAGGCCCAGCCGGGGATCAGGGCCAAGATCTCCCCGTTTTCCAGCAGCGCCGCCCCGTCCCCTTCCTCCAGCCAGACGATGGAAAGGGCGCTTTTATCCAGGCGGATGCCGCCGGGGGCGTGGCCGCAGTTCTCCCGGGGCATCATGGGGGCCTTGCCCTGGTCCATGGCAGCCTCGTTCAGTTCCGCCGGGGCGGGCTGGGTGTTGCAGACCCAACAGCCTTTCATCTGGGCATGGTCGGTGCCGGGGCGCCACCACAGGTAGAAGTAGACGCAGTCTTTGCTCTCCTCGGCAAAGGCATGGATGTTGCATACCGGGGACCAGCTTTCCGCCAGCACCTCCGGTTCTGTCTGTTTCTTCTTGAACAACCCCACTTGAACTCCCTCCTTTATATTTGCTTAGAACTAAGCAGTTGCTTATACATTGAACCGGAAGAGGACGATGTCCCCGTCCTTCATGACGTACTCCTTGCCCTCGCTGCGGACCAGGCCCTTCTCCTTTGCGGCGGCCATGGAGCCGCAGGCCATCAGGTCGTCGTAGGCCACCACCTCCGCCCGGATGAACCCACGCTCAAAGTCGCTGTGTATCTTCCCCGCCGCCTGGGGGGCCTTGGTGCCCTTCTTGATGGTCCAGGCCCGGACCTCCGGCTTGCCCGCCGTCAGGTAGGAGATGAGTCCCAGCAGGTCGTACCCCGCTTTGATCAGGCGGTCCAGCCCCGATTCGGTCAGCCCCAGGTCGGTGAGGAACATCAGCTTATCCTCCGGCTCCATCTGGGCGATCTCCTCCTCCAGCTTGCCGCAGACCGGCACCACCAGGCTGTGCTCCTCCCGGGCCACCTCCTCCACCTCCCGGTAGAGGGGGTTCTGGTGGACATCCCCGGCGGCGAACTCCGCCTCGCTCATATTGGCCACGTAGATCACCGGCTTGTTGGATAGCATGGGGACGTCGGCGATGATCTCCCGCTCCTCCTGGTCGCAGGGGAAGCTGCGGGCGGGCTTGCCCTCCTCCAGGTGGGCTTTGAGGCGCTTAAAGATCTCCGCCTCCTCCAGGGGCTTCTTGTCCCCCCCCTTGCTGGCCTTGAGGCACCGGTCGATGCGCCGGTCCACCAGTTCCAGGTCGGAGAGGATCAGTTCCAGGCCGATGGTGTCGATATCCCGCCGGGGCCCCACCGAGCCCTCCACGTGGATGATGTTGTCATCGGCGAAGCAC
>CAJUFR010000003.1:9679-96442 GCA_910585525.1 uncultured Angelakisella sp.
CAGTATGGCATCGGTTTCGCGGATGTTGGCCAGGAACTTATTGCCCAGCCCCTCCCCCTTGCTGGCCCCCTTCACCAGGCCGGCGATATCCACGAACTCGATGACGGCAGGGGTCACCTTGTCCGGGTCGTACATCTCCCGCAGCTTTTCCAGCCGCTGGTCCGGCACCGGCACCACCCCCACGTTGGGGTCGATGGTGCAGAAGGGGTAGTTGGCCGCCTGGGCCCCTCCCCCCACGATGGCGTTAAAGAGGGTGCTTTTCCCCACGTTGGGGAGGCCCACGATGCCTAGCTTCATATATCCGCAACTCCTTTATCATAAATATCCTGTCCGGTCTTTTATTATAGCATGGCCCCCGTCGGTTTTCAATGCGGGCCGGGGCATCTCCCCGGGTTTGACACCGGAAAGGAGACGGGATATACTGATGGTAAAGGAGGTGTCGGGATGATGAAACGGATCGTGTTGGTATTGGCTGTTGTCTGCCTGGTGTTGGCGGGGTGTGGGCGGGGGGAGGCTGTCCCCTCCTCCGGCGGCGGGCCGGTGGCTTCCGGGGCGTTTTCGGAGCCGTCTCAGCCGCCGTCCCCGGACCTTGCGGAAGGGGCGGAGGAGGAACTGCTTGCTATCGCAACGGATTTTGCGGTGTACTATCCAAAGCCGTTTTCTTCAACAAAAGAACTGCATTTCGATCGGTTCGTGATGCTGAATATTTATTATGATGACCCAGCACTAAAGGGTGAGGACGGCATCGTTTGGATCGACCCCAAAAAACTGGCGGAGGAAGTGGAACTGCGCTTTGGGATATCTGGTTATGTGTTCGACCCTCCAGTAGATGATTATCCTAAAAATGCCATTGTATATCCAAGATATGTCGAAGAAAAAGGAGCCATCGCTTTTTACACAGAGGGAGAACTTCCCTCTATCCTGGCGGAGTTTATCGACCTGCGGCAGGAGGGCTTGGACTTTTTCTACACCTTTGATATTTACAATAATTTTATCACCGACGGGCATGAGGAGGCGACGCTGGAAAGACGGCTCTGTTATCACTTCCGCTTGGTGGAAAGGGCGGATGGGCGGCCTTGGCTACAGGCGGTGTCGGCGGTGGAAAACGATGACACCGGAGGGGACCTATCCATTGACTGTGAAAGATACATTGGGGAACTGGGCTTTTTATTGAATTCAGCCGACTGGGAGACAGCCGAGGTTGTCTCCCCCGCCATGTACGCCATGTGGTACGGATACCGTGTAAACGATCTGCCCAGCCGTGATCACTATTTGATCGACGGCAGGGATGGCATGTTTTTCCCGGCAGAGGAGTTTGAGCAGGCCATCTTGGACCGCTTTGCGGTCTCGGTGGAGCATCTTCGGTCTGACCCGGTCATCTATCTGGAGAAAGAGCAGCTGTACCAGACACCTATGGCCCTTATGCCGCTGGCCGAGTCCCAGATCCAGGTCTTGGATACGGAGCAGGACGGGACAGTGATACGAATCGGTTTTTCTCAGTATTTTGTGGACTCAAAGAATATGGTGGAAAAGGAACTGACCCTGGAGGTGGAGGAGGGGACAGAGGAGTTCCGGTTTTTGGGGTATGTTGATCGGTAGGGTCAAAGAGGATCTCAGAATAGTAAATATTATTTTTATCGATCTTTAGACAGGAGGATCCTTGAGATGAAGTTATTCGTTGCTTTATTACTTTGCATCTCCTTGTGCTTATCTGGATGTGATGGCATTGATGCTCCAGCTTCTGCCTCACAGTCATCACAGGTTTCAAAAGCAGAGGATCGCAAAGGGATAGAATATGAAATTGAAACTTTGCCGAAAGAGCATTGGCAGGCGCTCACTCAGGATGGTTTTGTTTGGGATGATCGAGGAAGCTCTGAGCAGAAAATAGAGTGGATCGATACCGACACTCTGCTTTTCTATATGTACCGAGTGGCTCCTGAGTTGGGGGGTGGAGGAGATTGCCGGATTTTTTCCTATAAAATATCATCTGGCAAAATGGAATTAATAACCGAATATTCTACCTCGGAACCTACTATAGGAATAAAATCATTTCAACGAGATAGCACACCTTATGTATTATTTACAGCATTTCACGCCAAATTGTACGAGTTGGATCTATCAGATCATTCTGCTTCTGTTTCGGACGCTGACGCTATCA
Source organism: uncultured Angelakisella sp. (assembly GCA_910585525.1). Classification (GTDB taxonomy): domain Bacteria; phylum Bacillota; class Clostridia; order Oscillospirales; family Ruminococcaceae; genus Angelakisella. The sequence continues at coordinate 11,838 of CAJUFR010000003.1, forward strand.
GCGAACTCTCAAATGACGGCTTCGTTTTATATGAAGAATGGGGACAGCCGGACACTTATATATATGATTTTTTGAAAAGGGATGAGTTTTGGGAACAGCGAGAGCATATCCGAAAATTCCAGCGGGATCCCTTGGAGAGATTTGTTAGCTGGTCCCCTGATGGACAACACATCCTTTTTCAGCGATATAATAACCTCAATGAAGCGTACACAAATTCAAGATCCTATGCTATTTATAACAGTCTCGGAGAAAAAGTCACTGATATCACGGCTGCGCCATCTATTCAATGGTGCCAAGAACCTGGTTTTCTAACATACACTAAATTAGAAGATGGCACAGGATCTCGTGTTTTGTTGGATTTAATTTCTGGTGAAGAATGTATCCTCCCTGTGGGCAGGATTTCAATAGCTGATATTTTGATACAAGAGCCTAATTTCTCTATATTTCAATCCTGGCAAGCGGGTTCTCTGTCTGAAATATACCTGCTGGATCATCAAACAGGAAATATTTCCTCACTCGGAATTGAAGACGATAATAATCTTTCTGGTGTTTGTGTTGAATATAATAGAAACTCATCAACAATTCTTCTTGAATGTTGGTTGGCTAATGATGACTATTCAAAGCATTGGATAAATTGTTATCTTGTAAAAATCAAATAACGTTGGTTTACTATTAAAAAGAGGGAGGAAACTTATTATCTCCTCCCTCCCTCCTAAGTAGAACTATGAGAAATTTTTATTTTCAAAAAAAGTTGTGTACAGGAACAGAAACACCTTCATTAAAGAAGCTGTTAACTTGATAGTCGTCCCCTGTTCGCTCCGTCTTTGTCCCCGCAGGATGAATTTCAACATGGAGATGGGCCAAAAATACATCATTACCGTTAGCCCCAATACCACCAACCTCTCCAATCTTGTCTCCCGCCTTGATGGGGCCTATTTTGGGGAAGGTACCAGTCATATGCATAAAAAGAAACAGTCGGTCAGTGCCAGCTTCTTTAATAGTGACCGTACCAAAATTACTTGGGGCGGCATAAACAACTTCGCCTGAAACAGGTGCTAAAACGGTGGTACCTTTACCAGGGGCTAAATCGACCCCAGTATGGAATTTCCCTTTGTAAGAAGCAGGGCTGGAGCCAGTAAAAATGGCGCCGTACATATTGTAGTATTTGGCGGTGATTGCGCCGGCGCTGCCAAAGCACTTGCGGTAAAGGTTGTCGATGCTGGCCTGAATCTCCTCCGGGAAGTAGCCGTTGGTGAAGCCAGACCAGACAGAAAAGTAGTCGGTAGTGGTGGAGTTGGTCCCATTCGGGATGTCAGTCACCTTGATGAGCTCTTCCGCAAGCCAGACGGAGTAGTCCCCGTTAGGAGAACTGGTCCACTTCACATCGCTGCCCTGCTGGGTAAGGTAATACCCGTTTACCTTGATGCGGTAGTAATAGCCGTAGTTGTTATCAGTTACCGGGTCAAAGGTGAGGACCTGATTGGGAGCATCATCAGGGGTATAGACATCAGCGTTATTTGGGTTGCTGCTGCCGGTGAAGCGGTCCAGGCACTTGGTGGGGTTGCTTTCGGGATAGAGGCGGCCATCAGTGCTATACCGCCAAATCTGGTCGGTAGAACCATCTTCGGTATAAACATTGACATTGGAACCGCCAGGCGCATAATGGTTCAAATCCTTGCCAGAGGCTTTGTTTGCGAAACGATAATACCTTCCCATTTTGATAGCTCTCTTCATACTTGCCATGATAAAATCTCCTTTTCAGTCTTCGTATTTTATCCAGTGACCTATAAACCACTGAATCATCAAACCCCCTGTGTTTTTCCATACCATCTGCAGCTGGACAGGATTTCCAAGGCGGAAAGCCGACTTTATATGCCCTTCCGCTTGACAAAAGCGGTGCCGGGCGATATATTATAGGAAATCGGACTTCCCAATGGCCTTGAGGATGGCCCGGGGCATCTTGACACCGCTGGCGGAGAGATTTTCGCAGATGGAGATGCACTCGTTTACCGAAAGGTAGATGCCGATGGTGAGGCTGATGGGCATAGGGATGGAGACCGGGAACAGGCCCAGGGTGGAAAGATAGCTTAGGAACAGGTCAAGGCAGACGCCAAACGTCAGTGTCAGAAGCAAAGAGATCTTCCGCCAGAAGCCCTTGTAGCCAGCACTGCTGTTCACTGTTCCTTGGACCTTGGCCCGGGCAAGGCCGGTGGCCAGGTCGATAAGGATAAAGGCGCAGCAGAGTAGCAGGATGGCCCCATGGCGCTCGGCCAGGGCGGACAGGGGTGTGCAGAAGCTGGAAATCAGGGTGGGGAGTTTTTCGTTCATTGTTTTTTCACCTCTTTTTGGTAGAATATAAATCAAGGGGGAGTTGTTATGAAGAAAATATTGGCCGGTGCTGTGATAGTCATATGTTTAATTTTTGTGGGGTGTTCCCGGGGGAAAACGGCGGACCAGAGCAAGGGGACACTATCCTCATCCTTTCCAAACGCGTCGGAACCGGCGGACAGTAGTTTGGAGGAACATTCCCCAGACCCGTCAGATGCGCCGGATGAAAAAGAAGAGTATTTACTTACAGAGGAATTGCAAAGATATGGCTTGTCCTTCGAAGATGTCCATAAAATATATTTTTATGATGCTGCGATGGGCGAAGGTGGAAGATCTACCGATTCTGCCTATATCCAAGGGATCACAGATGGATTTGTGGGTATTTCTTTTTATAAAGAAGAACCGGAAATTCATCCAACTTGGGAATCGTTATCCCATGGGTGCCTTTATTGGTTTGAGTTTTATAACAACGTCAGCGATGAAGAGCCGTGGTTCTGTATTGCCCTGGACCCTTTCTTTTTTGTTGTGGACGGAGAGACGGCGGGGCCATACACCTTGGTTTCCGATGAGATCATTACAGATATTTTGAAATCAACAAACTCCAATTTCTGACGAATTTATTACGGATATTTTGTTGCCTGCGCTTGATATGTGCCTTGCATAGGGAGACGTTTGATTTGCCTCCCTATGCAAGGGCTTGATAAGCACCTTTTTATCGTTGCTTATTCATACACACCGGTGTTATAATATTCTGCGGGGAAAGAGACACCAGGGAAAAAATTGACGGGGTTAATGGTGTTTGCTGTGGTATAACCATCACCAAAGAATTGATTAGAAGATTTGGTATTTATATCCAGATGGAGGTGAGGAGCTGTGCTCTCGCCTGTGTCCCCAACATATCCTAAGAGCTTTCCAGCGGAAACAGTCTCCCCATATCTAACAGGCGGCACAGCGCGAAAATGAAGAAAACGAACGTACATAGGACGTTTGGTAACGGGGTCGAGATCATCCATCTTCAGCACCACAAAATATCCCATGCTTTTATGTTCGGATACACCGCTGATATTGACATTTGGGAAGCCAGAATGTTGGAAGGTGCTTCCGCCCACAGCATAAACCGTGCCTTTAGCAGGGGCCCGCACCACAATACCCTCATCACAAATCACATCGATACCCCAATGACCTTTCGGGCTTCTCGTCGGATCATAGCCAAATTTACCATTACAGTTCTGGATATTGTCGAACACATACCGCCACTTCAAGGCTGCATAGGGGTTGTTGCTCTCAGGGACACCATCTACCTTGGGGGAGACGATCCACTCCTGCTTCGAACCCATCACACTGCTGGAGGGAGCTTTGCTGGTCCAGTAAACGTTGCTCTCTCCACCGGTGCCACCGGTCAGCGCAGTAGAGGTGCGAATGGCGGAAGCCGGCACATTGTTAACCACCTTTGTATTGGTAGCGGTAAGGTACAGGTTATGTCCAACCAGACAGATCCTGTAAACATTGTCAGTGCCCGTGGGCTCAAAGACCACTTCACTATCCTTGGGGTTAGTTTCGACGGTAGAGCAGAGATGAGCGTTGTTCTTGTAGGAGGTGTCCAAAGCGCCATCGCTGCAGTCCAGCACAAAATTGTTGTTCACTGAACTGTGCATACGGAAACGGCCGCTGCCGCTGCTTCGGACCACCCACTTCTGCATAATGTCGGCGGTGTCATTCGTAAACAGGCAGACGTTTCTGCCAGTGCTGGCCGCATTGGTGCCATACACATTGAGGGCGTACCCACGAAAAGCGTTGCTGACGAACCGGTAGGTCCGGCCATTTACAAATCCCATAATAAATTTCTCCTTTTTATTTTATTTTCCCGTCCGGTGTCCTACACCCCACCGGACCATCGTGCCGCCCCTTGGCTTTCCGTCTCCATCTGTAGCTGGGCAGGATGCCGGGGGAGGAGCCCGCTGGACGCCGTTTCCCTTGACAGGATGGGAAGCTGGCGGCATACTATAGGAAAGCGGACTTCCTAATTACTATTATAGGATTTTTAACTTCCTATATCAAGGAAAATGAGAAACTAAACTTCCAAAAATAAGGTGGTGCCAGCGATGACTTTTGGTGAAAAGGTTAAAAAGGCCCGAAAGGAACTGGGTCTTACACAGACCGAGTTGGGGGATAAGATCGGTGTATCCAGGCGGACGATCACCTCTCATGAATATGGAGCGAATCTTATTATTTGGTAGTCGATTGGGAGGGTCGTGCTTATGAAGTGGATAAAATTTTGTATGATCGCATTAGGATGTATGATTTTTGCTGGCTGTTCCGCACAGGAGATCGTGAATCCTTCCGACCTTTCAAGCAATCAAACAGCAATAGATGGATCACCAAGCGAACACAATGGATCTCCTTGTTTGATCAGTTCCTTGATATATGAAAGAGAAATGACCGAAAAGGTGGTTTTGCCACCCAGCTGGCTGAATGGGGAACTTGTGAGTTGGGTCAGCAAAGCTGATAATATGGGTGGGACATCATATCAGGTGCATATCATAAATGTAAAAGAGGGGAACGAGAATATTGTTTACAAAAAAGAAATTGAAGATGGGCGCGATCCCGATGTAAATATAGCCTTTTCGAATGATACCAATACTATATGTATTTATTTTTTCGACAGCACGACATCACGTCTTGACAAAATAGTGCTTGATATTGAAAATGGGGAGATCATCAGTGAAAATACATTTGAATATCCATATCAGGTTTCTTTGAATGGAAGATCAACGCAAGACATTATAATAGCAAAGGATATTCACGCCGAACAAAGTGGTACCTTCAACTGGAATATCGTTTTATTTCCGTTGGAAGGTTCAGAACAGACTTATCATTTAAAACAAAATGATGGGGTTCGCTATGATTTTTCAAATAGCATATGGTCTTTATCCGGCGAATATTTTTATCTTTTGAATCATGACGCAAACGGAATGAATCGATTTGAGTCTCTTGTAGATTTGTTTGCATATCCTAAGACAGAATGGCCTACTAAATTACAGTATGACGTTTTCCATAAGGATGGCAGCTTTGCTTTTTCTTTTACTGTGGATCTTATCTATCACGATGATGGCAGCGATAACAGCCACAATATTTTTTGGATACCCGGAGACCAGATCTTCATAACATCAATTTTTTATCATGCAAAATCGGACAGCTATGATGCAAAGGAACAGTTGATCGATGCTTCAGGCGAGGTCATTGGCGAATGGTTTTATGATGGATACAGAGATCAATATTTATCCTGCGAATTTGATGCGGAAGGTGTTTATTACGGGGAAAGGAAGAGCGATTCCACCCATTTGCTGTATAAATATTTTAACCGTGACGAAGTAATTGATTATGGGCCGGTACAGGACCTTACAGAAGAAACCTTTATATTGCCAAACCCCGATCCAGATAGCAAGTTTTTTTTGCTGACGGATCGCAAACAGACATTGAGGATAATAGAATTTGTTTGATGATCGATATTTGTGGGGCAAAAGTCAGAATACCTTCCAGCTTTTGCCCCACAAAGGATTTATGGAATTATTTGGGGGTTAGAGGTAGGTGTAGGGGACCTTTGTACTTCCCATCGCAACCGAAGAATGAGAGTTTAGGGTAGTGCACAGGTTAGTGGCAGATGTTACTTCAAAATGGACATGAGTATTAACGCCTTCTGCAAGCCCCAAACCAGAATTGCCCTGGTTACCAATTGGCTTGCCTTTCTCGATCCTTTTTCCAACCGCCAATTCATCAGGAATCGAGTCCAACCTTAGATGAGACATCACAAAATTGACTCCAGAGGATTTTTCAATACACACCGTACCCCATTTCGTGCGGTCAATGCCTTTGATTGTGCCAGTGATTGGAGCATATACGGGACAATCCCTGCCATTCGTCATGTCAATACCAGTGTGAAATTTTCCTCTGTAAGAGGTGGGCGTGACGGTATTATTATACATTGCACCATAAAGGTTATAGTATGTTCCCGATTTTGAAGCATCTGTTTGGAACAATGCCTTGTAAAGACTATTTAACTTAGTTGTCCATGTAGACGACCAAGTACCACCAATTGTATTGCCACATTTTTCATTGAAGTAATCGCTATTACCGTCGAAGCCCCCAATTGAGGTCAACTGAATCAGTTTTTCAAAACGCCAGGCAGTAGATTTACTGCTTCCCCACTCCAGTTTGTTAGCGGATGTCCAGTTGAGATATTTACCGGTGGACGCCTTTACGTAGTAGGTGTCGGAATTACTACCGGTTTCAAAGGTTACAGTTGGAGCAGAAGACGCAGCAACCAATGCCGGTGTAGTTCCAGACCCCCCGATATAAGTCCCCGTCTGAGCGTTTTTTAGCTTGTTATTACTGAGTTGCCAAAGTTCATTAGAACTTCCATCCAGTCCCCCATAAGCAAAGGCGCTATTATAATAGTACAGGCCCTGATGAGTGGTTGTGGAAGTGTCCTTACGCATACGATAAAAAAGATTTGCATTATTCGAAGGTAATGCCATTTGTATATCCTCCTAATTGTTTGATCTTTGTTGGTTGCCCAATGGCCTATAATCCATAGGACTGTTGTACCATTTGTACTTTCCCAGACCCATCTGCAGCTGGATGGAATTTCCAAAGCGGAAATCAGACTATATATCACCAGTTACTTGACGACATGGGAAGCTGGTGATATATTATAGGAGGTCTGACTTCCTAATTACTATTATAGGATTTTTAACTTCCTATGTCAAGGAAAATGAGAAACTAAACTTCCAAAAATAAGGTGGTGCCAGCGATGACTTTTGGTGAAAAGGTTAAAAAGGCCCGAAAGGAACTGGGTCTTACACAGACCGAGTTGGGGGATAAGATCGGGGTATCCAGGCGGACGATCACCTCCTACGAGGCGGATGTGTTCCCTCCCCGGACCAGGGACACCTATTTTAAGCTGGCGGAAGTGCTGGGGGTGGATGTGAACTATCTGCTGACCGAGGGGGAGTCCTTTGTTCTGAATGCCAGCGAACAGTACGGCCCCAGCGGCCGCCGGGATGCCCGGATGCTGGTGGATGAGTTGACAGGGCTATTTTCCGGCGGACAGATGGCCGAGGAGGATATGGACGAGTTGATGCTGGCCATCCAGAAGGCCTACATCATCGCCAAGGAGGACAGCCGGAAGTACACCCCCAAAAAATACCGTGAAAAAAAGGACTGACCGCCTTGCCGGGGCCTTTGGCCGGGCTGTCGAGCGGTAGTCCTGATAACGGGACAGGCATTCTGTTATCATGATAGTATGATAGCCGATCGTATAACATAGGACAAAGGAGGAGAGGAAGGAAGCACTATGTTTCTGAACCGATCTGTGGATATTGTGAAAAAGGCAAGACGGATCGTCAAACTGGCAGGTTCCCGGGACCCGGAGATCATCGCCGACTATCTGGGGATCATCATCATGCCTTGCGCTTTTTCCATGCAGAAAGGGGCTTATAAGGTCATTAAACGGAAGCGGTTTATCTTTATCAAGGAGGACCTTTGCCCGGAACTGAGAAGGATCGTTCTGCTCCACGAGATCGGCCATGATGTGCTCCACCGGCAGGAGGCCAGGACCTTTCAGGAGTTTAGCATCTTTGATATCAAAGGGGATAGGATGGAGTACGAAGCCAACAGCTTCGCCGCGGAGGTGGCTCTGCCTGACGAGGAGGTCCTGGAAAAGCTGCGCCTGGGTCTGGACGTCGAAACCATCGCCAAGCAGATGGCCTCCCACACCCAGCTGGTCGCCATCAAGCTGGAGGGCCTGGAGCGCCGGAAGTCCAGCCCCCCACCCCAAAACAACAGAGGGCCTCTCGGGTGAGAGGCCCTCTGGCATTTCCCTGGCAATATCATTTCAGCGGCTGGCCCAGCTTCATCTCCTGCCGCCACTGGGGCGGGGGGCCGTCGTCGGCCCAGTATTCCTCCAGCCGGGCCACCTTGTCCCCCCGCAGCCGGAAAAAGGAGACGGCATGGACCGAGAAGGACCGGTCCCGGGGCCAGACCCGGGTGACGGTGACCAGCTGCTCCCCCTGCTCCTCCACCCGCTCCACCTCCCCTTCCCACGAGCCGGGGTAGCGGCAGTTGGCGGTGATGTACTCGTCCAGGGTGAAACGCTCGTTGGTGCAGACCCAGTCCACCCGGGCGTCGGGGTGGAAGAAGGGGCGGATGGCCTCCTCGTCCTGGGCCAGGACGGCGGTCCAAAGGGCTCGGATATCCATGCTGTTTCTCCTTTCTCTATCGGGCGGGCATCTGGAAGCCCTCCAGACCCTGGTTGAGGAAGTCGTTGAAGGGCTTCATCAGCCGGAAGAGCTCCGCCGCCTGGTCCACAAAGGCGGCCCCGTCGGCCACCAGGGTGTCCGGGACGGGGTACTCCAGGTACCAGCTTTTGTGCTTTAGGTGCTCCGCCTGGGGGTGGTCCTTGTCAAAGCCGGCAGGGACCTTCTTGAGGGCGGCGCCCTCCACGGTGAACCGCTCCGCAAAGGCGGGGGCGTGGATGATCTCCTCCCAGGCGGGGCCGTTGGCGGCGATCCGCTCCCGGACCATCCGGGTGGCGTCGGGGAAGATGTCGGCGAACAGGCCGCCCCCCAGGAAGGACCGGTCCCCGGGCTTTAGCATCAGGTAATACCCCACCGGGATCGGCAGCTTGCCCTTGGCGGAGATATGGGCCCGGAAGGCGGGATTGTAGGGGGACTTGTCCTTGCTGAACCGGGTATCCCGCACCAGCTTGAAGGTCAGTTCCTTGGGGGGCCAGGGGAGGACGCCGGGGTCAAACTCCCCGATGCGCAGGATGAGGGCTTGCAGCAGTTCCTCGAAGCAGGCGTTGGCCGCCTGGCGCTCCTCCTTGTGGGCGTGGTACCAGTCCCGGTCGTTGTTGGCCTCCAGGGCCGTCAGGTAGTCTAAGATCACTTTGGTGTCCATGATGTGCCCTCCTTACGCTTTGGTGACGGTGGAAAAGGCTGTGCTGTCCAGCAGTTCCCGGATCATCCCCCGCAGCCGCTCCGGGGACTGGTAAGCCTTGCAGAAGGCGAACCGCTGGGAATCGGCGTCCAGTTCCTCCATGGCCGCCTTTACCTCCAGCACCAGGCTGCCCGGCCGGGCGGCGGTGAAGTCCAGCCTTTGGGGGGAGATGCGGCGGCACTGGATGGCGTAATCCACCCGGCGGGCGCAGCGGCATTCCCCGTGGCCGTACTCGCCGCAGTACTCCTCCAAAAAGGCCGCCATCCGCTTCCGGGCCCGGGAGAGGCGCTGGCGGTAGTTCTCCGGGCTGATGCCCAGCACCTCCCCGGCGGCGGCGCTGTCCAGCCGGAACATGGTGCCCAGGATAAAGGCGCACCGGCTCTCGGTATCCAGGCACTGGAGCATGACGTTGGTGCAGGACAGCTTCAACTCCTCCGCCAGCAGTTCCCGGGAGACATCCTGGCTCAGGTCGGGGAGGTCCTCCACGGTGCCGTTTTTGATGTCCTCCCCGTAGAACTCGAAGCTGAGGGGGCGCTGGGCGAACAGGTGCTTGCGGTAGCCGGAAAGGTAGTTTGCGGCGATGCGGAACACCCAGGTGGAAAAGGCGCTCTCCCCCCGGAAGGAGGAGAGGTGGGTCATCACCCGGAGCAGGATCTCCTGGGACGCGTCCTCGGCGTCGGGGAAGGTGCCCAGCATCCGCAGGGAAAGGTTGAACACCAGGTCCTGGACGCCGGCCAGCACCTCCTCCAGCGCCGCCCGGTCCCCGGCGGTGGCCCGCTGCACCAGCAGGCGGGTCTCTTCATTCGTGTTCATAAAAAACACCTCCTGTAGAGTTAGACCGTCCCCGGGGCGGCATCGTGACAAAAAAGTTGTCCCAAAATATGCCGCCTCACTCCACCGCCAGGCCGTTGACCTCCATCTCCCCGTCCACCGGCACCAGCAGGTACTTGCGGCCCTCGATGACCCGGGTCTCCAGCAGGTAGCTGCGGTCGGGGGCCAGGGTGAGGGTGGCGTCCCCGGTGCGCACCTGGAAGCGCTTGCTGTCGATGAGGTTGGCGGGGGAAAGGGCCGCCCCCTCCCCGAACTGGCGGCCGCAGCTTTGGCAGAAAGCCTCCACCTGGGGCTCCTCCACCCCGCAGTCCCGGAGGATGGTCCCCACCTCCCGGGCGGTGACCGCCAGCGGCTCCGGGTCCTTGCTCTCCTTGTGTTCCTCGATGCGCAGGGCCAGCCGCTCGTGGACCGCCTGGACCACCTCCAGGCTGCATCCCCCCTCCATCGACTGGACCAGGGCGTTCTCAAAGGCCTGGCGCTGCTCCCCGGCGGACATGGGGGGTTCCTCGATGTGGAAGATGGCATCCAAAAACTCCTGGTGCAGCTGGTCCGCCTTTTTGGAGTAGGCCAGGGCGCTGTAGATGTTGGCGGCCCGGTCGTCAAAGGCGGGGAAGAGGAAGCCCAGTTCCGGCTGGGCCACCAGCTGGCTGGGGACGCAGTTGTGGAACTCGTTTTCCCCAGGGCAGTAGCCCAGTTCCGTCTTGCCGTCCTTTACCGGGCAGACGCAGCAGAGGATGTAGGAAAAGACGGTGTCCGAATCATCCTGCTTGTCCCCGTTCCTGTCCCGGCTGGGGACGTCATAGCTGTCGTGGGCCAGCAGGATGAGGTAGTTGCTGTCCCCCATGTCCAGGGAATCAATGACCTTCTGGTAGAACTCCTGGCGGATCTCCCCGTCCTGTAGCTTGGAATCCCGCAGCCCCATCAGCCGCCGGTGCTCGTCGCTGTCCACCACCTGGGCGGTGGAAAAGACGATGTCGATGAGGTTTTTGCCCGGCGTCCCGGACAGGGCCTTGCCCAGCAGGCTCAGGTACTTTTCGGCCTCCTCCTGGGGCATCGTCCTTAGCGACTCGTCGATGTAGGAGATGACCTCCCCCTTGCCGTTGACGTAGCAGCCGTGGACCTGGCTGATGTTGTTCTTCTCCGGCTTGAACCGCCGGCGCAGTTCGCTGATCTCTTTCTTGTTCATATGTACCTCGCAGTTATTTAGGATCGATGAGGCCCCGGCGCGGGGCGTGAACGGACGTTCTTTATTGTAGCAGACAGGGCGGAAAAAGGCAAGGGGGATCAGTACCTGTTAAAGCAGGCGAAGATCTCCTGCACCCGGGGCATGGCAAGGCCGGCGGGGACGGTTTTCTCGCCGCAGACCGCACCCAGGCCCTTTTCCTCCACCAGCGCCATCAGCCGGGCCACCACCTCCGGGACCGGCAGCCCCGCCAGGTTTTCCCGGGCGTAGCGCACCATCTGGGCCAGGGTCTGGGTCTGCTCCCCATCCACCAGCTGTTCCAGGTACCGCAGGTCCAGTTCCCGCTCCCCCACCAAGAAGGCGGTCCTGCCCAGCCGCTTCACCTTCAGCCGCTCCTGGCGGAAGCCGTCCCCCCGGTAGTTCTTCCGGGTCTGGCTGGCGCCGGAGAGGTCCACCACCCGCCTGCCCTGGGGCAGCCGGAAGCCGGGGGCGGAGAGGGCCGGGACCGGCCTCCCCTCCAGGGCGGCTTTGGCCCGCCGGGTGATGTCCTTGGCCCGGTAGGCGTCCATCTGGATCACCGTGCCGGCGATGTGGAAATAGGCCCCGCAGCTGCCCACCACCAGGATGAGGGAGGCCCCGGCCTTTTGGTAGATATCGGCGGCCCGCTCCAGGAAGGGGGTGATGGGCTCCTGGTCCCGGGCGATGACCTGCTGCATCAGCTCGTCCCGGACCATGAAGTTGGTGGCGGAGGTGTCCTCGTCCATAAGGAGCAGGCGGCTGCCGGTCTCCAGCGCCTCCACGATGTTGGCCGCCTGGGAGGTGCTGCCGCTGGCGTCCAGGGTGGAGAACCGCCGGGTATCCCGGCCGCTGGGGAGGCCGGAGATAAAAAGGGAGATATCGGTATCGGTGACCTTGCGGCCGTCCTCCGCCCGTATCTTGACGGCGGTGGCGTCGGTGATGACATACTCACGGCCGTCCCCGGCGACATGGTCGTAGACCCCCCGCTCCAGCGCCTTGAGGAGGGTGGATTTGCCGTGGTAGCCGCCTCCGGCGATGAGGGTGATCCCCCGGGGGACCCCCATCCCCCGGGTGGTCCCCCGGTGGGGCAGTTCCAGCGTCACCGCCATGGAGTCGGGGGAGAGGAAGGGCACCGCCTCCTTCATGGGCCGGTCGGAGACGCCGCTCTCCCGGGGGAGCACCGAGCCGTCGGCCACAAAGGCGGCCAGCCCCAGCCGCTCCAATTCCTGGCGGATAAACCATCTGTCCTCCGCCAGGGCCATGGTCCCGGCCAGTTCCTCCCTGGGGATGCTGCCGCAGAGGAGGGCCTGGTCCACACAGGCGGGGATGAAGTCGAAGAGGATCTTCTCCAGTTCACGGGCGTTGATGGTCCGGCCGTTGGCGGGGAAGCCCACCTCCAGCCGGAGGGTCACCGTCCCGCCCCGGACCTGGCAGCCGGTGCGCTCCAGCACCTCCTGCCCCGGGCAGGCCACCGCCAGGACGCCGCTTTTGCCGGAGCCCTTGGCCTGGTGGGAGAACCGGGACGCCTGCCGGGAGGCCCGGCGCAGCAGCAGGTCCTCCAGCGCCACCCGGCGCCAGGGGGTATCAAAGCACTCCTCCGGGAAACCGGCCACCTGGCGGTCCACCACCACGCTTAGGCGGGAGGGGGCGGCAAAGGGGTCTCCCTGGACATGGTCGATGCTGAGGGTATACCGGGGGAAGGACCAGGGGCCGGTCAGGGATTTATAGGCTGGGTAGCTTTTATGGTCGATGGCGTGTAATTCGCTGCGCAGCTGCTGCGATGTTTTCATTAGGTTGGCCTCCGAATTCTGTTTTTTTATGGGTCTATTGTAGCGCTTTTTTGGGGGGTTGTATAGGGGAAATGGGGGGCTCGTTCCTTTCTTGGTTTTTTCTGTTGTTTTAAAAGGCGTCTCTTCGAGCGCCCCAAAAAGGAACGCCCGCCCACCTGCCGGTGAGCGGGCTGTTTTGAAGGGAGAGCCGCGGCAGCTTGGCGCCGTCTTACCGATAAAACGCCGCCATCGCCTTGTAGGTCATGTACAGGTCGGCCTTGGAGATCACCTCGAAGGGGGCGTGCATCGAGAGTACCGCTACCCCCATGTCCACGGTGTTCACATTGTACTGGGAGACATACATGGCCACCGTTCCGCCGCCGCCTTGGTCCACCTTGCCCAGTTCCCCGGTCTGCCAGGTCACCCCGGCGTCCTCCAGGATGCCTTCCACAAAGGCGACGTACTCCGCCGGGGCGTCGTTGGTGGAGGACTTGCCCCGGGCGCCGGTGTACTTGGTCAGCACCGGGCCGTAGCCCAGGTAGGCGCAGTTGTGCTTTTCCGCCACCTCCGGCCAGGCGGGGTCAAAGGCGGCGCTGACGTCGGCGGACAGGCAGGCGGAGGCACGCAGGACGTGCCGCAGTTCCTTGCCCCCGGCCTGGGCCAGGTCGGCGATAAAGTCCACCAGGAAGTGGGAGTTGAGGCCGGTGACCCCGTCGCTCCCCACCTCCTCCTTGTCGGCAAAGACGGTGACGGTGGTGTGGGCGGGGCTCTTGGCCTCGATCTCCGCCATCAGCTGGGCGAAGGCGCAGACCCGGTCGTCGTGGCCGTAGGCCCCCACCATCCCCCGGTCAAGGCCCAGGTCACGGGCCTTGAAGGCCGGGACGGCGCAGAGTTCGGCGGACTGGAAGTCCCGCTCGGTGATGCCGTACTTGCCGTTCAGGAGGCTGAGGATGTTCAGCTTCACCTTTTCGCTGACCTTCTCGTCGGGGTACATCTCGCAGCCGATGAGGACGTTGAGCTGCTCCCCGGTGATCCCCTGGGTCATGGGCTTCTTCATCTGGTCGGCGCCCAGGTGGGGCAGCAGGTCGGTGACGCAGAACACCGGGTCATCGGGGTCCTCGCCGATGGTGACGGTGACGCTGCTGCCGTCCTTCTTCACCACCACGCCGTGGAGGGAGAGGGGGATGGCGGTCCACTGGTACTTCTTGATGCCGCCGTAGTAGTGGGTCTTGAGGAAGCAGAGTTCCTGCTCCTCCACCAGGGGGTTGGGCTTCAGGTCCAGCCGGGGGTTGTCGATGTGGGCGGCCTCGATGCGGACCCCCTCCCCGATGTCCAGGGTGCCGATGGTGCTGGCGATCAGGGCCTTGCCCCGGTTGTTGAGGTACACCTTGGCCCCGGCGGGGTACTGCTTGCCGGGGACGAAGGGGACGTACCCCGCCTTCTCCAGCATCTCCACGATGATGGTCACCGCCTCCCGCTCGGTCTTGGCGCGGTCCAGGAAGGCCTTGTAGGGGACGGCGAACGCCTCCGCCGCCGCCTTATCCTCCGGGGTCATGGTCTCGGAAAGGTTCTTGGGCTGATAGAACAGCTTCTCGCGCAGTTCCTCGCCCTGGGTCTTTTCGCTCATGGTCAAGTCTCCTCCTTTGTAGTAGTGGCTGGCCCCCTCCCCAGGTGGGGATAGAGCCGCCGGTAGAGGTCCCGGGTGTCCAGGACCTTTTTAACATAGGCATCGGTGTCCCGGTAAGGGATGGTGCTGAGGCGGTCCCCGTCGTCGGAGTACCGGCTGTCCCCCAGCCACCGGTTGACGCTGCCCCGGCCGGCGTGGTAGGCGGCCAGGGCGGTATCCTCCCCGCCGAACTCCCGCAGCAGCAGCGAGAGGTTGGTGCAGCCGTACCGCACGTTCTCCCAGGGGTCGTAGAGCAGGTCGGAGCCGGCGGCCCCCTCCTCCCCCAGGCGGTAGCGCACCCACTGGAAGGTGTCCGGGGTCAGCTGCATCAGTCCCCGGGCGTCCACCGAGGAGCGGGCGGTGGCGGAAAAGCTGCTCTCGGTACGGATGACGGCGTAGACCAGCGCCGGGTCCAGGTCCTTTTCCGCCGCCATGGGCTCGACGATGGACTGGTAGCCCAGGGGGTAGGCGGCCCGGTAAAACTGCCGCAGGCCCAGGAGCATCAGGGCCAGGCTGGCCAGGAGCACCAGGGGGAGGAATAGCTTGTCGAAAAATTTATTCAAGGCGTGACCTCTGCTTTCGGGTTTCTTTTTTGGGGGGCGGGGAGGAACGAGCCAAAAACCCGCCCTACAGCCCCAGCTTATTCTGCAACTCCAGCACATCCAGCCGCAGCCCCGGCATCCGCCCGGTATTGCGTATCACATGATCCACCCGTTTTTCAAAAAAATCATCCCCCGGCTGGCAAGCCATCCTCGCCTTTGCCTCGTCGGCGGTCAGGCCGTCCCGCTCCATGATCCGGCGCAGGCGGTCCTCCGGCGGCGCCAGCACCGCCACCACCCGCTGGCAGAGGATATCCGCCCCGCTTTGGTAAAGGGTGGGGGCGTCCAGGAACACCGCCCGGTCCCCCGCCTTCTCCCGCTTGGCCAGCGTATGCAAAATGCTGGCCAGGATGTAGGGGTAGATGATGCTCTCCATCCGCTTCAGCTTGCGGCGGTCGGCAAAGACGATGGAGGCCAGCTTGCGGCGGTTCAGTTCCCCGTCCTTGTCCACGATGGCGGAGGAGAACTCCACCGCCAGGTCCAGCAGGCACCGCTGCCCCCGGCGCACCACCTGGCGGGAGACCTGGTCGCAGTCGATAACGCTGATCCGCTCCCACTCCCCCAGTAAACGGCAGACGATAGACTTCCCCGCGCCGGTGGGCCCGGTGATGCCGACTACCATCATCCCTTGTTGTTCCCCTTTCTATCTTCCTTTATGTCCGCGAATACCGAATTACCCAGAGGCCCCCCCTCAGAAGCCGCTGCGTCTTTTTTCTCAAACCTCAACCACCCGGAAGGCGGCGGCACGGATCAGGCGGTTGTAGACCGCCAGTCCCACCCCGTCGGGGGCGGGGGCGTGGATGTAGACCTTTTTGGCCCCCGTCCGGTCCAGCTGCCGCAGCAGGTCGAAGAGACGCTCCGCCTGGGCGGCGTGGTCCTCCCGTCCGCCGTAGCAGAGCACCGGCTCCCGCAGGGGCAGGTCCTGGGTGAAGCACATGGCGTGCTCCCCCGGCTGGCGGCAGTTCTCCAGATACCGCCGGTAGCCCTCGGTGCTGCCCTTTACCAGCACCACCTCCGCCCGGGGGGCGTAGTGCTTGTACTTCATGCCGGGGGAGGGGGCTTTCTCCCCTTCCTCCAGGTGTTCCAGCACCCCCCGGTCCACCACCACCTCCCCCAGCGCCTGGCGCAGCTGCTCCAGGGTCACCGCCCCGGGGCGGAGGAGACGGGGGCGGCGGCTGCCGTCCGGCCCCCGGCAGAGGGAGAGGACGGTGGATTCCACACCCACCCCGCAGTCCCCGGCCTGGAGGATGGCGTCCACCCGGCCCATCAGGTCATCCCGGCAGTGCCGCCAGGTGGTGGGGCTGGGGCTGCCGGAGCGGTTGGCCGACGGCGCCGCCAGGGGCACCCCCGCCTCCCGGATGACGGCGCGGGCCACCGGGTCCGAGGGCATCCGCACCGCCACCGTGTCCAGCCCGCCGGAGGTGGTCTCCGGCACCAGGGCGGACTTTTCCAGGATGATGGTCAGGGGGCCGGGCCAGAACCGTTCCGCCAGCCCCTTGGCCTCCGGGGGGACCTCCTTTACCAGGGGGGGCCACTCCTCCATCCCCTGGATGTGGACGATGAGAGGATTGTCCGAGGGCCGGCCCTTGGCGGCGTATATCCTGCCGGTGGCGGCGGGGTCCAGGGCGTTGCCCGCCAGGCCGTAGACCGTCTCGGTGGGGATGGCGACGATGCCCCCCTCCCGCAGTATCCTCCCCGCCAGGGCGATGCTCTCCCGGTCCCTCTCCGGGTCCCGGGCCGGGAGGAGCAGTGTCTCCTTTTCCATCACGTTTCCCCCTGGGCCCGCAGCTTCTCCGCCTGGTCGGCGGTGATGAGGGCGTCGGTGATCTCGGCAAGGTCCCCGTCCATGACGGCGTCGATCTTGTACAGGGTCAGGCCGATGCGGTGGTCGGTGACCCGGCCCTGGGGGAAGTTGTAGGTGCGGATCCGCTCGCTGCGGTCACCGGTGCCCACCTGGCTGCGCCGGGCGGAGGCGATCTCGGCGTCCTGGGCCTGCTGCCGCTGCTCCAGCAGGCGGCTGCGGAGCACCCGCATGGCCTTGTCCTTGTTCTTGTACTGGCTGCGCTCGTCCTGGCACTCCACCACCAGGCCGGTGGGCAGGTGGGTGATGCGGATGGCGGACTCGGTCTTGTTGATGTGCTGGCCCCCGGCCCCGCTGGAGCGGTAGGTGTCGATCTTCAGGTCCTTGGGGTCGATCTGCACCTCCACCTCCTCCGCCTCCGGCAGCACCGCCACCGTGACGGTGCTGGTGTGGATGCGGCCCTGGGTCTCGGTCTCCGGCACCCGCTGGACCCGGTGGACGCCGCTCTCGTACTTGAGGCGGCTGTAGGCCCCCTCCCCCTGTACCGAGAAGCTGACCTCCTTCACCCCGCCCAGTTCGGTCTCGTTGATGCCCAAAAGCTCGGTCCGCCAGCCCAGCCGCTGGACGTACATGGTGTACATCCGGTAAAGGCTGCCCGCAAAGAGGGCGGCTTCCTCCCCCCCGGCGCCCCCCCGTATCTCCACGATGACGCTGCGCTGGTCGTTGGGGTCCTTGGGCAGCAGCATCAGCTTCAGCTGGCGCTCCCGGTCCTCCATGGCGGCGGCGCTGGTCTCCAGTTCCTCCTCCACCATCTGGCGGAAGTCATGGTCCAGCCCCCCCTGGTCCAGCAGTTCCCTGGCCTCCCGGTGGGACCCCTCCGCCTTGCGGTAGCTTCGCCAGCACTCCACCAGGGGGCCCAGGTTATTGTATTCCTTCATCAGCCCGGTGTACCGCTGGCTGTCCCCGATCACCGCCGGGTCGCTGAGGAGATGGGTCAACTCCTCATACCGCAATTCCACCGAGGCCAGCTGCCCCAAAAAGTCCGCCATCTCCCTGCCTCCTCTATGGCTGTCCGGGCTGGTCCCGGAGTATCCTTCGGATGTTCTTTTCCACCTTCAGCCGGGGGGCCTCCACCAGGTGGCCGCACCGTTGGCACTGTATCTTAAAATCCATCCCCGCCCGCATCACCAAAAACTGCTTGCAGCCGCAGGGATGGGGCTTTTTCATCTCCAGCAGGTCCCCCACCCGCACATCCATCCTCCCGCCCCCTTTTCATGCTCTGTTAACAGCTTATTATAGCACGGGGGACGGGGAATGGCAAATGTTTTTCCGGGGGGAGGGAGGATATTTCCGGCACCGGGACCAGCCCCGCCCCCCTGGCCGGGGGACGGGGCTGGGGGGGCTTTCCGGCGGGGGGGAGGGGTCCTTACCCCATGGTGACAAGGCACCGCCCCAGGATGCCCAGCGCCCGGGCGAAACTCATCCGGTCCACCGCCCCGGCGGCCAGGATGGGGTATTCGGCCACCCGCTCCCCGTCCACGCAGACGGCGACGCTGCCCAGCTGCTGCCCTTCCTCCACCGGGGCGGCGATCGACTCCGGCAGGATGATGTCCTGGGTGATGCTGTCCAGCTTGCCCTTCTCCACCAGGATGCCCTCCGGCGGGCGGCAGGCTACCTCCACCTGGGTCCCCACACCGCCGGTCACCGGCACCGGCAGGATGTTTTCCGGCGGGGTCAAGGGGGCCTGCATAAAGTTTGCAAAACCCCAGTCCAGCAGCGACCGGGCGGCGGCGAACCGGTGGTCGGAGGTGTCCGCCCCCATCACCACCGCGATGAGCCCCAGGCCGTCCCGGCTGGCGGTGGCGGAAAGGCAGCTGCCCGCCCCGCTGGTGGTGCCGGTCTTTAGGCCGGTGGCCCCCTGGTAGAACCGCACCATCCGGTTGGTGTTCACCAGCTGGGTCTCTCCCCCCCGGAGGGTGTCCATCCAGACGGTGGAGTAGTTTAGGATGAGGGGGTGCTCCAGCAGCGCCCGGGACATGATGGCGATGTCCTTGGCGGTGGAAAGATGCCCCTCCTGGTCCAGGCCGGCGGCGCAGCGGAAGGTGGTGCCGGTCATCCCCAGTTCCTGGGCCCGCTGGTTCATCAGCTGGACAAAGGCCTCCTCGCTGCCGGCGATGTACTCGGCCAGGCAGACGGTGGCGTCGTTGGCGCTGGCGATGGCGGCGGCCTTTAAAAGTTCGTCCACCGTCATCGTCTCCCCGGGCTTGAGCCATATCTGGCTGCCGCCGTACCCGGCGGCCACGTCGGAGCAGGTGACCTGGTCGGTAAGGGCGATCTTGCCGCTGTCGATGGCCTCCATCACCAGCAGCAGCGACATGATCTTGGTGATGGAGGCGGGGGGCAGCTGCAGGTCCTCGTTTTCGGCGTAGAGGATGGCGCCGCTGCCCTGCTCCATCAGCACGGCGGACTTCACCGGCAGGTCGACGCCGGGGGTGATGCTGGCGGCCAGCGTCTTTTCCGCCTCGATGACGTCGGTGCTCAGGGCGGCGATGGCCGCCTCCTCCGGCAGCAGGGGGGCGATCTCCTCGGCGGCGAAGGCGGGGAGGGGCAGGAGCAGCAGCAGAGCCAGCAGCAGGGCCAGGGCCCCCTTCCGGCGGCGGGGAAGATGGGTTCGTTTCATGGCAAACGCTTCCTTTCCGGCAGGATGATGTGTGATGGATGATGGATGTTCAGACATCCTATCTATATGCCGGCGGCGGGCTGTCCCAATACCACAAAAAAAGCCCCCCGGCAGGCGGCCGGAGGGAGGATCCTTATTCCTTCCCCTGTTTTTTCAGTACCTCGGCCAGCTTGGCCTTGGTCAGTTCCAGGTGGAGGCGGTTGTACTTTTCCGCCTCCTCCATCTGGCCGGTGACCAGGGAGTGGACGATCTGCCGGTGCTCGGTCATGGAGTTGTTGAACCGGGCCAGGTCGATGAGGGAGTAGATGCAGAACTGCTTGATCATCGAGTAGATGTCGCTGTAGGACTTCACCAGAAACTGGTTGCCGCACAGCTGGATGAGGTAGTGGTGGAACTGGATATCGGCGGCGATGTAGCTTTTCCGGTCCCCGGTGGCGTGGGTGCGGTCGATGTGCCCCAAAAGTTCCAGCAGCGTCTCCTTCTCCTGGCTGCCCAGTTCCGGGCGGGTGTGGAGGATGGCGAAGGACTCCATCATGATCCGCAGGTCAAAGACGTCCTCGATGTCCCGGATGGAGAACTCCCGGACGAACACCCCCTTGTTGGGGATGTTCCGCACCAGGCCGTCCCGGCCCAGCTGCAGCAGCGCCTCCCGCACCGGGGAACGGCTCACCCGCAGCCGCTGGGAGAGTTCCTTTTCCTGGAGCCAGTAGCCCGGCTCGTAGACCCCCTGGCATATCTCGTTTTTCAGAAGCTGATACACCTGGTCCCGGATGGTGTTGGCGATGGGGAGTTTGGGAAGTTCCACGGTGTATCCCTCCCTTTCTTTCGGATGATATACCAAATCTTCCGTACTATTATACCATGAAGCAAAGCGGAATGGTATAATGGGCCATCTTTTCCGGTTGTCCCCGCAGGGGACGAGGAAAAGGGCACTTCTGATCCTGTATAATGTCCGCTTGCGGACATTATACCATAGCGGCTGTGGATTTGGAAGGGGGGAAGGGGGACTTGGGGAAAAAATCGGGCTCTTAAAGGGTCCCGGGGTCCCCCCAGCTGTACCCGGCGTCCCGGACCCGGTCGATGACGCTGCCCATCACCTGGGCGTTGGTGCTGCTCACCGCGTGGAGGAGGTAGATGTTCCCCGGGCAGGCGGCCTTTACGATCCGCTCCTCCGACTCCTTGGGGTCCGGCTGGTCATCGGTGAGCCAGTCCTTGTAGGCGAAGGACCAGAACACCGACTTGTACCCCATGGACTGGACCACCGCCAGCGTCTGCTCGTTGAAGTTGCCGCTGGGGAAGCGGAAGTATCTCATCTCGTACCCGAAGTTCTCCTTCACATAATCGTGGAGTTTCATGATGTCCTCCGCCGCCTGCTTGGGGGTGAGGGTGCTGTAGTTTTTGTGGCTCCAGCTGTGGTTGCCCAGAACGTGGCCCTCGTCGATGATGCGGCGGATCAGTTCCGGCTCCCGGTCGGCGAAGTCGTAAGTAACAAAGAACAGCCCCTTCACCTCCTTCTCCTTCAGGATATCCAGGAAGGTGGGGGTCAGGCCGTTTTCGTACCCCTCGTCAAAGGTCATATACACCACCGGCTGGTCGTCGGCCAGAAACAGGGCGTCGTACTTGCCGAACTGCTGGTTATACGCCAGCGCCCCCTGGGAGCGGTTCTTCTCGTCCCGGGGACCGCCGGGGCCCCAGTCCAGGCCCTTGGCGGAAAGGGCACCGATCTCCCCAAAATCGGTGCCCATGGTGGTGGTGGCGGAAGAACTGTTGGAACTGCTGCCGGGGAGGGAGGAGGAACTGGAGCCGTCCGGCAGGCGGTCCCCGTCGGTGAGGTCACCGGCGATATCGTCCATCATGTCCCCCACCTTGTCGGGGACGCTGGCGATGTCGTCCTCCAGGTCGTCCATGGGGCCGGAGGAGTTATCGGGCCGGTCCATATCGTTGTCGGAGCCGGGATCGCTGCTGCCGGTGCCGGAGCTGCTGTTATCCGGGACGCTGCTGGGGGAAGGGGTGGAGGAGGGGCTGGAGGGAGCGGAGGGGACGGTGCTGCTCATCCCGTTGTTGGTGGAGCAGCCGCCGGTGCAGCCGGTCATCCCCAGGGCCAGCACCAGCGCCGCCACTGTCAGCAGGACTGCGAAACGTTTCATTTTCATCTTTTCGTTCACCTGTTCTTTCTGGAATTAAGCGGCGGCGGCGTCACGTCCGCCGTTGCTTCGTGGTTAGTATGCGCCGCGGGGCAAAAACTATTATCCCAGTTTTTGCCGTATATTTGCCCCAAAAAGCTGGAAGGATAAAGAGGAACAGGCCGCGCCTTTCCGGCGGCCGGAAAAATATCCCATGGAGAAAAAAGGAGAACAGGTATGACACGCTGCGCAAAGATCAAACAGGTGACCGGGCTGGAGATCCTGGACAGCCGGGGCAACCCCACCGTCCGGGCGGGGGTGGAACTGGAGGACGGCAGCTGGGGCTGGGCCAACGCCCCCTCCGGGGCCTCCACCGGGGTCCACGAGGCCCACGAGCTCCGGGACGGGGACCGTGCCCGGTACGGCGGCAAGGGGGTGGTCCAGGCGGTGAGCAACATCCGGGGGCCGCTGGCAAAGGCGGTGAAGGGGCTGGACGCCGGGGAGATACGCCAGGTGGACCAGGCGCTGCTGGACGCCGACGGCAGCCGCAACAAGGAGCGGCTGGGGGCCAACGCCATCCTGGCGGTCTCCCTGGCCAGCGCCCGGGCGGCGGCGGCCAGCGCCGGGGAGCCCCTTTGGCGCTGTCTCTGCCCGGAGGGGAAAAAGGTGCTGCCGGTGCCGATGATGAACATCCTCAACGGCGGGGCCCACGCCGCCAACAACGTGGACATCCAGGAGTTCATGATCATCCCCCGGGGGGTGCCCTCCTTTGGGGAGGGGCTGCGGCGGTGCGCCGAGGTGTACCACGCCCTGGGGGCCATCCTCCGGGACCGGCGGCTGGGCTCCGGGGTGGGGGACGAGGGGGGCTTCGCCCCCGACCTGTCCTCCGACGAGGAGGCGCTGGAACTGATCCTCCGGGCCATCGGCCGGGCGGGGTACCGCCCCGGGGAGGAGATCGCCCTGGCCCTGGACGCCGCCGCCAGCGAATGGATGCAGGAGGGGGAGGTCTACCAGACCCCCAAGGGGGGGCGGGTCTACACCCGGGAGCAGCTGGTGGACTACTGGGCGGGGCTGGCGGCCCGGTACCCCATCCTCTCCCTGGAGGACGGGGCGGCGGAGGACGACTGGCAGGGGTGGCAGCTGCTCACCAAGCGGCTGGGCAGCCGGATGCAGCTGGTGGGGGACGACCTTTTCGTCACCAACATCCGGCGGCTGAAGCGGGGGCTGGAGGAGAACGCCGCCAACGCCATCCTCATCAAGCCCAACCAGATCGGCACCCTCTCCGAGACGCTGGACGCCGTCTCCATGGCCCAGGAGAAAAAGTGGGGGGTGGTGATGAGCCACCGCAGCGGGGAGACCGAGGACCCGATCATCGCCGACCTGGCGGTGGCCACTGGCTGCGGCCAGATCAAATCCGGCGCCCCCTGCCGCAGCGAGCGGGTGGCGAAGTACAACCGCCTGCTGGAGATCGAAGGGGAGTTGGGCATCCGGTGACAGCAGAAGGAGCCGCCGCTGTGGAAAAACAGCGGCGGCTCCTTTTCTTATCCCTCTTGCCAGAGTTTTTTGGTCAGGACCTCCGGGCAGAGGTCCTTTTCGGCGTCGTGGATAAAGTAGAGCATCCCCGTCATGGCGAAGCTATGGGCGTAGAGGGGGTCGTCGGTGACCCGCTTCTTCCCTGTCATCATGACGGCGGCCAGTTCCTCCTCCCACCCGGCGAAGGGCTGGGGCAGCTTGCCGCTGCACCAGTCGGTGAAGAAGCTGAGGGGCTCCCCATACCGGACGGTCCCCCGCTTTTTGGCGTCATCGTACTCCTCCGCCAGCCGGTCCACCTCCCGGTAGAGGGCCATCACGGCGGGCTGGTCCCCGGCCAGCACCTCCAGCCGGCCGTCCACAAAGCGCCGGGCGGTCCGGTAGGCCCGGTCCTGCTTGTCGATCCACCCCTGCTGCTTCTGGTAGGAGTTTTCCAGTTCCTCCCGGTGCTGCCGGTACCACTCCCCCAGCCGCTCCAGCCCGGCGGACAGAGCGGCCTTATCGTTGTCCACCACCACCCAGGGGCAGGCCACCCGGGCCTTTTCCGGCACCGTCATCAGCCGGCTGTAGTAGCCGTTGGAGAGCGCCTTGTGGGTGCACATGGCGATATCCCAGGGGTGGCGGAGGTAGCTGGTGTAGGGGGCGGCCAGCCGCAGGTATATCTTCCCGTCCAAAAACCCCCGCTGGAGGGACAGGTGGTGGAAGCAGCCGTCGGGGCCGCTCTTCACCAGGGGGTAGCGGGAGCCGGAGAGGTCGGGGGTCCCGGTCTCGCAGCAGTAGTAGCGGCAGAATTCCTCCAGGCTCTTGGGGGGGAGGTCGACGCGGTACTCCGGCAGCCAGGCGGCGGCGAAGTCCAGGAGGGGCTGTTTGCAGTTGATGCAGCGGGGCATGGGGGGCGGCTCCTTTCTTATGTAACGGTTTTTCTGCGTATCTCGTCCACCAAATGATGCAGGGTAGTACAGGGGCACATGCGGGAGGGGATCCGTTCGCCCTCCTTGTCGTATTGTTCCCACTGGCGCTGAGCACACCGGATGGCCTCCGCCTCGTCACCGGCCTGGTTCAGTTTGCGGTAGATGTCCGGGTCGGATTTTCTGTATTTCTGGCCAGTCTTTTCCTGAAATCGCTGGCAAAAATCTTGGCAGCAGCGGACCGAAACCTGGATGTTGGGCATCTTTCCGAAGTAGGCATCAAACCATATCTCGATGCAGGGGTTGGACCAGCCCACTCTTATCCCCTTGTGTTCCGCTTCGGCGATGATGCGGTCAAAATCCTTGACCTGGTCCCGGTCAAAGACGATCCAGCACTGCCGGTACTGGGGGTCGATACTCGCCTGTTCGCAGGTCTCGATCAGTTTATCGGTCCTGGCCTGGGAGACCTTGATGACGATGTGGTCCCGCAGTTCCTCCGACAGGGAATCCCGGAGACCGTAGAGGTAGTTTTTCTCGGTCTCCTCGGTGTCGGTGACGATGAAATAGTAACCCAGCTTGGGCACCCGCTTGGGGGCGCTCGACCTGGGTTCCCGTCTGCCGTCCCGGTTTCGTCCCATCCTTATCCCTCCCCCAGTATGTCAAAGCACTTTAGGGTAGGGATCGCGCCATACTTGCCTAACAGGTAGTTTTTCTCGTAGTTCTCGTCCTTACGTATCTTGTCCCCGTCCTCATCCTGGAAGTCGGCCAGGGAGTAGAGGGTGGAGGCGCCATCCTCGTCCTTTTCGGTAAACCATATTTCGTCCCGGCGCAGGAGATCATTGGAAAGCTGCCAGGCGTCGTGGGTGGTGAAGATGAGTTGGGCGTGGTTTTTGTTGATGTTGGGGTCCAGGAAGGTCAAAAGGATGCTACGGACTAATAGAGGGTGCAGGCGGGCGTTGAGTTCGTCTATTAACAGAACTCTACTGTGTTCTAAAGTGTCCTGCAAATATGGATATAACGCAAACATTTTTAGGGTGCCGCTGGATTCTTGGGACAGGGGAAGAACTGCGAAATCTCCATCCCTCGTGCGGTGAAGAGTATAAACCAGAAAACGCCCGTTGTCTTTTTGTTCTACATGAAAACCGGTAATAGAAGGGTCAAAAGCAGAAAGATAGGAAACCATCTGATTCTGAACGGATTTATCTTCAAAATTTTTAGGAAGCTGGCGGGAAAGGCAAACGCTTCTGGCGGGAATACCGAAATCGACGATTTCAATATGAGCAAACCACCAAAAAACGGTTTTCAAAATATCAATTTTTAGCTTTGCGCCCAGTGATACGATCAAGGTTTCCTTTTCCAGGGAAAGCAAAATATTTTCCTGGAGTTTTTTCGGGATGGCCGCCAGGTCATACTCAGCACCATTTCGGGAAAAAATTT
This sequence comes from uncultured Angelakisella sp., assembly GCA_910585525.1. Classification (GTDB taxonomy): domain Bacteria; phylum Bacillota; class Clostridia; order Oscillospirales; family Ruminococcaceae; genus Angelakisella. The sequence continues at coordinate 37,707 of CAJUFR010000003.1, forward strand.
TTTTTGCAACTTTGGATGTTTTGGACTTTATATTGAGCCATTCCTCCACAATGCCATCGGGGCCCAAGGTGAACCCATAGTTATAAATCCTTTCCAAATCGTCCTCGGGGTCTGTAAAGTAAACTTCAAAGGAAGAAGGGGTTCCTTGGCTGGCAGAGTCAAAAAGAAACGGGGGTTGTGTCAGTGGTTTGCTCTGATTCTCTTTGTCTGCCTGGTCCTCGCGCTCCTTCCTGCTTGCGCCGCCGTATAGAAACGATTCGCCTATATAGGTTCTCATAAAGCGAAATGCTTCTACAACGTTGGACTTCCCGCTGGCGTTGGCCCCAAAAATCGCCGCCACCGGCAGTAGCTTTTCCCTCCCGATGGTGACCACATGGTCACCATGTTCGGTGATTTTTGTGGCGGAAAAATCCAGGATGGTATCGTCTCGGAACGACTTGAAATTCTGGAAGCGAAACTGGATCAGCATAGGCACTCACTCCTTTTGCTTTATTATACCCTGGTTTTCCAAAAAATCAACGATTTGTCGAGAAAAATTCTCATTTGGTGCCGGATTTTTGCAAGAAAAGAAACCAACGCCCGCACACGGCAGACGCTGGTCTCTTTAAACTTTACGGGTCAGGCGGTGTTGATCAATACATCCCGCCCATGCCGCCCATGTCGGGGGCGGCGGGGGCCGCGGGGGCGGGCTCCTTCTTGTCGGCTACCAGGCTCTCGGTGGTGAGGACCATGGCGGCCACCGAGGCGGCGTTCTCCAGGGCGGAACGGGTCACCTTGGTGGGGTCCAGGATGCCGGCGGGGATCATGTCGGCGTACTCCTCCTTGTAGAAGTCGAAGCCGTAGCCCTTCTTGCCGGAACGCTTGATGGCGTCGATGATGACCGAACCCTCCAGGCCGCTGTTGGTGGCGATCTGGCGCATGGGCTCCTCCAGGGCCTTCAGAACGATGCGGACACCGGTCTTTTCGTCCCCGTCCTTCTCCTCCGCCAGCTTCTCCACGGCGGGGATGGCGTTGACGAGGGCCACGCCGCCGCCGGCGACGATGCCTTCCTCCACCGCGGCCTTGGCGGCGGAGAGGGCGTCCTCGATGCGCATCTTCTTTTCCTTCATCTCCACCTCGGTGGCGGCGCCTACCTTGATGACCGCCACGCCGCCGGCCAGCTTGGCCAGGCGCTCCTGCAGCTTCTCCCGGTCAAAGTCGGAGGTGGTGTTCTCGATCTGGGCGCGGATCTGGGCGATGCGGTCCTGGATGGCCTTCTTGTCGCCCTCGCCGCCCACGATGATGGTGTTCTCCTTCTGGACGGTGACACGCTTGGCATGGCCCAGCTGGGACATGTCGGCGTCCTTCAGTTCCAGGCCCAGGTCGGAGGTGATGACCTGGCCGCCGGTGAGGGTGGCGATATCCTGGAGCATCTCCTTGCGGCGGTCGCCGAAGCCGGGGGCCTTGACGGCGACGCAGGTGAAGGTGCCACGCATCTTGTTCACCAGCAGGGTGGCCAGGGCCTCGCCCTCCACATCCTCAGCGACGATGATCAGCTTTCTACCGGACTGGACCACCTGCTCCAGCAGGGGGAGGATCTCCTGGATGTTGCCGATCTTCTTATCGGTGATGAGGAGCAGGGCGTCGTCGATGACCGCCTCCATCTTCTCGGTATCGGTGACCATGTAGGGGGTGATGTAGCCCCGGTCGAACTGCATCCCTTCCACCACGTCGCTGTAGGTCTCGGCGGTCTTGGACTCCTCCAGGGTGATGACCCCGTCGGCGGAGACCTTCTCCATGGCCTCGGCGATCAGCTTGCCGATCTCCTCGTTGCCGGAGGAGACGGTGGCCACCCGGGCGATATCGGCGGAGCCGGAGACCTTCTTGCTGTCGGCCACGATGGCGCCCACGGCGGCCTTGACGGCGGACTCGATGCCACGCTTGACGATCATGGGGTTGGCGCCGGAGGTGACGTTCTTCATCCCCTCCCGCACCAGGGCCTGGGCCAGCAGGGTGGCGGTGGTGGTGCCGTCGCCGGCGGCGTCGTTGGTCTTGGTGGCCACTTCCTTCACCAGCTGGGCGCCCATGTTCTGGAAGGCGTCGTCCAGTTCGATCTCCTTGGCGATGGTGACGCCGTCGTTGGTGATGAGGGGGCTGCCGAACTTCTTATCCAGCACCACGTTGCGGCCCTTGGGGCCCAGGGTGATCTTGACGGTATCGGCCAGCTGGTCGATGCCGGACTGGAGTGCTTTTCTGGCTTCCTCGCCATAGATGATCTGCTTTGCCATAATGCTCTGTTCCTCCTGTTAATCAATCATTCATTCCACGATGGCCAGGACGTCGGACTGGCGGAGGATGGTGTACTCCTCCCCGTCCAGCTTCACCTCGGTGCCGGCGTACTTGCTGATGAGGACCTTGTCGCCCTTCTTCAGGTACATATCCACCTGGTTGCCGTCCACCATGCCGCCGGGGCCAACCTCTACCACCTCGGCCACCACCGGCTTCTCCTTGGCGTTGCCGGCCAGGATGATGCCGCTCTTGGTGGTCTCCTCGGCCTCGGTCATCTTGATGACCACACGGTCACACAGGGGCTTGATCGTCATAATTCGTTCCCTCCGATTTCTTATTTCTGTTCCGATGGAACTGCCGCTTGGTTTTAGCACTCATCGCATCGGAGTGCCAACGACTATTATTGTACCCCTTTTTGAAAAAAAATCAAGGGCTTTTTTCTCCTCCCGCCGGAAAAAAAGTAAATTTTACAATTTGTTCAAACACCAGTGGGCGTGCGGCGTGCCGCCGCTGTCAATCCCTGCTCGGGCGGCGTGCCGCCGCTGTCATGCCCTACACGGCCCCTGCGGGGCCTTATGTGGGTGCAAAGCGACAGCGGGTGCCTGGAGTCTTGGGCGGTTTTTTGTTTGGGGCGGAATTTGTGTCAAACGAGTGTGAAAAGGAACAGTTCCCCCCTGGCGGCCCGGCCCCGGGCGTCGGCAAAGGCCCGGTAGCTGTCCCAGGAGAAGTGGGAGACGCATGCCACAAGGTGGGTGGCCTGCTCCACCAGCAGCTGGTCCAGCCGGTCGTCGGCCTGCCGGGGCGGCATCCCTTCCAGTTCCGGGGGGAGGTATACCTGGTCAAAGCCGGGGGGCAGAGAGGGACTGAGGGGGGAGGGATGGGGGATCGCCAGCCGCAGGACAAGTCCCGGGTGCCGCTTCTTGGCCCGGCCCAGCACCCGGCAGAGCATCTCCTTTAGGCGCTGGTGGTGGTAATAATGGTCGGCAACGACGTACTCCTCGACGAACAGTTCCTCGATAAACTGCTCCACCGTAGATTCCAGGCGTGGTTCCAGATGTTTTGGCACATACTCATGGCCGATGAAGAAACAGGACTTCACAGTATCACCTTCTTTTCATAAAATTCATGGATAAATATTATATTGATATGTATATAATGTCAAATTTCATCATACAACATCTTATCATATATTCCGAAAGAGTATCATAAAATCCCTGTCGCACCAAAATTCTTGAAAAAATTTATATCGATATAATTATAATATCAATCATTATATACATATATTGTTAATTGTCTTATATGTTAAATGACACAATCAAGTATCGATGTTAGAATAACAAGATAGAAGGGGGGATGAGCGAATGGAGGAATTGAGACCAGTCATTGAACCAACTACCATATACCAGATGGTAGACTACGGGCATGTCCGGGTAAAACTGGCTGAAGTTCTGGACAGTCGTGGCATCTCCCGTAACCGGTTAGCTTCCCTGACCGGGACCGGATTTATCGTCGTTGACCGCTATTATAAGTCCCAAAAGAAACCGGTGCAGATGGTAGATTTGGATTTTATGTCCAGGGTCTGCTACGCCTTGGACTGCACGCTGGAGGACCTGCTGGAGTACGTGCCCCCGGAAAAAGAGAAGGCAGAATAAAGATACCCCTTGCTTTTTGGCCCGGGGGATGTTATAATCACCTTGCTGGTATGACGGCGTCAGCCGTCGATGTGTATGGAGATATCTCTGTATAGAGGGAGCGGAGTGGCGACACTCCGCTCTTGCTTTACACCAGAAGGGGGGGCTTTTTATCTGGATCAAGGAGACGACGGTGAACACCCGGGGGGGCAAGGTGACCTACTGCCAGCTGATGCAGACCCAGTACCGGGACGGGACCAGCCGCCAGCGGCTGGTGAAGAGCCTGGGCCGGGCCGACCGCCTGGACCTGGACGCCCTGCGGGAGATGGCCGCCGCCGTCAGCCGGGGCCGCACCGATGTCCTCACCCCCTGGCTGCTGACGGTGCTGCCCGGGGGACGGGAATACGGCCCGGTGTCGCTGCTGCTCCGGGCCATGGAGGGGCTGGGGATGGACCGGTCCTTCTCCCGGGCGGCCCGGGAGGCCGGGGAAAAGGACCAGGCGGCGGACGCCCTCACCGCCCTTACCGCCTACTATCTCCTCAGCTACCAGCGGGGGACCCCCTTCTTCCAGTGGCTGGACCAGTGCTATGTCCCCGGCCGGGCGGGGGTGGACGAGGCCAGCCTTGACGCCGCCGCCCGGCTGCTGCTGGCCCCGGAAAAGCTGTACCCCGGCCTGGCCTCCCGGGCCCAGGGGGCGATGGGGCGGGAGGGGGACTGGGGCTTCTGCTACGCCGTCCCCTGCCAGTACGACTTCCTGCCGGAGGACCGGCCCACCGACGCCCTGTTCCTCCTCAGCGGGGAGGACGTCCCCCTGGACAGCTGCCTTTGGGAAGGGGCGGCGGAAAAGGCGGCGGAACTGGCGGCCCGGTCGGTGATCCTGGCCCGGGACCCGGCGCTGCTGTCCCGCCACGGCCTGGGGCCGGGGAACAGCCGGTTCATCTGCGCCACCCCCCCGGGGACGCTGCCCCCCTTTGTGGAGGAGGAGGGGGAGCTGACCGCCTTCCTCCGGGAGGAAGGGGAGTTTTTGGCCTTCCGGGAGTACGGCTACCGGGAGAAGCGGTTCGGCCAGGTCCGGGCGGTGATCCTCCGTTCCAGTTCCGGCCAGGCCGCCGCCCTGACCCAGTGGCACAAGGAGCCCCGGGAACTGATCCTCACCAACACGGCGCTGCCGGTGGAAAAGGTGCTGGAAAAGTTCCTCATCCTGGACAAGGTGCTGGACATCACCCACCCGGTCTACCTCACCGAGGACCTGCAGTTCCTCCGCCTGGGCCGCTGCCGTGGCGAGGTGCTGGCGCTGCTGGAGAAGATGCAGTTTTTGCAGCTGTTCCTCTGCCTCTACCTGGGCCGCCGCCTGGCCCGGTGCCGCACCACCCTGGACGACGCCCTGGCCGCCCTGGGGGGGGTGTCCTGCGTGCCGCTGCGCTGGGAGGGCGGGCAACTGCTGCTCACCGCCCCCCTGGACCCCCGGCAGGGGGAGATCCTGGGTTCGGTGGGGTGACAAAAGAGAAAAGACCTGGAGCCCCGTGGGGACCCCAGGTCTTTTTGCACTCTGTCACGAGGACTGCCTCCAAGGGCAATTTGCCGTCGGCGAGCATCCGCTTGGCAGTGTCGGGTATGGTCTCTTTTTCGGCCTTCCTGCCGGCCCTGATCTTCCACGTTCCACCCGGTGCAGGGGGCGGTTTTTCAAGCCCGGGCCCGGCGTCGAAAGACCAAAAGCTGCCTAAGTCTCCAGGCAGTCGCTATGATTCTACACAAAGGTAAGGCCCCCTCTTTTGAGGGGGCCGGGTAGGGCGTGCCTTGGCGGCTACGCCATGGCGGAGATGAAGGGATTTGAACCCTTGCGCCAGTCTCCCGACCTACTCCCTTAGCAGGGGAGCCCCTTCACCACTTGGGTACATCTCCGTATTTATCTGTTCAAAGGGCCGACCGCGGCGTGGCACGCTCCAGGCCCCCGCCTGGTGGCGGAGAGGGTGGGATTCGAACCCACGGCTCTGACGAGTCACTGGTTTTCAAGACCAGCTCCTTAAACCCCTCGGACACCTCTCCGTATCCCAAAGCCTTGTGCCGCCGGGGCCGCATCGTCCTGGATATTATACCACGACTCCCGCCCCCCGTCAAGGGGGGAGATGCCCTTAAAAAAGGGAAAAAGTCACCCCTCCCCCGGCGCCATCCGCCGGGCGATGTAGTCCTGGGCGAAGGTGACCAGGTCCAGCAGCTGGCTGCTGATGTGGCCGCCGTTCCAGTAGGCCAGGAGGTTGAAGCGGAGGGGTGGGTCGGTGGGGATGGAGACCAGCTGGGGGCAGTCGTCCAGGATGTGCTGGGGCAGGAAGGTGGAGACAGCCCCCTCCAGCAGCTTCTGCCGGATCTCCCCGAACTGGTTGGTGCAGAAGAGGACGTTGGCCACCGCCTCCCCCCGCAGGGGGTAGAACTGGTCGACGCCCCGGTTCTGGGGGTAGCTGATGTTCTCCCGGAAGAGGCCGATGGGGGTGTCGCCCAGGTCGGTGTCGATGTGGATGACCTCCCGGCCGGCCAGGGGGCTGTCCCGCCGGGTCCAGAAGCGGGATTCCGCCTGGAGCAGCACCCGGCTGGGGAAGGGGAGGGAATCCGACTGGCCGGAGATGGCTACGTCGATGGACCCCTTCTCCATGTGCTGCTGGAGTTCCACCGTGCCGAAGGCGTAGCTTTTCAGTTCCAGGCCGGGGTTGGCCGCCTGGTAGTCCCGGAGGAAGTCGGGGAAGAGGTGGACGAACACCACCGACACCCCCACCCGGACGGTCTTGCGCCGGCTGCAAAGCTGCTTCATGGCGGCGTCCAGTTCCTCCGCCTGGCGGAGCAGCGCCTCGGCCCGCTGGTACAGGAACTGCCCCTCCCCGGTGAGTTCCTGGCCGTTTTTGCGCCGCAGCAGCAGCCGGGCGCCGTACTCGCTTTCCAGTTCCTGGATGGCCTTGGTGATGGCGGGCTGGGAGATGTGCAGATTGGCAGCTGCCTTGGTCATGTTGCGGCACTTGCACACCTCCACGAAATAGGCCAGCTGCAATAGCGTCATCTTTGAACGCCCCCTTCCCCTGCCGGATGATCCTTTCCCTTTATTATACCGGCGATGACAAAATACATCAAGGGCGGCCCCTTCCGCTTTTTCCCGCGGAAGGGGTTTTTGGCGGAAAAAGCCCTCTTTGGCCGGGAAAAATAACGGCAGGTTATCATTGTCCGGCAACGATGAAAAAGTGATATTTTACTTTATCCACAGCGAAAACTATAATTTTTTTGTAGAAAGACCACAAAAACGGTGGGGCATCCCACTGGGGAAGAGAGGACGGATCGTATGAACAGATTGAAGGACAAGGTCATCGTCGTCACCGGCGCTGCCATGGGCCAGGGTGCCGCCGAGGCGGCCCTTTTCGCGGCGGAGGGGGCCAAGGTCATCGCCGGCGACATCGCCATGGAGCAGCTGAAGGAGACAGTGGACCGCATCAACGCCGCCTATCCTGGCAGCGCCCTGGCAGTGAAGCTGGATGTCTCCAGCGGGGAGGACTGGGACCGGGCGGTGGCCGCCGGGGTGGAGCAGTTCGGCGGGATCAACGGCCTGATCAACAACGCCGGCATCGGCACCAAGGGGGTCTGGTGGGAGGAGACCGACCACGATCTCTTCCAGAAGATCATCGACGTCAACCTCTGGGGCCAGTTCCGGGGCATCCAGGCGGTGGTGCCGGAGATGAGAAAGGCCGGGGGCGGCTCCATCATCTGCGTCTCCTCCATGGCCGCCTACATCGGGGTAGGGTTCAACGCCTACGCCCCCTCTAAGGGGGGCGTCCGCTCCCTGAGCCGCACCGCCTCGGTGACATTGGGCCGGGAGAACATCCGGGTGAACACCATCGTCCCCGGCACCATCGAGACCCCCATGACCGCCGGGATGTTTGATAAGCCGGAGGTGGTGCAGCACTGCAAGGACCAGACCTCCCTGGGCTACCTGGGCAAGCCGGATGACATCGCCTACGGCGCGATCTATCTCCTCTCCGATGAATCCCGGTTCGTCACCGGGGCGGAACTGGTCATCGACGGGGGACAGCGGTACAAGGGGTGATCCCCTGCCGCGCCCCGGGGAAAGGGGGAGACCACCCATGAGCAGACAGACCCTTCCCTGGCGGGAAAAAGCGGCCTACCTCTCCTCCAACATCGCCACCGCCTTCAGTTGGGGGTACATCACCAGCTACTTTATGATCTTCTGCACCGACGCGGTGGGCATCTCTGCCTACGCTTTTTCGGTGCTGCTGCTGGTGTCCCGGCTGTTCGACGGGGTCACCGACCCCCTCGTTGGCTACATCACCGACCGGACGGTGACCCGGTGGGGGCGGTACCGCCCCTGGATCGCCGCCTCCGCCCTGCCGGTGGCCCTGGCCACCTGCCTGCTGTTCTACCAGGACCCGGCCTGGAACCCGGCTGTCCGCTTCGCCTGGGTCTGCGGCGCCTATCTGCTGTACCTTTTGGTGTTTACCGTGTTCAGCACCCCGCTGGACGCCATGGCCTCGGTGATGTCTGGCTCCCCGGACGCCCGGGCCAACATCATCTCGCTGAAGTCGGCGGCGGGCATCGTGGGGGCCATGGTGATGACCCAGCTGGCCACCGTCTGGTTCGACGCCCGTGGCACCGACCAGGCGGGGACCTACTTCCAGCTCACGGTGCTTTTCGGCCTGGTCAGCGTTCCGTTGTACCTTTTGACCCCCATCTTCTGCAAGGAGAAGATCCTGCCCGCCCCCAAAAAGCAGCAGAAGTTCCACCTGGGGGCGGTGGTGCGGCAGAACATCAGCAGCCAGCCCTTCCGCATCGCCCTGGCGGGGCACTTCCTCAATGGACTCATCTCTTACGGGCGGGTGTCCATCTTTGTCTACTACTTCAAGTACGTGGCGGGAGACATGGCGCTGTACGCCCTCTTTACCCTGCTGATGCGCCTGCCCCAGATCGCGGGGACCTACCTGGCCCAGTACATCCTGCCCCGGTTCCGGGGGCCGGGCCAGGCCCTCAGCTGCCTGTATGTGCTGTATGGCGGGACGCTGGTGCTGAACTTCTTCGTCCTTCCCCGGCAGGGCAGTATGCTGCTGTTCTGGGGGCTCACCATCGTTTCCAGCTTTCTGTTCGGCGCCAGCTTTTCTCTTATTTACACCATCGTTCCAGACCTTACCGATTACAGCGAGTACCTGTCCGGGGCGCGCAGCGACGGCGGCGTGTTCGCCCTGCTGGAGTTCGGCAACAAGGTGGGGATGGCCATCGGGACCTCCGGGATGGGCATTGTCCTGGGGGTGCTGGGGTTCAGCGCCAACATGCCCCAGACGCCCGGGGTGCTGTGGGGCATCAACGCCCTGATGTTCATCGCCCCGGGGGTGCTGGCCATCCTCATTGGCCTGCTGTTCCTGCGTTACCGGCTGGACCGGACCATTTTACACGCCAAGGACCGATCATAAGGAGGGATTCGTTTTTATGAACACCAACACCGAAATGACCAAGCAGCAAAAGACGGTAGCCACCGCCGCCATCTTCCTGGCGCTGGCGGAGGTGCTGTTCTTCAACGCCATGGCCCGCACCGTGGGCACCTACATCACCGCCGACCTGGGGGATGTGGGGCTGTACACCTTTATGAACACCATCTTCTTCCTGTGCAGCACCCTGGCTATGCCCCTGGCCTGCAAGCTGGGGGATATCTTCGGCCGCCGGAACCTTATCATGACCGGCATCGCCATCTACTCGGTCTCGATGCTGCTGGCCGGCTTCAGCACCACCATGATGATGCACGTCATTTTCCGCGGCGGCCAGGGGCTGGGCCAGGGCTTCATGCTGGCCAACTGCCTCACCGCCCTGGGGGAGATCCACACCGGCCCGGACAAGGCCAAGTACCTGGGGATGTACGGCACTATCACCGGCATCTGCAACATCTTCGGGCCCACCATCGGCGGTGTGATCTATGACGCCATGGGCTGGCGGGCGGTGTTTTACGCCACCATCGTCATCGGCGCCCTGGTGGTGGGGATGCTCCTCACCCAGTACCCCAACAAGAAGAAGGAGGTTGCCCCCGCCATCGACATCCCCGGCTTCCTGTTGCTGGCGGTGGCGGCCACCTGCGCTGTCCTGGCCTTCAACTGGGTGGGGACCCGGGGCTGGACCGATGGCCTGATCCTCGCCCTGCTGGCGGTCACCGTCGTCGGCGCCATCGCCTTCGTAATGGTGGAAAAGCGGAGCAAGGACGCCCTGATCCCCATGGATCTGTTCGGCAACAAGTATTTTGTCCTCTGCCTGCTGGCGGCCTGCGCCATCTGGCCCTGCATGTTCGCCTCCAACGCCTACTTTACCCTTTACGCCCAGGCGGTGCGGGGCATGACCGGCACCGCCTCCGGGGCCATCCTTTCCGCCCAGGCCATCGTCAACACCCTGGCCGGCGTGGTGGCGGGCTACCTTATCGCCGCCCGGAAGGGCCGTATTAAAGAGATCATGATCGCCATCATCGGCCTGTACGCTGTCAGCATGTTCCTCCAGTCTACCTGCACCGCCACCACCCCCGTCTGGCTGCTGTATGTGATGATGGGCATCATCGGCTTTGGCAACGGCGCGGTGATGGGCGCCTTCACCGCCGGTATCCAGGGGAACCTGCCCAAGGAGAAGATCAGCGGCGGCACCGCCACCCTCCAGTGCTTCCAGTCCCTCACCGGCACCATCGGACTTTCCATTATGGGCCTGATCCTCAATACCACCTTTGCCGGCAAGCTGGCCCATGTGGTGCCAGACGGCCTGCTGAACACCGTCACCCAGGAGCAGCTGGCCCCCTTCCTCAACGCCGGCACCCTGATGAACAAGGGCCCTGCCCAGGAGTTCATGGCCGCCCTCCCCGCCGAGGCCCAGGGGCTGTTCGCCACCCTGCTGGACAACGTCAACAGCGCCTACGCCGGTTCGTTGCGGGTGGTGTTCATCGTGCTGCTCTGCCTGCTGGCCATCGCCCTGGTCTCGATGCTGCTGCTGAAGGAGCAGAAGCCCGAGGGCTGAAAAACCGCAACATAACGGCAGGGGGCGTAGGAGGATACCCTGCGCCCCCTGCCATTTTGACGAGGATGGAGGGCCACACATGGACCAACAGTACATCTACGAGCCCCGGGTGCTGCGGGTGGACCTTGCCACCGGCACCATCACCCGGGAGAAAAAAGACGCCGGGTGGGCCCGGAAGTACCTGGGGGGCATGGGCTTTGGCACCCGCATCCTGTGGGAGGAACTGCCCCCGGAGACGGCCTGGAACGCCCCAGAGAACGAACTGATCTTTTCCCTGGGGGCACTTACCGGCACCACCACCTGCGGCTCCGGCCTCTGCTGCGTCAACACCATCGGGCCGCTGACCAACGGCCTTTGCTCCGCCCAGACATTGGGCCACTGGGGGTCCTGCCTGCGCCGGGCAGGGTATGATATCCTCATCATCCAGGGGAAGGCCCAACGCTGGCAGTACCTTTTCATCGGGGAGAGCGCCGTGGAACTGCGCCCGGCGGAGCACCTGCTGGGCAAGGACTGCTGGGAGACCGAGGACGCCCTCAAGGAGGAACTGGGCCTGCCGGGCCGGGCCAGCAGCGTGGCCTGCGTCGGCCCCGCCGGGGAGAACCTGGTGCGGTTCGCCGGCATCCTCAACGACAAGGGGCACATCGCCGCCAGCAACGGCCCCGGCTGCGTCATGGGGGACAAAAAGCTGAAGGCCATCGCCATCCAGCGGCGGGACGTGGAGGTGGCGGTGGCCGACCCCCTGGCCCTGGACCGGGCCAAGGAGGCCTGGTTCCAGAACGCCAACGAGACCACCGCCAGCGGCAGGTCCAAGACCTCCGGCGTGCGGTACGTGGGGACCCTGGGGAGCCTGAACATGATGAACATGGCCCACCTGCTGCCGGTGAAGAACTACACCGAGACCGGCTTCCCCGCCTGCGGCAACTTCAACCGGGACCAGCTGGAGAAGGACGAGCGGTTCCGGTGGGTGCGCACCGCCTGCTGGGCCTGCCCCTGGAACCACTGCCATTCCCTGGAGATCCTGGAGGGGAAGTACAAGGGGATGACAGGGGACGAGCCGGAGTACGAGGGGATGAGCGCCATGAGCGCCCTCATCGGCAACTTCGACGACACCGCCGGGGGGCTGGCCCTGAGCATCACCATCGACCGGCTGGGGATGGACCTGAAGGAGGGGGGCTTCCTGCTGGCCATGGTCTACGAGCTGTACGAGGAAGGCATCCTCACAAAGGAGGAACTGGGCGGCATCGAGATGGACTGGGGCAGCTGCGACGCCGGCATCGCCCTGCTGCACAAGGTGGCCCGGCGGGAGGGCATCGGGGATATCCTGGCCGGCGGGGTGAAGCGGGCGGCGGAGGCCATCGGCAGAGGCGCCCCCGACCGGGGGGTGTACACCAAGCAGGGCTTCGCCCCCCATATCCACGACCAGCGGGCCCAGTGGAGCCGCCTCCCCGGCTTCGGCATGTCCGACTACGGCTCCAACCTGATGAACCCGGTGGAAGGGTTCGTGGACAAGGAGAACTTCGGGATAGAGAAGCCGGCCAAGGCCTTCGACCTGGAGGAGATCACCGACCATTACGTCAGGATCGCCTGCCACCGGCCGGTGGACGATTCCACCGGGGTGTGCATGTTCTACACCCAGGCGGATTGGCGGTGCGTGGTGGACACCCTCAACGCCGTCACCGGCTGGGATATGACGGTGGAGGAAGCGAAACGCTTCGGCTACCGGATGGTGTCGCTGATGCGCTGCCTCAACCTGCGCAACGGCCTGCGGGCCCACGACTACGGGGTGTCCAAGCGGATGATGTCCCCGCCCAAGGCGGGCCAGTGGTCCCCCCCGATAGCGGACGAGGCCACGGTGCAGGAGATGTTCCGGCGCATCGGCGCCGGACTGGGCTGGAAGCCGGAGACCGCCCGCCCCACCGGGGAGACCCTGCGGGGGCTGGACCTGGCCGACGTGGCGGAGGAGATGGAAGGGCTGGACCTGGCAAAAGTAGACCAAGCGGTCAGAAAGGCGTGAGGGAGAGATGGCACAGTATATCGACGGCAAAGCCTGTATCGCCTGCGGGGAGTGCTGGCGCCGCTGCCCGGTGGGGGCCATCACCGCCGGGACCAGCCGGTTCGCCATCCTGGCGGAACGATGTATCGACTGCGGCATCTGCGGGGAGACCTGCCCCGAGGGGGCGGTCCGCCCGGGGGAGGAGGTCCGCCCCGTCCCCGCCCCCCGGCGGACCTACCGTGTCCTGGAGGAAGCCTGTATCGGCTGCTCCCTCTGCGCCCGGGCCTGTCCGGCGGGGGCCATCACCGGCCAGCTGAAAAAGCCCTACCACATCGACGAGGGGAGATGCCTGGGGTGCGGTCTCTGCGCCAGCAAATGCCGGAAAAACGCCCTGGCGCCGGCAGGCGCCCCCATGAGGGAGGAACCCTATTTCATCGATATCGATGCCTGTGTCAGCTGCGGCCTTTGTGCCCGGCACTGTCCGGCAGGGGCCATCACCGGGGTGGAGCCCCCCCTGAACTACGAACTGCGGGAGATCGTCAAGACCCCCTTTTCCATCGACCCGGCAAAGTGCCTTGGCTGCGGCATCTGCCAGGATTGGTGCCGGGTGGGGGCTGTGAGGTAGGAGGGATGGACCATGCGGATCACCGCCCTGGGGGAGACCCGGGACTGGCCCGGGGGGCTCACCCTCCAGGGCTGGCTGGACCTGGCCGGTGTGGAGAACCAGGAGATCGCCCTGGTCCAGGTCAACGGCAGGGATGTCCCCCCAGGGGACCGGGGAAAGACGGCGCTCCGGGAGGGGGACCGTCTGACGCTGCTCTACTTCCTGGGGGACAGCTGACACCGGGGCAGCGGGAGCGGTACCGGCGGCAGCTGGCGCTGCCACAGATCGGTCCCGCCGGACAGCGGCGGCTGGAGGAAGGCAGGGTGCTGGTCATCGGGGCCGGAGGGGTGGGCAGCCCCTGCGCCCTCTATTTGGCGGCGGCGGGGGTGGGGACCATCGGCATCGCCGACGGCGACCGGGTGGAACTGTCCAACCTCCAGCGGCAGCTGCTCTACACCACGGCGGAACTGGGCCGCCCCAAGGCCGAAGCCGCCGCCGCGGCGCTGGAGACCCTCAACCCCTGGGTCACCATCCGCCCCTACCCCCGATACCTCACCGGGAAGGAGGTCCTCGACCTGGCGGGGGAGTACGACTTTATCATCGACGCCGCCGACGGGCTGGCGGCCAAGCTGGCCATCGCCGACGCCTGCGCCGCCGCCGGCCGGCCCTGCTGCCACGGCGGGGTGGGGGGCTTCCTGGGCCAGGTGACCACCTGCCTGCCGGAGGACGGCAACTGCTACCGCTGCATCTTCGGGACGGCCCGGGGGGACAGCCCGGCTGGGGGGACCCTGGGCCCGGCCTGCGGGGTGGCGGGGAGCGTCATGGCGGCGGAGGCGGTGAAGTACCTTACCGGCGCCGGGGAACTGCTGGCCCGGCGGATGCTCTCGGTGGACCTGCTGCGGGGCCGGATGGAGACGGTAGCGTTTTGTAAGAAAAGAAAGGACAGCACCCTATGAATATGAAAAAGAAAAACATCTTTGTCCTGCTGCTGGCCTTGGCTATGACCCTGGCCGCCTGCGGAGGCCCGGCGGCTTCCGGCCCGGCTTCTTCCGCCGCCCCGCCCCCGCCGGAGACCGTTCCCGCCGGGCCGGTGGTGGATACCGTTATCCTCCGGGAGGCCGACAGCGAGATGCTCAACACCTACACCCTGCTGGCGGTGGACCCCGACGCCCCCTTTGTGGACCTTAACGGGGCCCCGGTGACGGATGTCCAGGTCAACGCCGCCGGGGCGGAGGCCCTGATCCAGTGGCTGCTGTCGGAGGAGGGGCTGGCTCTGGCCGCCGGGTACGGGCGGGAGGTGTACGGCGACAGCCTTTTCTACCGGCTGGAGGACGCCCCTGTTTACACCGGGGAGATCCAAAAGGCCACCGATGGCGCCGGGACTATCCGGCTTTCCACCACCACCTCGGTAAACGACAGCGGGCTGCTGGGGGCGCTGCTCCCGGTCTTTGAGGAAAGGTACGGCTACCGGGTGGAGGTCCAGTCCGCCGGCACCGGCAAGGCCATCGCCGCCGCCAGGTACGGCAACGCCGACCTCATCCTGGTCCACGCCAGGAGCCAGGAGGAGGAGTTTGTGGACCAGGGCTTCTCCTATGTCCTCCCCGGCTTCCCGGGGGAGCGGCTCTCCTTTTTGTACAACTACTTCGTCCTCTGCGGCCCCGGCGCCGACCCGGCGGGGGTGGCGGAAAGCGCCGGGGTCCGGCAAGCCTTTGCCGCCATCGCCCGGGGGGAGCATCTTTTTATCTCCCGGGGGGATGGCTCCGGCACCCACACCAAGGAACTCTCCCTCTGGCCGGAGGAACTGGGGATCACCCAGGAGGCGGAGAGCTTCGCCGCCTACACCGGCTGGTACCGATCGGCCAACGCCGGGATGGGGGCCTGTCTGGTGATGGCGGAGGAACAGGGAGGATACATCCTCACCGACAAGGCCACCTTCCTGGCCTTCACGGCCAACGGCGGCAAGGTATAAAAGAAGGGGGAAAAGGGCATGTGGCGGGGGGTGGAGCAGGCGGCGGCGCTGCTCCTGTCCGGGGACAGGGAGTTGTACTGCATCCTGGCGGTCACCGCCCGGATGAGCCTTTGCAGTTCGCTGCTGGCCCTGGCGCTGGGGGCGCCGGCGGGCATCCTGCTGGGAAGCTGCCGGTTCCCCGGGCGGCGGGTGCTGGTGGCCCTCTGCCGCGCCCTGGCGGGGATGCCCCCGGTGGTCTGCGGGCTGCTGTTCTACCTGCTTTTCTCCGGGGTGGGGCCGTTCCGGCGGCTGCGGCTGCTCTTCACCGTCCCCGTCATGGTGCTGGCCCAGGTGGTGCTGATCACCCCCCTGGTGGCGGGGACGCTGGAGGACTACGCCGCCGCCGTGGCCCCGCCGGCGCTGGAGACCGCCCGGGGGCTGGGGCTGCCAAGGCGGCGGGTGTTCCGGCTGCTGCTGGGGGAGTGCTTTTCCGCCATCCTCTCCGCCTGGCTGCTGGCCTTTGGCCGGGCCATCGCCGAGGTGGGGGCGGTGTCCATGGTGGGGGGCGCCATCGCCTGGAAGACCAACGTCATGACCACCGCCATCATGCAGTACACCAACCGGGGGGACCTTTCCATGGGCATCGCCCTGGGGGCCATCCTCATGGTGCTCTCCCTGGTGGTGGACCTGGCGGTGACGCTGCTGCAAAAGGGGGTGGAGCGGTGACCTTCCCCCCTTTCCGCAAAAGCTACCGCCGCCGGACGGTGCTGGAGATGCCCGGCTTCTCCCTGGAGCCGGGGCGGGTCTGCGCCGTGCTGGGGGCCAACGGCTCCGGCAAGTCCACCCTGGCCCGGGTGCTGGCGGGGATGCTCCCCCCCGACGGGGGCAAGCGGGTGACGCCCCCGGGGACCGCCGTGGGGTACATGCCCCAGCGCAGCTTCCCCTTCCGTATGACGGTGCGGCAGAACCTGCTGATCACCGGCGGCGGGGAGCAGCGGGCGGAGGAACTGCTGGCGGCCCTGGGCCTGGACAAGCTGGCGGAGGGGCGGGCGGGGCTGCTCTCCGGCGGGGAGTTGGCCCGGCTGGCCCTGGCCCGGGTACTGATGCGCCCCCATCAGCTCCTGATCCTGGACGAGCCCACCGCCGCCATGGACATGGAGGCCACCGCCCTGGCGGAGGGGCTGATGAGGGACGCCTGCCGGGAGACCGGCTGCGCCCTGCTGCTGGTGACCCACAGCCTCCAGCAGGCCCGCCGGGCAGCGGATGACGCCCTTTTCCTGGACCGGGGGCGGCTGGTGGAGAAGGGCCAGGCCCGGCAGGTGCTGTTCCGCCCGGATCGCCCGGAGACCAAGAGTTTCCTGGATTTTTACGGCGGGTGAAAGGAGTTGAGGAAGGATGCTCACCGTCAAGACCCCTGACCAGGTCCTGGCCATACTGGAGGAGACCTTCCCGGCAAAGACTGGGGAGGAAACGGTCCCCCTGGAAAAGGCCCTGGGCCGGGTGCTGAGCCGGGACATCACCGCCGGGGAGCATATCCCCGGCTTCCACCGGTCCACGGTGGACGGCTACGCCCTGCGGGGGGCGGATACCTTCGGCTGCTCGGCGGCCATCCCCGCCATCCTGCCCCTGGCGGGGGAGGTGGTCATGGGCAGGGCCGCCCCTGGACCACTGGCCCCTGGCAGCTGCGTGGCGGTGCCCACCGGCGGCATGGTGCCGGCGGGGGCCGACGCCGTGGTGATGCTGGAGCAGGTGGAGGACTACGGCGACGGCACGGTGGGGGTCTGCGCCCCGGTGGCCCCGGGGATGAATATGATCTTCCGGGGGGACGACGTGACGCCGGGGCGGCTGGTGCTGCCGTCGGGGCGGCGGCTCCAGCCCCAGGACCTGGGGGCGCTGGCGGCCCTGGGGGCGTGCCGGGTGCCGGTGAGGAAAAGGCCGGTGGCGGGCATCCTCTCCACCGGGGACGAGTTGGTGCCGGTGGGGGAGGCCCCCGGCCCCGGCCAGGTGCGGGACGTGAACTCGGTGCTGCTGGGGGCGGTGGCGGAGGAGGCCGGGGGGGACTGCCGCCTTTACGGCATCATCCCCGACCGGGAGGAGGCGCTGGCCCGGGCCATCGACACCGCCCTTGGGGAATGCGACCTGGTGATGGTCAGCGGCGGCAGCTCGGTGGGGACCAGGGATATCGTCTGCCGGGTGCTGGAGGACCGGGGCCAGGTGCTGCTCCACGGCATCGCTATGAAGCCGGGCAAGCCCACCATCCTGGGGGAGGTGGCCGGCAAGGCGGTGCTGGGGCTGCCGGGCAACCCGGTGGCCGCCTTCTTCACCGCCTGGCTTTTTGGCCGCTTTTTGGTCTCCCGGATGATGGGCCGCCGGGCCCGGCGGTACACCATCCCCGCCCGGCTCGCCGAGAGCGTGGAGGCCAACCACGGCCGCAGCCTCTACAGCGGCGCCACCCTCGTCCGGGCGGGGGAGGAGTGGCTGGCCTGGCCCATCCGGGGCAAGTCGGGGCTGATCACCACCCTGGCGGCCACCAACGGCTTTTTCCATGTCCCCCGGGACTGCGAGGGGCTGCCCAAGGGGGCACGGGTGGAGGTGTCCCTCTACACTGTGGAACAGGAGGAGTGACCATGGCGTTCCAATATCTCACCAATATCCCGCTGGACCAGGCCCGGGAGGAGTACCGGGCCTGGATGGCGGAAGGCGGCTTTGCCGCCGGGGCGGAGGAGGTCCCGGCGGGGGAGAGCTGGGGGAGGACCACCGCCCGGGCGGTCTACGCCGGGATATCCGCCCCCCACTACCTGGCCAGCGCCATGGACGGCATCGCCCTGGAGGCGGCCCGGACCTACGGCGCCACCGAGACCACCCCGGTCACCCTGCCCCCCGGCGCCTTCCAGGTGGTGGACACCGGGGACCCGGTGCCGGAGGGCTGCGACGGGGTGGTGATGATAGAGGAGGTGGTGTGGGAGGAGGACGGCGCCGCCCGGCTCCACGCCCCCGCCGTCCCCTGGCAGCACATCCGCCAGGTGGGGGAGGACATCTGCGCCGGGGAGATGCTGCTCACCGCCTACGCCGTCATCACCCCCGCCGCCGCGGGGGCGATGCTGGCCAGCGGGGTGACCCGGGTGCCGGTGCTGAAAAAGCCGGTGGTGGGCATCATCCCCACCGGGGACGAGATCGTCCCCCCCACAGACCGCCCCCGGCCGGGGGCTATCCCGGAGTTCAACTCCGCCATCTTCTCCGGCATGCTGGCCGGGTGGGGGGCGGAGCCGCTGGTGTTCCCCATCGTCCCCGACCGCCCGGAGGCGCTGGCCCGGGCGCTGGAGACCGCCCTGGAGCGGTGCGATATCGTGCTGCTGGGGGCCGGGTCCTCCGCCGGGCGGGAGGACTACGCCGCCGGGGTCATCCGCCAGGCGGGGGAGGTGCTGCGCCACGGCATCGCTATCCGCCCCGGCAAGCCCGCCATCCTGGGGCGGAGAAAGAACAAGCCCATCCTGGGGGTGCCCGGCTACCCGGTCTCCGGCATCCTGGTGCTGGAGGAACTGCTGAAGCCGCTGCTGCTGGACTGGTACCACGCCGCCCCCCTCCCCCCGGAGACCGGCCGGGCGGTGCTGTCCCGGCCGGTGCTCTCCGGTCTCAAGTACCAGGAGTTCGTCCGGGTGCGGCTGGGCCGGGTGGACGGCGAGATGATCGCCACCCCCCTGGACCGGGGCAGCGGCATGGTGACCTCCTTTATGAAGGCCGACGGCATTCTGGCCATCCCCCAGGGCACCGAGGGTATCCAGGCCGGCAGCCGGGTGACGGTGCGTCTCCTCCGCCCGGCGGCGGAGTTGGAGGGACGGCTGGTGATCACCGGCAGCCATGACCCCCTGCTGGACGAGGCCGCCGACCTGCTGCGGCAAAGGGACCGCTCCCTGGGGATGGCCTCCAGCCATGTGGGCTCCATGGGGGGCATCATGGCGGTGCGCCGTGGGGAGGCCCACGGGGCGGGGCTCCACCTGCTGGACGAAAAAGACGGCAGCTACAACCGCTCCTACCTGGAGCGGTACTTCCCCCAAGGGGGCATCCGCCTGGTGGAGTGCGTGGGCCGCGCCCAGGGCCTGATGGTGGCAAAGGGCAACCCCAAGGGGCTGCGGGGGGTGGAGGACCTCGGCCGGCCGGGGGTGCGGTATGTCAACCGCCAAAAGGGCTCCGGCACCCGGGTCCTCCTGGACTACCTGTGCCAAAAAGCGGGGGTGGACACCGGGGCGGTCTCCGGCTACCAGCGGGAGGAGCCGACCCACACAGCGGTGGCCGCCCAGATCGCCGCAGGCAGCGGCGACGCCGGGCTGGGCATCCTCTCCGCCGCCCGGCTCTATGACCTGGACTTCCTGCCGGTCTGCCAGGAGCAGTATGACCTGCTCATCCCCGACAGCGCCTGGGACACCCCCATGGTAAAGATGCTGCTGGAGGTGATGGAGAGCGAAGCCTTCGCCCGGCGGCTGCAAAGGCTGGGAGGATACACCCTGGAAAAGCCAGGCCAAGTACGGCTGCGGCTGTAGACTATATACAAAAAAGGACCAGCCACCAGGCCGGTCCTTTTTTGCTGTTTTCTAATGACCACATCGATGCTGCCCAGGTCTCCAGGCACCCGCTAAGATTTAATACAAAGGTAAGGCCCCCTCCAAAGAGGGGGCCGTGTAGGGCGTGCCTCGGCGGCAACGCCGTGGTGGGCGGTAAGGGACTTGAACCCCTGACCCCCTGCACGTCAAGCAGGTGCTCTTCCAGCTGAGCTAACCGCCCGTCTGCCGTGGGTTTCTGACAGCTTTTATATTATACACGGCTTCTCCGAAAAAATCAACCCCCAATTTTCGATTTTTCCCCTTTCTGTGAATATTCCATGAAAGGCCGCAAGAATGCTTGTAAAATACTGACAAGCAAAAGGAACTATGCTATAATAACGGCGGTGGCGGCGTGCCGCCGCTGTTATGCCCTACTCGGCCTTCGGCCTTACCTGGCGGGGAGATCTTAAATGGGTGCCTGGAGTCTTGGGCTGTTTTTTGGGGTGCTTTTGTAGTATAATAAATTAATTACCCTTCCCGGATGGGAAGGGGGTAAGGGAGGTGGAGCGGTGCGGGTCTTTGGCATCGATCCGGGGTACGCCATCGTGGGGTGCGGGGTGGTGGACTGCGCAAAGGGGAAGTACCGGATGGTGGACTACGGTGCCATCACCACCCCCGCCGGGATGGAGATGGGCCAGCGGCTCCTGACCATCTACGACCAGCTGGGCTTCGCCCTGGATAAATACAAGCCGGAGGCGGTGGCCATCGAGCAGCTGTTCGCCACCCACAACCAGACCACCGTCATGGGGGTGGCCCAGGCCCGGGGGGTCATCCTGCTGTGCTGCCAGCAGCGGAGCCTGCCGGTGTACGAGTACACCCCCATGCAGGTGAAGATGGCGGTGGTGGGCTACGGGGTGGCGGAGAAAAAACAGGTGATGGAGATGACCAAAAACCTCCTCTCCCTGGCCGAGATACCCAAGCCCGACGACGCCGCCGACGCCCTGGCCATCGCCATCTGCCACGGCAACGTGGGCAGTTCGGTGCTGTTCCAAAAAAATCTGAAGCTGAGGTAACGAAGATATGATCTACAGCGTCACCGGAAAACTTGTCTGCGTGGAGCCGGGCTTCGCCGTGGTGGAGGCCGCCGGGGTGGGGTACCGCTGCTCCACCACCACCAGCACCCTGGCAAAGCTGCCCCCCCGGGGCAAGGAGGTCACCCTGCTGACCCACCTGTACCTGCGGGAGGACCTGCTGGAACTGTTCGGCTTTTACACCGAGGAGGAGTTGCGGTGCTTCCGCCTTCTCATCGGGGTCAGCGGGGTGGGGCCCAAGGCCGCCCTGGCCATCCTGTCGGTGCTGACCCCCCAGAAGCTGATGCTGGCCATCGCCGCCGGGGACGCCAAGGCGGTGAAGGTCCCCGGGGTGGGGCCCAAGCTGAGCCAGCGCATCGTCCTGGAACTGCGGGACAAGTTCTCCCCGGAGGAGCTCTCCGGCGGCCTTTCCGGCGGGGGCGGGGACCTTTCCTTCCTGGCCCCGGCAGAGGGGCCCACGGCCCAGGGGGAGGCGGTGGCGGCATTGGTCTCCCTGGGCTACGGCCAGACCGAGGCCGCCGCGGCCATCGCCAAGCTGGACCCGGCGCTGCCGGTGGACGGCCTCATCAAGGGGGCGCTGAAGCGCCTCTCCCGGGGGGTGTGATGTAGATGGGGATGTTCGACAAGGACAGCGACTTTGAAAACCGCATCGTCACCCCGGAGCACACCCGGGACGACAGCGAGGCGGAAAACAACCTCCGGCCCCGGACGCTGGCCGAGTACGTGGGCCAGGAGAAGGCAAAGGAAAACCTCCGGGTGTTCATCGAGGCGGCAAAGCTGCGGGGGGAGCCGCTGGACCACGTGCTGCTCTACGGCCCGCCGGGGCTGGGCAAGACCACCCTTTCCACCATCATCGCCGCCGAGATGGGGGTGAACATCCGCACCACCTCCGGCCCCGCCATCGAAAAGCCGGGGGACCTGGCGGCCCTCCTCACCAACCTGGAGGAAAACGATATCCTTTTCATCGACGAGATACACCGCCTCAACCGCAGCGTGGAGGAGGTGCTTTACCCGGCCATGGAGGACTACGCCCTGGACATCATCCTGGGGAAGGGGCCGTCGGCCCGGTCCATCCGCATCGACCTGCCCCGGTTCACCCTGGTGGGGGCCACCACCCGGGCGGGGCAGCTGACGGGGCCGCTGCGGGACCGGTTCGGGGTCATCTTCCGGCTGGAACTGTACAGCCCGGAGGAACTGACCCGTATCATCACCCGCAGCGCCGGGATATTGGGCATCGCCTGCGACCCCACCGGGGCCCAGGAACTGGCCCGCCGGAGCCGGGGGACCCCCCGCATCGCCAACCGCTTCCTCAAGCGGGTGCGGGACTTCGCCCAGGTGATGGGGGACGGGGACATCACGGCGGAACTGGCGGCGGCGGCCCTGGACCGGCTGGAGGTGGACTACCTGGGGCTGGACGCCATCGACCGGCGGATCCTCACCACCATCATCCAGTCCTACGCCGGCGGCCCGGTGGGGCTGGACACCCTGGCGGCGGCGGTGGGGGAGGAGTCGGTGACCATCGAGGACGTCTACGAGCCCTACCTGATGCAGGAGGGGTTCCTCAGCCGGACGGCCCGTGGGCGGTGCGTGACCGAGAAGGCTTACCGGCATTTGGGGATAGCGGTGCCGGGGGGCGGGGGGATGCAGTTGAGTTTGTAGGTTTTGGGCTCGTTCCTTTATTATAATTTTCAAGACATCACTTCGAGCGTCTGGCCGGCGGGGCGGTCGAAGAGAAGATTCGAAAATAACAGGAAAACCAGGAAAGGACCGAGCCCCAAACCCACCCCCAAAAGAGAAAGGAGGCTCCCCCATGCCCAAACCAGCCATCAAAGCAAGGACCCTGTCCCTCATCCTCTCCCTGTCCCTCCTGGCGGCCTGCGGCGGGAGCCCCGCCGCCCCGGAAAGTCCTCCGCCAGATCCCCCTGCCTCCGCCAGCCCCGCCCCGGCGGAGCCGGAACGCCCCGACGGCATCCTCCCCCAGGAGGACCCGGAGCGCCCCGGGGCGCTGGCGGGGTGCGACAGCTGCTACGGCCATTGGCGGACCCTCTACGCCGTGGACCCCGCCACCGGCGGGCACCGGGTGGCGCGGGAGAGCGACTTTTGGAACGGCCTGGAGACCGTCGCCGCCAGCCCCTCCGGCAGCCGGCTGCTGCTGGCCACCGGGAACAACTACAACGGTTCCGGTATCCCGCTGGTGGCGGCTCTTTCGGTCTACGATATCCAACAGGACCGGCTGACCGATCTGTCCCGCCCCGCCGGGGAGGAGATGACCTACGGGGGCCGGTGGATGGACCACAGCCACTGGTTCCCTGACCGCCACGGCTACCGCTTCCTGGACGAGGACACCATCGTCTGCCAGGAACTGTTCTACAGCCCGGCGGCGCCGGAGGAGGGGCGGCTGTGGTTCTGGGATGTCGCCGCCGACGGCTCGGTGAACTGGCGGGCGCTGCGGCTGGAATGCCCGCCCCTGGACACCAAGGCCTACGGCGGCAAGTGGGCCCGAGGCTGTATCTTCCTCCCGGAGGACGGGAGCATCCGCTGCCGGGTCCCCACCCTGGAACGGGGGTGGGAGTGGCTCGCCTGGGACGGGGAGAGTGGCAAGCTGCTGTCCCGAAGCCCGGGGGAGGACAGCGCCCCCGGGGAAGCCACCCGGCCGGAGCCGCCCCGGTTCCCCGACGCCGATCCCCTGCTGGAGCGGTGGCGGGAGGATCACACCAAATACGACCCCTACCCTATCCCCATCGCCCGGCTGCCCACCGGCGAACTCCTCTTTTTAGCAAAAACCACCCCTCTCACATAACCTATCATTAGAAAAACGCCACAGAAAGACGAAACGGAGGTATCTTTATGGGCAGACTATTTGGCACCGACGGCATCCGGGGCATCGCCAACCGGGACCTTTCCATCCAGCGGAGCGCCCAGGTGGGCCAGGCCCTGGCCACCGTGCTGCGGGAGCGGCTGGGGGAGGGCAGAAAGCCCCGGGTCTTTATCGGCAAGGACACCCGGCTCTCCTCGGATATGATCGAGGCCGCCCTGGCGGCGGGGCTCTGCGCCGGGGGGGTGGACTGCGTCGCCCTGGGGGTGGTGCCCACCCCCGCCGTGGCCTACCTCACCGTGGCCCACGGCATGGACGCCGGGGTGATGATCTCCGCCAGCCACAACCCCTTCCAGTTCAACGGCATCAAGATATTCGGGCCCAAGGGGTATAAACTCACCGACCGGGAGGAGGCGGAGATCGAGGACATGATCCTGGACGACGCCATCCCCATGCACAAGGCGGAGGCCGGGGAGATCGGCCGGTACAGCCAGGGGACGGGGCTGGCGGAGGAGTACATCCGGCACATCGCCGCCACCCTCCCCGGGGAAAAGCCCCTCCGGGGGATGCGGGTGCTGGCCGACTGCGCCAACGGCAGCGCCAGCCGCACCGCCAAGGAACTGTTCGCCCTGCTGGGGGCGGAGGCCGACGTCATCTGCCGGGAGCCGGACGGGGTGAACGTCAACCGGGATTGCGGCTCCACCCACATGGAGAGCCTGCGGCAGCGGGTGAAGGCCGGGGGCTACGCCCTGGGGGTGGCCTTTGACGGGGACGCCGACCGGTGCCTGGCGGTGGACGAGAAGGGGGAACTGGTGGACGGCGACCAGATGATCGCCATCTTCGCCACCCGGATGAAGGAGAAGGGGACGCTGAAAAAGAACACCGCCGTGGTCACCGTCATGAGCAACTACGGCTTCATGAACTTCGCCCGGCAGAGCGGCATCGACGTCAAGACCACCAAGGTGGGGGACCGGTACGTGCTGGAGATGATGCTGGCCGAGGGGTACAACATCGGCGGCGAACAGTCGGGGCACATTATCTTCACCGACCACATGACCACCGGGGACGGCCAGCTTTCCGCCGTCCAGCTGATGGGGGTGATGCAGGAGACCGGCAAACCCCTCTCCCAACTGACAGAGGTCATCACCATCCTGCCCCAGGTGCTGGTGAACATGGAGGCCACGGTGGACATGAAGGCGGGCCTGGCCGAAAGCCTGGAGATCTCCGCCGCCGTCCGGGCCTGCGAGGAGGAACTGCGGGGGGAGGGCCGTGTCCTCATCCGGCCCTCCGGCACCGAGCCCCTGATCCGTGTCATGGTGGAAGGGCCGGAGCAGCGGCAGATAGAGGATATCGCCCGGCGCATCGTGGCCGCCATCCGGGAGGCGCTGAGCTGATGCGGGCGGCCACAGGCTGGCGGGATTTTGCCCTGCTGGACGCCAGCAGCGGGGAGAAGCTGGAGCGGTGGGGGGATGTCACCCTCATCCGCCCCGACCCCCAGGTGATCTGGAACACCCCCCGGGGCCCGGCCTGGGGGCGGGCCGACGCCTGTTACCACCGCTCCGACAAGGGGGGCGGCAGCTGGGAGACACGGGGAAAGTTGAGGGAATACTGGACCATCGGCTACGGGGAGACGCTGCGGTTCAAGATCAGCCCCACCGGCTTTAAGCACACCGGCCTGTTCCCGGAGCAGGCGGTGAACTGGGACCTGTTCGGGGCCCTGATCCGGGAGGCCGCGGAGACACGGAAGGAGCCGGTGCGGGTGCTGAACCTCTTTGCCTACACCGGCGGGGCCACCCTGGCCTGCGCGGCGGCGGGGGCGGCGGTCTGCCACGTGGACGCCAGCAAGGGGATGGTGGCCTGGGCCCGGGAGAACCAGGCCCTCTCCGGCCTTGGGGACAAGCCCATCCGGTGGATCGTGGACGATTGCCGCAAGTTCGTGGAGCGGGAGATACGCCGGGGCAGCCGGTACGACGCCGTCATCATGGATCCCCCCTCCTACGGCCGGGGGCCGGGGGGGGAGGTCTGGAAGCTGGAGGACTGCGTCTACGACCTGGTGGACCTCTGCGCCGGGGTGCTCACCGACGACCCCCTTTTCTTTGCGGTGAACTCCTACACCACCGGCCTTTCCCCCTCGGTGATGGCCTACATCCTGGGGGTGACGGTGGGGAAGCGCCACCCCGGCGGGGCGGTCGCCTCCGACGAGATCGGCCTGCCGGTGGAGGGGACAGGCATGGTGCTCCCCTGCGGGGCGACAGCCATATGGCGGAGCGCCGCCGGGAACAGAGAAGCGAAGGAGGAACTACCATGACACGGAAAACGACACGGAGACCGAGAAAACGGCTTTTTTTGGCCGTACTGCCGGTGGTCGCCATCACAGGGCTGCTGTGCTGGGCCGCCTTGCAGGCGCTGGGCGCCGGGGATGCCCTGGCCCCGGTGGAGTTCGACAGCGACAGCTGGGCGGCAAAGTGCACCGCCTATACCGCCCAAAACCGCTCCCGGCAGCTTTCCGACGGGACCATCACCCTGACCTGCGGCAGCTTTACCGGGGCGGACGAGCTTTGGAGCGTCCCGGAAACGGCGGGGGAAATATCCATCGACTACACCATGACGGTGGGACAGGGCCGGGCCGGCCTGGTGCTGGTGGGCCCCGACGGGGCGGTGACCCGGCTCGACGGCCGGCAGCCCCACAGCTTCACCCCCGGGCCCGGGGGGATGACACGGCTGCGGCTCATCGGGGACGGCGGGCAGGACATCAAAGCGAGCATCACCATCCGGGGCGGCGGCGCCTGGGTGGTGGGCTGACAGGAGGTGTTCGATATGGACGATATCATGGAAGCCACCAGGGTCTCTTTCTCCTACAGCCAGGAACCGGAGAGCCCCCTGGTGCTGGACGGCATCAGCCTGGGGGTGCACAGGGGGGAGTTTTTGGCGGTGCTGGGGCACAACGGCAGCGGCAAGTCCACCCTGGCCAAGCACTTTAACGCCATCCTCCTCCCCCGGGAGGGCCGGGTGGTGGTGGAGGGGATGGAGACCACCGACGAGGAACGGCTCTACGATATCCGCCAGACGGTGGGGATGGTGTTCCAGAACCCGGACAACCAGATCGTCGCCACCATCGTGGAGGAGGATGTGGCCTTCGCCCTGGAGAACATGGGGGTCCCCCCGGCGGAGATCCGCCAGCGGGTGGACGGCGCCCTGAAGGCGGTGGGGATGTACGACTTCCGGGAGCACGCCCCCCACCAGCTTTCCGGCGGCCAGAAGCAGCGGGTGGCCATCGCCGGCATCATCGCCATGCGGCCCAGGTGCATCGTCCTGGACGAGCCCACCGCCATGCTGGACCCCCGGGGCCGGGCCGAGGTGTTAAAGACCCTGCGGCAGCTGAACCAGGAGCACGGCATCACCATCGCCCTCATCACCCACTACATGGACGAGGCCGCCCAGTGCGACCGGGTAGTGGTGGTGGACCGGGGCAGGCTGCTGATGGACGGCAAGCCCCGGGAGGTGTTCTCCCGGGTGGAGGAACTGAAGGCGGTGGGGCTGGACGTCCCCCAGGTCACCGAATTGATGCACCGCCTCCGCCAGGCGGGGTTGCCGGTGCGGGAGGATATCATCACCGAGGAGGAGTGCGCCGCCCAGCTGGAACAGCTGCTGGCCTAGAAGGGAAGGGATACCATGAAAAGCATTTTTTTGGTGGCCTACGCGGTGGCCATCCCTGCCCTGTGCAGCTACGCCCTGTACAGGGCCGCCCGGCTGTGGATGTGGGCCGCCCCCATCCTGGCCACGGTGGCGGGGGCGGTGGTGGTCAGCGTCTACCTGGGGGGCGTGCCCCTGCCGGGGGAGGAAGCGGGGATGACCTACTGGACCCTGCTGATGCCCATCCAGCAGCTCATCGCCATCTCCATCTGCCTGGGGGCGCTGGTGGGGATGCGGTGGGGCGGCTCCCTGGGTCTGGCGGTGGGGGGCGCCGGGGTGGTGCTGGGGCTGATGCTGCTGGCGGTCACCGGCCTGCCCTTCCTCCTCTTTCCCGCCTGCCTGCTCCTTTACGGGGCGGTGCTGCTCCTCAGCTTCACCGGCCGGGCCAGGAAGGCCTGGGAGGAGTACCGCCAGGGCAACACCCCGGAGTTGTAGCAACGCCCCAGGGTGTGTCCCTAAAGTCTTGGCACCCCGACTTTGGGGACACACCCTAGGGAACCGGGGGGAACGGACGAATATTATGACTGTATCATCAGGCGGCCAGCCAGGACACGGCAGCAGCGGCGGCCGACCTGTACCAAGGAGGTCTTTATGACAGCGATCAGGACCGAGCACCTGACCCATACCTATTCGGTGGGCACCCCCTTCCAGAAGGTGGCGGTGGAGGACGTCTCCATCGCCATCGGGGAGGGGGAGTACGTGGGGGTCATCGGGCACACCGGCAGCGGCAAGTCCACCCTCATCCAGCATCTCAACGGCCTGCTGGCCCCCACCAGCGGCAAGGTCTACATCGGGGAGCAGGACCTTTGGGCGGACAAGTCCAAGCTTCGCTCCTTCCGCTTCGCCGTGGGGCTGGTGTTCCAGTACCCGGAGTACCAGCTGTTTGGGGAGACGGTGTACAGCGACATCGCCTTTGGCCCCACCAACATGGGCCTCCCCCCGGATGAGGTGGACACCCGGGTGCGCCAGGCCGCCCGGTTCGTTGGCCTTTCCGACGACAAGCTGCAAAAGAGCCCCTTTGAACTGTCCGGGGGCCAGAAGCGCCGGGTGGCCATCGCCGGGGTGCTGGCCATGGACCCCAAGGTGCTGATCCTGGACGAGCCTACCGCCGGCCTGGACCCCAAGGGGCGGGATAAGATACTGGGGGAGATACGGGAGTACCACCAGGAGAAGAAGAACACCGTCCTGCTGGTGAGCCACAGCATGGAGGACATCGCCAAAAACGCCACCATGGCCCTGGTGATGAACCAGTCCCGGCTCTTCTGCTACGACCGGGTGGAGGAGGTGTTCGGCCGGGGGGCGGAACTGGCCCGGATGGGGCTGACGGTGCCCCAGGTCTCCCGGGTGTTCCTGGACCTGGCGTCCCGGGGGCTGGATGTGGACGCCCGGGTCTACACCGTGGAGGCGGCGGCGGAACAGATCATCGCCAAGGCGGCGGGGAAGGGGGTGGCGAAATGATAAAGGATATCACCATCGGCCAGTATTTCCCCGGCAGGAGCCCGGTGCACCGGCTGGACCCCCGGGTCAAGATCATGCTGGCCCTGGGCTATATCGTCATCCTTTTCGTGGCCCAAAACGCCTGGGGGCTGGGGCTGGGGGTGGTGGCTGGCTTTGGCGCCTACCTCATCAGCGGCATCCCCCTGGTGATGATCCTCAAAAGCCTCAAGCCGGTGGTGCCCATCATCATCTTCACCTCGGTGCTGAACATGCTGTTCGTGGAGGGGGAGTCGCTGTTCCACTGGTGGATCGTCAACATCACCCGGGAGGGGGTCCACACCGCCATCTTCATGTCGGTGCGGATCATCTGCCTTATCGCCGGGACGTCGCTGCTCACCTACACCACCTCCCCCATCGCCCTCACCGACGGCATCGAACGGCTGATGGGGCCGCTGAAAAAGCTGCGCTTCCCGGTCCACGAACTGGCGATGATGATGACCATCGCCCTGCGGTTCATCCCCACCCTCATCGAGGAGACGGACAAGATCATGTCCGCCCAGAAGGCCCGGGGGGCCGACCTGGAGACCGGCGGCCTGATGCAGCGGGCCCGGGCGCTGGTGCCCATCCTCATCCCCCTTTTCGTCTCCTCCTTCCGCCGGGCCGATGAACTGGCCCTGGCCATGGAGTGCCGCTGCTACCGGGGCGGGGAGGGCCGCACCCGGATGAAGCAGCTGCATATGGGCCCGGGGGACTTTGTGGCCAGCGCCCTGGTGGTGGCCTGCCTGGCGGGGGTCATCGCCCTGAACCTCCTGGTGAAGTGAGGGGGGGCCGATGCGTAACATCAGGATCACCCTGGCCTACCGGGGCACCGCCTACCACGGCTGGCAGGTGCAGCGGAACGCCCGCAGCGTCTGCACCGTGTTCCAGGACGCCCTGGAACAGGCCCTGGGCCGCCGGTACGACGTCAAGGGATGTTCCCGCACCGATGCCGGGGTCCACGCCAACGGCTTCGTCCTATCGGTGCTCTGCCCCGGGGAGGCCCCTCCGGCTATCCCCTGCGCCGCCCTGCAAAAGGCCCTCAACGACCGCCTCCCCCGGGATATGGCGGTGCTGGACTGCGCCGACGCCCCGGAGGAGTTCCACCCCCGGTACGACTGTACCGCCAAGCGGTACCTCTACAAGATATGGGACCGCCCGGTGAAAAACCCCTTCCTGGAGGACCTGGCCCTCCACTGCCGCCAGCCGCTGGACCTGGAGCGGGCAGACAGCGCCGCCCGGCAGTTTTTGGGGCGGTGGGACTTTACCTCCCTCTGTGCCGCCGGGGGCAGCGTGGAGGACAAGACCCGGACCATCTACCGGTGCGCGGTCCGGCGGGAGGGGGAACTGGCGGTGCTGTCGGTGACCGGGGACGGTTTTTTGTACAACATGGTCCGCATCCTGGCCGGGACGGTGCTGGAGGCCAGCCGGGGGAAGCTGGACCCGGCGGGGATACCGGATATCCTCCGGGCCCGGGACCGGAGCCTGGCGGGCCCCACCCTGCCCCCCCACGGCCTGTATCTGGACCGGGTATTCTACCCCGGTGACGAAATTTTGTAAAATTCGACAGCGATTATCCTTATTGTATAGTGTAGGCCCGTGACCATGGGGGGAAGGAGGGGGGAGAGATGGGCAGGACCAGCCAGTTCGACAAGCTGCGGAAGAAACGCAGGCGCAAGCGGTTGTTCCGGCGGACGGTGGCCGCCGCCGTCCTGGCCGCCCTGGCCGCCGCCGCTGTCTTTGCCGTCACGGTGGTCTACCAGCTGGACCTGCGCAGCCAGCTGGAGAACTACGCCGCCTCCCTCCGGGGGGGCGGGGGCTTCCCGGTGGCGCTGGACGGGATGACCGTCCACCGGCTGCTGCCCATGGGCAAGGATGTGGCGGTGGTCACCAGCGCCGGGACCTACATCTACAACAGCAGCGGGGCCAGGATCAACAGCTGCCTCAACAACTACCGCACCCCCCAGGCCCGGGCGGCGGGGGGCAAGATCCTCACCTACGACCTGGGGGGCGCCGACCTGCGGGTGGACAACAAGGCCAAGCAGCTGCACGCCCTGACGGTGAAGGGGGGAAGCCTGCTGGCGGCGGACATCGCCCAGAACGGGGCCATCGCGGTGGCCCAGACCGGGGTGGGGGTGGACGCCATGGTGCTGGCCTACAACCCCCGGTTCGAACTGATGTACGGCTGGAGCGTCCAGGACAGCTACATCACCGACGTGGCCCTCTCCCCCCGGGGCACCCGGATGAGCTGCGCCGGGATCACCATGGAGGGGCAGCACATCGTGTCGCTGCTGCGTGTCCACCACTTTGACCGGGACCAGGAGGTTGCCCGGGTCTCCCTCCCCGACGAGGTCATCGTCTCCATGGTGTGGGACGGCCAGGAGGAGATCCAGGTGGTCACCGACAAGAGCCTCTACCTCTTTGACAGCCAGGGGGAGCAGCTGGCCAAGGTCTCCCTCCCCGGGGGGCTGGTGACCTACGAGAACATCCCCGGACATCTTTACATCGCCTACGGGGACTACCGGGACCCGGCGGGGGTCACCATCCAGGCCTACGACGGGGAACTGAACAGGACCGGCAGCGGCCGGGTGGACCGGCGGCTGCTGGCCCTGGCCGCCGGGGGCGGCCACCTGCTGGTGCTCACCGAGGGGCAGCTTTACCTGGGGGACGCCGCCCTGAAGGAGATGAAGCCCCGGGCCCACCAGGACCTGTACCAGGTCTGCCTGGCCGGGAACAGCGTTTACGGCATCACCCCGGAGGGGCTGACCCGCAGCGGTTTATGATCCGTGACATATGACGACAGAAAAGGAGAAACACCATGTCGATTCCCATGAATATCCTGTTGGACCTGGCCCTGGGCCTGTGTCTGCTGTCCATCCTGTACACCTCCTGGCGCAGGGGGTTCGTGGCCTCCTTCATCCGGCTGGTGGGGACGGCGGCGGGGTTCCTGCTGGCCTCCTTCCTCAGCGGCCCGGTGTCGGAACGGCTCTACGGCTCCCTGCTGGAGGAGCGGGTGGAGCAGTACGTGGGGGACACCCTGCTGGCCCCGGGCAGCCCCCTGCTGGAGGCGCTGGCGGGGCTGGACCAGGCGGGCAGCGCCGCCATCCAGGCTGTCTCCGGCTTCCTGGCCCAGCAGGGGCTGGATTTCTACTCCCCCCAGGACGCCGGGCAGATGGGCACCGACATCCTGGACCGCATCACCCAGGGGGGGAGCGATCCCGCCGCCGCCATCACCCAGGTGGCGGTGAAGCCCCTGGTGATGACGGTGCTGGAGACCGCCATCTTCTTCCTGCTGCTCTTCCTCACCGGCATCCTGGTGCGGATGGCGGTCCGGGTGGGGCTGGGGGTCAACCGCATCCCCCTGGTGGGGGGGATGAACCGGCTGGCCGGCCTTCTGTGCGGGGCGGTGTACGCCCTGCTGGTGGGGTACGTGGTGTCCATGGGCCTGCTGCTGCTGGCCGGGCTGGGCAAGAACCAGTGGGACCACCTCAACAGCGATGTGCTGCAGGAGACCTTCCTCATCCGCCGCTTTTTGGAACTGCGGGACTATCTCCCCTGATATTTCCTGGCAAAACCGGGGGAGAAATGGCGGACCGTTGTATTTCGGACACAGGTCATTCATAGCCTGTTCACAGGCGGAAGGTATAATAAAAATCTGTCTGGGCTGACAGAATAAAAAGCGTGTGTTTTTAGGGTAGCTTTTCTCACAAGCGAGGAGTGGATCGACGATGAATATGGAAAGCATGATGTGCAGCCGCTGCCACAAGCGGATGGCCGTCATCTATATGACCCGCATCGAGGATGGCAAGACCATCAACGAGGGGCTTTGCCTCAAATGCGCCAAGGAACTGGGGCTCAAGCCGGTGAACGATATCATGAGCAAGATGGGCATCACCGACGATGAGATCGACGCCATCAGCGACCAGTTCACCGAGGCGCTGGAGGGCAGCGAGGAGGGGGAACTGTTCCAGCAGGTGGGTTCCATGCCCATCCCCTTTATGCAAAGTTTTATGAACCCCGGCGGCAAAAGCGGGGATGACCCCGCCCCCATCCGCCCGGCGGACAAGGGCCCCGACCGCCAGGCCCCGGCGGCGGAGAAAAAGCCGGTGTACAAGTTCCTGGACAACTTCTGCGAGAACCTGACCCAGCGGGCCCGGGAGGGCCGCATCGACGCCATCGTGGGCCGGGAGCAGGAGATCTACCGGGTGATGCAGATCCTCAACCGCCGCACCAAGAACAACCCCTGCCTCATCGGGGAGCCGGGGGTGGGCAAGACCGCCATCGCCGAGGGCATCGCCCAGCGCATCGCCGACGGCAACGTCCCCGCCAAGCTGCAGCGGAAGGAGATCTACCTGCTGGACCTCACCGGCCTGGTGGCCGGCACCCAGTTCCGTGGCCAGTTCGAGAGCCGGGTCAAGGGGCTGCTGGCCGATGTGAAGAAGCACGGCAACGTCATCCTCTTTATCGACGAGGTCCACACCCTGGTGGGGGCGGGGGACAGCGAGGGGAGCATGAACGCCGCCAATATCCTCAAGCCCGCCCTCTCCCGGGGGGAGATCCAGCTGATCGGCGCCACCACCTTTACCGAGTACCGCAAGAACATCGAAAAGGACGCCGCCCTGGAGCGCCGGTTCCAGCCGGTGAAGGTGGGGGAGCCCTCCATCACCGAGACGGTGGAGGTCCTCAAGGGGGTCCGCAAATACTACGAAGCCTTCCACCGGGTGAAGCTGAGCGACCAGGTGGTGCAGCGGGCGGTGGTGCTGGCGGAGCGGTACATCACCGACCGGTTCCTGCCGGATAAGGCCATCGACCTGATGGACGAGGCCTGCTCCTGCGCCAGCCTGGAGAACCAGGAACTGGCCGAATACGACCGGGTCATGGCCAAAAACGCCGCCCTGGAGGGGGAGATCGAGGACATCTCCCGCGCTGACCCGGTGGACTACGAGCGGCTGGCGGAGAAGAAATCCCAGGCCGCCCAACTCCAGGAGCAGCTGGCCGCCCTGGCCCCCGCCGCCCTGGAGCGGCCGGTGGAGGAGGAGCACCTGGCCCGGGTCATCGAACTGTGGACCGGCATCCCCGCCAGCAAGATACAGGAGACCGAACTGCGCCGGGTGGCGGAACTGGAAAAGAGCCTGGGCAAAAAGGTCATCGGCCAGGAGGAGGCCATCGCCCAGCTGGCCGCCGCGGTGCGGCGCAGCCGGGTGCGGATCAGCCCCCGCAAGCGCCCCGCCTCCTTCATCTTTGTGGGCCCCACCGGGGTGGGCAAGACGGAACTGGTGAAGGTGCTGAGCCAGGAACTGTTCGACAACGTGGAGCCGCTGATCCGGCTGGATATGTCGGAGTTTATGGAGAAGCACAGCGTCAGCCGCATCATCGGGTCCCCCCCCGGCTACGTGGGGTACGACGAGGCGGGGCAGCTGACCGAGAAGGTCCGCCGCCGCCCCTACTCCATCGTGCTGCTGGACGAGATCGAAAAGGCCCACCCCGACGTGCTGAACATCCTGCTGCAAATTCTGGACGAGGGCAAGATCACCGACGCCCAGGGCCGTGTGGTGTCCTTTGAGAACACCATCATCGTCATGACCTCCAACGCCGGCAGCCAGATACGGGAAGGCTCCCTGGGCTTCACCAAATCCGGGGTCCAGATGGCCCGGGAGAAGGCGGAGAAGGCCCTGGCCGACTTCCTGCGGCCGGAGTTCCTGGCCCGGGTGGACGAGGTCATCGTCTTCCGCCCCCTGTCCCAGGAGGACTTCCAGGGCATCGCCCGGCTGATGATCGAGGAGTTGAAGCCCGCCCTGCTGGAAAAGGGCATCCGCTTCGACTGCCAGCCGGAGGCGCTGGAGCAGATCGCCAAGGAGGCCTTCGGCCACAAGAGCGGCGCCCGGGATATCCGCAAGCTGATCCGCCAGCGGGTGGAGGACCCCATCTGCGTCATGCTGGCCTCCGGCCAGACCCCCGCCCTGATGATGGCGGTGGTAGGGGAGGACGGCAAGATCGGGCTGCAGACCGCCTGACAAGACAACAAAAAAACAGACCGTGCCCGGGTGGACACGGTCTGTTCTTTTGCTGTTATACGGGTCAGCCGTCGTAGCTGTAGGGCTTGATCTCCCGAACCACGTCCAGGATGGTGCCGTCCCGGGCCTCCATGATGGCCACCACCCGGTCCTTGAACTGCACCGGGTCGGGGACCCCTACCATGGAGTAGGCTTTGTCCCGCAGCTGCTGGATGGTGACATGCTCCACCCCGGCCTCGTCCAGGGCGGCGATGAGGTCGGCCCGCTTGGGGTTCACCGCCACGCCGTACTCGGTGACCAGGATGTCGATGGATTCCCCGGGGGTGGAGATGGTCACCACCTTGTCGCAGACGGTGGGGATGCGGCCCCGGACCAGGGGGGCCACGATGATGGTGCACTTGGCGCCGTTGGCGGTGTCGGGGTGACCGCCGGGGGCCCCCCGGAGGATGCCGTCGGAGCCGGTGATGACGTTGACGTTGAAGTCCACGTCCACCTCCAGGGCGGCCAGCACCACAAAGTCCAGCTTATCCACGTAGGCGCTCTTGTTCATGGGGTTGGCGTACTCGGAGGTGGTCACCTCGTAGTGGCCGGGGGTGACGTTCAGCGATTCGATGGCCCCCATGTCGAAGTCCTGGGTGTCGGCCAGCTGGCCGATGAGACCCTCCTTCAGCAGTTCCACCATGGGGGTGGAGATGCCCCCCACGATCCACCCCATTTTGATGCCGTCCTCCTCCATGTACTTTTTGAGGAAGAGGGTGGTGGCGATGGAGGGGCCGCCCACCCCGGTCTGGAAGGAGAAGCCGTCCTTAAAGTAGGGGGTGGCCCGCATGATCTCGGCGCACTTTTCGGCGATCTTCAGGTCCCGGGGGTTGTCGGTGATCCGGGCGGCGGCGCTGGCGATCTTCTTGGGGTTGCCGATCTCGTCCACCACCACCACGTAGTCCACGTCGATGCAGCTGATGCTGGCGGGCTTGTTGGGGAAGGGGACCAGGGTGTCGGTGATGACCACCACCTTGTCGGCGTACCTGGCGTCGATATCGGAGTAGGAAAGGCAGCCGCAGTTGGCCTTGCCGTTCTTGCCGCTGGCGTTGCCGAACTCGTCGCTGCTGGAGGCGCCGATAAAGGCCACGTCGATGTGGACCTCCCCGCACTCGATGGCCCGGACACGGCCGCCGTGGGTCCGCAGGATGGCCGGGGTCTTCAGCTTGCCGGTGGATACCGCCTCGCCGATCCTGCCCCGGATGCCGCTGGTCTGGATGCCGGTGACGATGCCCTCCTCGATGCACTGGGCCAGCACGTCATTGGCCGACCCCAGGGAGGAGGCCGCCACCGTGATGTCCCGGAGCCCCAGTTCCCGGATGACCTGCATCACCTGGTTGACGATGTAGTCACCGTCCCGGAAGTGGTGGTGGAAGGAGATGGTCATCCCGTCCTTCATGCCGCAGGCTTCGATAGCGGCCCGGATGTCCGCCACCACCTTGGTCTCCTTGGACATGACGCTGGCCCGGACGGTGGGGCCTACCTTGGTGTAGGTGTAGCCGTCCCGGTAGGCGTTGCCCTGGAATACCTCTCTGCCCCCGGTGAGCAGTTCATCGGGGATCTCTCTGCCAACTGCGTTTCTCATACTAAATCCCCCTTATACAGACCTGTGGCCTTGGCCAGGGACAGCGTCCGCTCGGCCCCCTCCACAAAGGCGATATCCAGCATCTTGCCGTCCACCAGGAAGATGCCGACC
This sequence comes from uncultured Angelakisella sp., assembly GCA_910585525.1. Taxonomy (GTDB): domain Bacteria; phylum Bacillota; class Clostridia; order Oscillospirales; family Ruminococcaceae; genus Angelakisella. The sequence continues at coordinate 74,536 of CAJUFR010000003.1, forward strand.
CCCTTCTTGGCGTTCTCCCGGATGGCGAACACCACCCGCTCCGCCTCGGCGATCTCCTTGGCGGTGGGGGCGAATATCTCGTGGGCGATGGCCAGCTGCTTGGGGGTGACGATGGACTTGCCGTCAAAGCCCATCTCCTTGATGAGTTGGGTCTCGGCCCGGAAGCCCTCCATGTCGTTGAAGTTGGTAAAGACGGTGTCGAAGCACTGCACCCCGGCGGCCCGGGCGGCGATGATCATCTGTCCCCGGGCGGCCAGCATCTCGCTGCCGCTGGGGTAATACTTGGTGTGGAGGCAGCGGCGGTAGTCCCCGCCGGAAAGGGCGATGCCGAACATCCGGGGGGACGCCTTGCAGATCTCCAGGGCGTTGATGATGCCCATGGGGCTTTCCAGGGCGGCCATGAGCAGGGTGGTCCCCTCCGGGACGCCGAACTCCTTTTCGGCGGCGGTCACCGCCTCGTCGATGACCTGGACGTCCTTGGCCGATTCACACTTGGCGATGCGGATGGCGTCCGCCCCGCCGGCCACGCAGACCCGCACGTCCTCCGCCCAGTGGGGGGTGTCCAGGGCGTTGATGCGCACCACCCGTTCGGTGCTGCCGTAATCGACGCTTTTCAGGGTGTGGTAAAGGGAGAACCGGGCGGCGTCCTTCTGGTTTTCCGCCACGGCGTCCTCCAGGTCCAGGATGACGCTGTCCGCCCCGAAGATGTAGGCGTCCTTCACCAGGGCCGGCTTCTGGGCGCTCATGAACATCATGGTCCTTCTCAGGCGGTTCTTTTCCGGCTTTCTCATCGCACAGCACCTCCCCAGGGGATATTTTTCTCGCTGACGCCCTCGGCCCGGAACACGGCGCACTCCACCCGGGCCTTGATGGTGCAGTCAAGGGCGCCGTGGTCCACCACGGTGACCTTGGCGTCGGTGACCTCCAGCCGGTCCAGGGTCTCCAGCACGGTGGCCCGGATGGCCCGGCCGTATTGGTTGATGACGCTGCTGTCGATGGACAGCTGGATGCCCTCCCCGGGCTCCACCGTCACCATCACGTCGCTGGATTCCAGTGTACCGGCGACGGCCGCTTCGTTTACTTTCAAGTCGATCATCCCTCCTGTAGTTGGTTTCAGAAAAGCCCCGGACTGGCCGGCGGCCGGCCCGGGGCGGTATCTGCGGGTCACTGGGTGTTACTGTGCCTTTTTCTTTTTCTTGGCCCCCTGGATGAAGCCCCAGACGAACATGGCCACAAAGATGAGCATGATGCACAGGGTGATGGGGCGGCCAAAGAAGGCCACCGGATCGTTGCCGGCGATCTCCATGCCCCGGCGGAAGTTCTTTTCCAGCATCGGTCCAAGGACCAGGGCCAGGATCAGGGCGGAGGTGTCGAACTTGTACTTCTTGAAGAAGTAGCCGAAGATGCCGCCAAAGATCATGATGTAGATATCCATCATGTTCCCCTGGTAGGCGTAGCAGCCCACCAGCGCCAGCATCATGATGAAGGTGCCCAGGATGTGGTAGGGGACCTTGAGGATCTGGGCGAACACCTTGGCGACGCCGAAGGAGATGAAGATCATGGAGATGTTGGCGATGATCATGGCGGTGAAGGTGGCGGAGAGGTACTCCGGCTGCGCCTTCAGCAGCATGGGGCCCATCTGCACCCCCTGGATGGCCAGGGCGGTCATCATCATGGCGGCGGCGTTGCTGCCCGGGATACCCATGGCCAGCAGCGGCACCATGGCGCCGCCGGTGGCGGCGTTGTTGGCGGTCTCGGAAGCGCAGATGCCGTGGGGGTCGCCGTGGCCCAGCAGCTCCGGGTGCTTGCTCATCTTGCTTTCCACCGTGTAGGAGAGCCAGGCGGCGATGGTGGCGCCGGCGCCGGGCATGATGCCCACAAAGGTGCCCAGGATGCCGGAGCGCAGGGCGGTCCACTTCAGTTCCCACAGTTCCTTGAAGCTGGCCAGCTTATCCACCTTGGCCTGGTTGTCCTTGCTGTAGGCGCTGCGGTCGGCGGGCTTCCTGATCTCCTTAAAGATCTCCACGGCGGCAAAGACGCCCAGCATGAAGGGCAGGGCCTCGATGCCGTCCAGCAGCTTGGAACTGCCGAAGGTGAACCGGGGGACCGAGGAGAACCAGTCCAGGCCGATGGTGCCGAACCACAGGCCCACGATGGCGGAGGCAAAGGTGTTCAGCTTGTGGTCCTCATCCAAAAAGACCAGCATCGCAAGGCCCAGGCAGCAGACGGCGAACTGCTCGGCGGAGCTGAACTTCAGGGCCAGCTGCATCAGCGGCTGGGTGAGGGCGAACATGATGATGCAGCTGGCAAGGCCGCCCAGGCCGGAACTCACCAGGGCCACGGTAAGGGCCTTGCCCGCCTCCCCCCGTTCCACCATGGGGTAGCCGTCCAACACGGTGGCGGCGCTGGAGGGGGTGCCGGGGATCTTGAACAAAATGGCGGTGATGCTGCCGCCGGTGATGGCGGCGCAGTAAACGGCGCTAAGGAAGGCGATGCCCATAACGGGGCTCATGGTGTAGGTAAAGCTGATGCACAGCACGATGGCCATGGTGGCGCTGACGCCGGGCAGGGCGCCAAAGATGACGCCAAGCACGACGCCCAGGACGATCCACAACAGCGTGCCGGGGGTGCAGACGACCTTGAGGCCGGTAAGGATCAGTTCCATAGATCCACGTTCCTTTCTTCTATGTTATCGACAAGTCCTTAACTCCACAGGTACTCCAGCCAGCGGCCGAAGTCGTAGAGGGGTCCGACGCCACGGGGCACGCTGGTCCCCAGGCCCCAGACAAAAACCACATAGATGGCGGCGGTGATGGCAAAGGCGACAGCAAAGACCTGCCAGCCCAGCTTGCCCCGCAGCAGCAGCTGCATCCCGACGCAGAAAATGAAGGTGGAAATGATAAAGCCGGCCTTGGGCAGGATGAGCGCGTAAAAGATGAGCCAGGCAAAGGAGACCAGCAGCATCTGGATGTTGCGCTCCTTGAAGCCGAAGATCTTGATGTCGAACTTCAGTTCCTCCTTGGGCAGCTTGCGGAACACGCCCCAGGTCTTGATGGCAAACAGAAGGACACCGACAGCCAGGATGATCATCGGCCAGTACCGGGCCCAAACGTGGCCGTTCCATATCTCGATCTGGCCGGAGTAGACGAGCATCGCAGCGAAGAAGATGAGCAAAAAGCCGTTAAAAATAAGTTCGCCCATACTTGTTTCCCCTTTCTTAAAAGATCCCCCCGGCGGAATATCGGGTACTCCGCCGGGGGGAGACCTGCCCCTAGCAGGGTGGGATGTTTAGGAGTTCAGTTCCTTGGCGGTGTCGTAGGTGTTCTGGATGGTCTCCTTCAGGGTGGCGGCATCCCACAGGTAGTCGTTGGTCATGCCGTTGGCGGACAGCCACTCGTGCCACTCGGTGTTCTCGGTGGCCACCTTGTGGACAGCGGCGGCGAAGGCGTCCACGGCCTCCTGGGGGGTGCCCTGGAGGGCGGTAAAGACGCGGTAGTAGCCCAGGGTGGACTCATAGCCCAGTTCCTTGGTGCAGGGGACGTCGGGGTACAGGGGGTTGCGCTGGTCGGCCATGACGATGATGGGGATCAGGTCGCCGGATTCCACATAGGCGCCGGTGTCGGACCAGGTGTTGACGGTCATGTCGATGTCGCCGGCGATGACCGAGATGGTGTCCTCACCGGATTCGGAGGTGACCCACTTGAACTTGATGCCGGCGGCCTGCTCAAACTCGGTGACGATGGCGCCGGAGATGCCGTTGGGGGTGTCGACGGCCACGCTGATCTTCTCGGGGTTGGCCTTGGCGTAGTCGATCATCTCCTGGGCGGTCTTGAAGGGGACCTTGGGGTTGGCGAACAGCATGCCCTCGGCCATGACCAGGCCGGAGACGGGGATCAGTTCGCTCATCAGGTCAAAGTCGAAGTTGCCCTGGGCGGCGGCGATGATGGCGGAGGGGGCGGTGAACTGGTAGGCGTAGCCGTCATTGGTGGAGTTGTGGCTCCAGGTGAAGCCGGTGACGCCGGAACCGCCGGAACGGTTGGTGATGGTGATGGAGGTGCCCAGTTCCTTCTCCAGGTAGGTGGAGAACTTGCGCAGGGTGGTGTCCAGGCCGCCGCCCTCGCCAGCGGGGATCATGATTTCGATGCGGTTTTTGAACTGCCAGGCGGCGGGGGTGTCGCCGCCGCCGTTGCCGCCGTTGTTGGCGGGCTGGCTGCTGCCGCCATTGTTGCCGCCGCAGGCGGTCATGGCCAGCACCATAAACAGCGCCATGGCCAGGGAAAGGGTCCTCAGAACTCGTTTCATTTGGAATACCTCACTCTCTTTATTTCGACTTGGCGCTCCCGGAAAAGGGGAGTTGCCAACTCTCACCAAAACAGGTGGTCCCCGTCACAGTTCCAGCTGGATCAGGGGGCGGTGCTGCTGGGCGCCGTACAGGTCGGTGTCCAGGAAGTCCCCGGAGGGGTGCCTGCGGGGGCAGGAGAACTTGATGGCCCCCGCCAGGGGGATGAGATACCGTTTCATCTCCTCCACCGGGACGCCGTAGAGGTCTGCCACATTCTCCCGGCTCAGGGCCGGGGAGGCGGCGGCCTCCTCATAACTCTGCCGGTCGGGGAAGATGATATCCAGAGTCATCATAAACGGCCCGGCGTTTTTGGAGCGGATCAGTTTTGCCTTCTGGTACAGCTTCATGTCCCGTCCCCTCCCTTACAGATCGTAGTAGCGGATGCGGCAGGTCTCCAAGGGGTCCTGCACGTCAATGATATGGTTGAGGCAGAAGCTGTAGGTGGCCCCGCCGTTCTGGGTCATCAACGTGGGCGGGGAGAAGGGGAAGGCCATCTGGCTCTGGGCACCCTCCCAGTCCCGGATGGGGACGTGGAGCATGGTGTGCCAAACGTTGCTGATGATGCCGTCGGCGTCCTTCTCGCTCTTTGCCACGATGTCCGCCACCACCCCCACCGTCTGGGTGTCCGGGTCGTTGGGGTTGCCGTAGACGACGCACCGCAGCTTGTACTCCTCCGGGGGGATGCCCATCCCCCGCTGGATCTTGGCCCGGGCGTCCCGGACGCAGTTCTGGAGCCAGCTGTCGAACTGCCGGAGGATGAGGGGGTCGCTGACCCCGCCCACCGCCACCCGGCGGTAGCCGTCGAACCGCACCCCCTCCAGCTTCAGGGTGTAGGGGGCCCGCTCCATCCGGCTGCCGGTGATCTTCACCCGGCGGCCGGTCTCCTGCTGGTAGGCGGTCTCCTCCAGGTGGAGGACCCGCCCCGGCTCCACCAGGAGGAAGGGGTCGGCGTTCTCGTAAAGGGTGTGGGCGGCGGCGGAGACAGGGGAGACCGCCATATCCGGGTCGCCGGGCTCCAGGGAGGTGCTGTCCTCCCGGACCCAGGCCAGCATGCTGCCGTGGCGCTTCTCAAAGACGGTGGCCAGGGTGCCGCACTCCAGCACCTTGCCGGCGTGCCAGGCAAAGGCGTTGTCCAGCCCGTGCCGGATGGGCACCGCCGCGTAGATGGAGGTGTCGGTGCAGCGGCCGCAGATGATCACCTGGGCGCCCTCCTCCAGGGCCCGGACAAAGGGCTCCGCCCCCGCCACCGATACGCAGCGGGAAAGGCTCTCCAGGTCCTTCTCCTCAAAGGCCGGGGCCCCCTCCAGGGGGTGCAGCTTCCCGGCCTTCATGTATGTAGCCAGCTGTTCCCGGGTCAGTTCGGTCTTGACCTCGGCCAGCTTAAAGTGCAGCTGCTGTTCCCGGGCGATCTCCCGGACGATGTCCACCATCCAGTCCACCGCCGGGTCGGCCCCGGAGGTGCCGGCGGAACCCACCAGCACCGGAATGCCGCGCTTTACCCCCTCGGTGATCATCAACTCCAGGTCCCGCTTGGCGGCCTTCCGGTTCATCCGGGGCTGCCCCGACCCGGGGTAGTAGGGGCCGGAATCGGAGGTGCCGGAATCGCAGCCGATGACATCGGGCTGCTGCTCCAGCGCCCGTCGGAAGCCCTCCTCGTCAAAGGAGGAACCCAGCATCCCGGCGGCCGCCAGAACGCAGACCTGCGTTTTTTTCTCCATCCTGCCCGCTCCCTTCCATATTACAGGGGGTGTCCCGCAAAAGACATTTTTTGCCGCAGAAACACCGCCGCCGGCCATGGCCCGCCGAGATAGCGGAACGCCATGCCGTTTCATTATCCAGAATGTATGATTCTAGTACTCCGGGAAACAAAAAATTGTAAACATTTTTTAAGGTCTACCCTTATTTTAGCCTTGACCTTCCCTGTTGGGAAGAATATAATTACTGTATAAGATATAAACAGATTTTATATATTCCCCGGCGAAGAGAAAGGAGGGGTCCTGACGTGGACCAGACCGACTGGAAGCTACTGAAGATATTGCAGCAGGAAAAAAGCATGGTGAAGGCGGCGGAGCGGCTGTTCATCTCCCAGCCCGCCATCTCCTACCGGCTGACCCGGATGGAGAACGAATTCGGGCAGAGCCTCTTCGTCCGCAGCAACCGGGGGGTGGAGATGACCAGCGCCGGGCAGCGGCTCTACTCCTTCGCCAACCTGATGATCCAGTACGACGACGAGATCCACCACGCCGTGTGCCACATGGGCTCCGCCCTCTCCGGTTCCATCCGGCTGGGCACCACCGAGCCGATGTTTGAATACTTCCTGGCCAGCCAGCTGAAGGACTTCAACACCAAGTACCCCAACATCAAGGTGTTCGTCCACATCGCCCACACCCCGGAGCTGCAGCGGCTGGTGCAGACGGGGGAACTGCTGATGTGCACCATCCGCGGCAAGCGGCCGGAGGGGGGACACACCATCCAGATATTTGAGGAGCCGCTGGTGATCATCTCCCCGGAGCCCATCACCGAGGAGATGATGATGACCCGCCCGCTGCTGCGGAACCTGCCGGGGACCACCGCCATCCAGCTGATCGACGAATGGGTGAACAGCCACTTCCCCACCCCGCCGCCGGCCTCCCCCATCAGCGTGGCGGGGACCTCCCGGGACGCTGTGAAGCTGGTGAAGGTGGGGCTGGGGTGGAGCGTCATCCCGGCGTCCCGGTTCCACGAGACGACGGATCATCTTTATTGGAAGCCCATCTATCACAGCGACGGGACGCCGTACCGATACCAGACGTATCTTCACTATACCGACGAGGCGGCGCACTTTGATACATACATGGCGTACGCGGGGCATTTGCAGGAGTTTTTCAGCCATTTGGAGTTGCCGCAGACGGCGGATATGCCGTAGAGGGGCTGCGGGGGGGCCTTCGCAGGTTCTTTCCTTATCCTCCCGGCCCCCCTCCCCTTGATTCCTCCCCCGCCACCCGCTATAATAGTATCAAGACATCCCACCGTCCGCCCCCCGCCTTTGGGCAGAACGACGGTTTTTAAGCCCGGTAGGGGTGCGCTGAAATATTTTGCCGGGCTGTATCGTTTTTATGGATAGGACCCCGCCACCCGCGGGGCCGAGAAAGGAGTGACTGGAACATGAAAAACAACAGGTCCTTCCGCCTTGGGCGGCGGATCATGGGGCTGGCGCTGGCGGTCTGTTTCGCCTTTGGAGGGGCGGTCACCGCCTGGGCCGACGCCGTCTCTACCTACACCGTCTCGGTCAGCAACGGACAGCTTTCCATCTTGAAGGGGGGCTATGTCACCAACACCTTCCGCACCAACAGCAACAACGCCACCGTCGCCACCGGCACCGACGGCAACCTGATGGTCTGCTTCTATGACGCCAACAACAAGTACGTGGGGGTCACCCTGGGCAGCCAGCAGATCGTCAACTTCTACGGCAGCATCGGCACCCTGACCCTGGACAGCTCCCTGGACCGGCCGGTGGTCATCGGCAACACCGCCACCGTGACCAAGCTGGAGGTGGACGCCCCGGTGAAGGTTTCCATCTGGGGCAAGGTGAACAGCGGCTCGGTGGACGCCTCCGCCACCCTGGTGGCGGCTAAAGGCTCTACCGTCAGCGATGTCTACTTCAATAACTCCGGCGCCCGGTTCTACGCCAACGAGGGATCGGTGGTGGACGGCACCACCACCCGCAGCAGCGAGGATTCCACCTACGGCAGCGGCAGCAGCTGGTCCAGCGACTCCAGTTCTTCCTCCGGCAGCAGCACCAGTTCCTCCAACTCCCGGGTGGAACTGAAAAGTTCCACCATCTACGCCATCTACGGCGACACCCTGGGGGACCTTTGGGATGATCTGGACGCCAGCGTCCAGGCCTACAACCGGGGCGGCCGCCGGCTCTACGGCACCGTGGAGTGGGAGGACCGGGAAAGCACCAAGGTGAAGGAGACCCGGCGGTACCGCTTCTGCTTCACCCCCGATGACAGCAGCTACGGCGAGGCCACCGGCACGGTGCGCATCGTGGTGGACGACGATGATGACTACAAGGAAGAGATCTATCTGGAGGATGAGGACCTGGAGCCCATCGTCACCAGCAGCGATAACCGCCGTCTCTCCACCTACCTGGAGCGGCTCAACAACCGGCTGAAGTTCTACGACGAGGACGGCAAGCGGGTCTACGGGGAGGCCAAGTGGACCAACCCCGGCAAGAAGGTCACCGAGACCGATACCTTCAAGTACATCTTCACCCCCTACCGCTCCAAATACCGCAGCTACAAGGGCGATTTCCAGATCATTGTGGAGGACTGAGCCTTCCGCTAAAACTATTTTCGCAAATGTCAAGAGTAAATGCGAAAAAAATATAAAAAATTTTATTTCGGGGCGGTGACAAGGGCGGCAAGGTAGGCTTGAAACAAGATTTCGGAGGTCTGCCAGCCTAAAATTTCCCGCGGGTAGTTGTTCACCCACGCTTCCGCTTTCGCCACCTCCGCGTCTGATACCTTGCCGAAATCCGTTCCTTTTGGGAAGCGCCGCCGAATCATTTTGTTTTGGCACTCATTAGAACCGCGTTCAAAAGATGAATACGGGTGGCAAAAATAAACCTTTGTCCGCTTCTTTCCCTTACGCAAGGCGGACCGTTCCAGCCGCTCCACGTCTGAAAACTCTTTTCCGTTGTCAAACGTGATCGTCCGAAATAGCTTTGCGAACAGGTCGGCCCCGAATTTCCGTTCTATACGGTCAATGGCCTTAATCACGCTTTCCGCGGTCCTGTCCTTTATCCGCATGATAATTTCCCGGCGGGTCAATCGCTCTGTCAGCACAAGCAGGGCTTTTGACCCGTCTTTTTTGCTGTAAACGGTGTCGCCCTCCCAATGCCCGAACGTGTTTCGGTCGTCTACTTCCGACGGGCGGCGGTCTATGCTGTCCCCTGCCGCGGCGCTCTTCGCTTCCCGCACCTTTCTATATTTCCGCTTCCGTTTCGGCTTTTCCGGCAAGTCCGCATTCGTCAAGGTCAGGAAAACGCCCTTTTCTATGTAGCTGTATAAGGTGCTTACACATATCGACGTTTTGAACGTCCGGCCCTCCAGCTTTATGTCAGCAAGAGCGGCGGCGGGCGAACGCGGGTTGTCTTTGTCCAGCATTTTGGCTTCGAGATACTCCACAAGTTCAAAGTCTTTCCCGATTTTCAGCGCCGGACCCTTTGCCGAAAGGTTTTCCCGGTATCGCTTTTCGGCTTCGTCGGGGTTGTATTTGTCAACCTCTTCAAGATCGGTCGTAAGCTGTACCATGCGGGCGCGCTGTATCTCCCGGTATATCGTGCTTACGTGTACGTGTATTTCGTCCGCGATTTCCTGCGGCTTATGCCCTGTATTCAACAATGCTTCGATTTTATAGCGGTCGCGCTTTTGAAGATGACTGAACTTGTGTCCCATGTTATAACCTCCGTTAGTAAATAAGCCCGCCCGTTCCGTAAGGTCTGGGCGGGCTTTAACCGTTATTCTCCCGCGGGGTTCCCGCAATGATATTATAACGGCTTTGCTATACTAACGCAAGTATAAAGTTTTATTCTTCCTGTTCGGTCAGCCATTCCATAGACACGCCCAGCACCTTTGCAAGAACGGCAAGTTCGTAATCGGTGACGAACCGGGTTCCGATTTCGATTCTTGATACGCTGTCCCGCTCCATTGTCACGCCCGCCACCTGTAATCTTGCGGCAAGGTCGGCTTGCGTAATATTCTTCCGGGCGCGTGCTTCTTTCACCCGGTTTCCGCATAGATTTTTCCGGCCTTTATAGTCGTATATTTTCACGTTGATTCCTCCGCCCTGTGTTAAAGTTCAGCTTCATTCTTGACTTTAACACGCCAACCGTTCATAATTGTGTTAAAGGTCAGAACGCCAGCGTTTTCAGGCGGTCCGGCCCTCAAAAAAACACAAGCCCCCGGCGGGCCGGGCGGCGGAATGGAGGATTCCACATGAAAAAAATTGTTGCTCTTGCGCTTGCGGCGGTCCTGTCCCTCTCCCTTGCGGGTTGCGGTGACGTGCTGGTTGACCTCGACACGCCAAAATCGGAGGAATTGACGGCGCAATATGACTTTTACCCGGATTCTATGAACGCGATTCGGGCTGAAATGCAGATCACCCCCGAACAGGCCGATGAAGTTTTCATTGCGCTTGTGTCCTGCGGCCTTGATGGGAAGATCAATACCGTTTCCGAAAGTGACGGGGCCTATAAAGTCCGCTGGGGTACAAACTCCCTTGAAGTCACCATGAACGACGACGGCACGGTTGCGGAAATCGGCGACGGGAAAGACGTTCTTTACCCGGAATACAAGCAATATAACTTTCTGCTTGATTGCGACGTGAAAACGGAGGACGTGAAAAGCGGGTCCGGTGACGTGATCGGTCAGCGCGCATATATCAGCGTTCTAAAGTCCCAACTTTCGGACCTCACCGCGGAGAACTTCGCGGAATTTGCCGAAAGCGTCGTGAAAGATAGCGGGTACAACTATTTTACTATCAAATGTGACGACGGGACCGGGATTGTTTTTGACGGCTCCGACGTGACGGTTCCCGTTTATGGGACCCTCGACGGCGACGGGCGCGTTGCTAATACCGCCGGATTCATCAAGCAGGGCGCGGACGGTGCTTACACATACGAACAGGCCGAATAATTCCCACAAATAGCAAAACGGCGGGCATTGCGCCCGCCGTTCTTTTATGCCCTGCTTTCCGGCGCGGCCCCTGCCGCCCGGTCAAGCGTCGTTTCTATCCACTCATTCAATGACATTCCCGCCGCTTTCGCCGCGGCAACATAGGTTTCTTTCTTGCCTTTGTGTACCATAGGATAAAGCCGATCATAGCTTTTTTCATTGTACTTTCGTTTCGCGTCCGTTGCGGCCTGTCCGCGGGGCGTTTCAAACTTTCCAGCCATCTTCCTGCTCCCCCTTTCTGCGTCCATTATAGCACGCCGCAAATACTAACGCAAGTATAAAATTTTATCGCCGTATGGCGCGCCGTGCCGCCAAACCTCCCGGCGGCGCAAATTTTTTTATTTATTTTCGTTTTCCCCCTTGACTTTATACTAACGTTAGTATATAATAATAGACAGACAGGCCGGGACAACGCACTTGACGTTTCCACGGTCAGCGCGTAACATATAGGTGGGCGGTGCAAACCGCCGCCCGCCCCTACAAAAGAAAGGGGAAGTAATCATGGAACACACGATAAAGCTTCATACCCGTGAGAATGGGCGGTTCGTTGAAAAAACCGTTTCAACTGATCGTTATTTCTCCATCGCTCCGTATCAGGAATACGACGACGACATTGACGAAACTTTCGTGCTTTCCGTCGTTGACCTGTATTATATGTGGCTCGAAATGAAAAACGGCGACAAAGTGTGCGGGGAACGCGGCTGGAAGTATCATTTCTACCATCACGAAATCAAGGTTGAACCTAACCGTATGACGGGCAAGCCTGAATTTTTCGATTATGTCACCCCCGGCAAGGTCTACCGCCGCGGGAACAAGGTTTTCTTTAAGGCCGTGTCAGAATAGCGAACTGCTGCCGAAATGCGCCAACACAAAAAGCCCGCCGGGGTCATTCCCCGACGGGCTTTGTTCTGTCCGAATCGGACGCGTTTAATTGTTGTTTTCCGGGTCGCCCTCTGTTTCAACAACGGTCGGGTCAATCCCGATTGCCAGCAGATTTTCCATGATGGCGGGCGTTTCGATGTAGCCTTTCAAGTTTTCGTTCGCGCCCCACGCCTGTTTTGCTTCCGCCAGCACGCTCTCGATCATCTTTTCAATGTCTTTCGCGGTGAAAAACAGTTTCAGCACCGCCGGGATTCTCTGATAAATCCAGTCGGAAACGGCGGCGAACTTCAAAGAACCCGTGCCGCCGCCGAATTGCTTTTCGGCCTGTGTTACAAGGCTGAAAAGAATGTTTTTCAGCACCTTTGTTTCACCGCGCCGGATAAGAACGACAATCAGCGCAAGGAACACAAGGACAACCAGCACGCTGTCCCAATTCGCAAGCAGAAATTCAAGAATGTTCATGTTTCTTCCCCTTTCTTTTAACCGATGACGGTACAGGCGGATTCAGGAACCCAGCCCAGCCCGTCCACGTGTACGCCGCACTTGCGGCCCGGATAGTAATATTTGACCGTGTACGTTCCGTTCACGGTCTTTCCCCGCCCGTTGCCGTTGCTGTCCCGGTACAGGGGGCCGGAATACTTCACCCGTGCGCCGACGCGCATTTTCGGGGCCGGGGCGCTCCCGCCGCCGGAAACCGCTTGCACGTCCGCCGTGTCAACCCAGCCGTAAACGGTGGACCCGCCGCCGCTCTGCTTGATAAGGTGGTAAGGGTGCTTTGTTCCCTTTGCAATCGCCGTCACCTTTGCCGTTCCGGGCTTGCACGCCGGGCCGCTGGACGCATTCGCGTTCGTATAGTGACGATTGCCCGTAAAGCGCACCACGTCGCCCACGGAGAACGCAAGCGTGCCGGACGTATCAGGGAACCCCCCGGACGGTTTCGGCGTTCCTGTGCCGCCCTGTGCGCCCTGCTGGGGGCTTTCCGTGGTGTCATAGGTGATATAGGGCAATTTCCCGTGTTTGGTCCATTTGCGCCCGTTCATGCCGGAAATAGCGCCGATGTTCAAGCACGCCGTCACCTGTACGCAATTCTTGAAAGCCGGGGTGCATTCGATGACCTTTCCGCCGCCGATGTAAACGCCGATATGACCTTTCAGCCACACCGCTTCGCCGGGGACGATCTTTGAAAAGTCGGTCGATAGCCCCGAACACTTCGTAATCATGGTATCGGCTCCGATGTCGGGAACGCCGTTGACGGCATAGCCCGCGCCGCCGTAGGTTTTGGACGCGTTGCCGTTCCAGCCCCAAAGCACGCCTTTAATCAGGCACACGCAATCGAACCCGTAAACGGGCGGGTTCTGATTCGCCGCGGCCCGAATCATTGCCGTTCGTGCCGCTTGTTTGTTGTAGCTGTGATTCGTGCAATACCGGGACACGTTGCCCCCGGTCAGCGGCGCGCCAAAGCACCCCATGACGTACAGGGTTTTATAATTGTCCACGATGTCTTGCAGTTTCTTGATAAATTCGGAAGCTTTCATTTTGCCCCCTCCTTTCGCGTCTGCCGGGGTTTTGCCCCCGGCGGTGTCATTCTTCCCGCCGGACGTTTCGGGCCGTCCTGCGGGCTGTGTGGCGCTTCCTGCGCCGTCGTATGCGGTCAGGCCGTAAGATTCGATAATCTGAATCAGCTTGTCCGCGTATTGCGGGTCCGTGGCATATCCCGCGGCCTTGATCGCCCGGCAAGCGGTTTTATAGTCCCGCTCCCCGATGACGGCTTTATACCGCGCGGCCCCGGTCAGCAACGCCGAATGATCGGCGACGCTCTCCGCCCAGCTTCCGTAAGCCCTGAAAAGGGCCGTCACGGTCGTAAAGGTTGCGCCGTCGTAACACTCTTGCGTTTTCGCGCTGTAAACCCGGCCTTTCCACGATGACCCGGCCTTGATTCCGAAAAGGGCGTTCGCCTTGACCGTCAAGCCGGATTTTCCCCAACCGCCGCCGTCTGGAACGTGTCTGCAATCTTGCCGTATGAATCCCAGCCGTTCAATTTCTCCCATGCTTCCGAAAAGAAAACAAGTTCGTTCGCAAGTTCTCCGTCGTCGCCGTAATCCGCGGGTTCGTCCTGATAGCAATAGTCGCTTACGAACGCTTCAATTTCTTCTATAATCAGTTCACCGCGCCCGCCGTCGATGTCCTCCCATGACAACTGTTCCGGCTTGAAAATGCACCCCATGTTTACCACCTTTCCGGGCGGGCGCGGCGGCTGTCCGCCGCGCCCTTGCCCCTTATTCGTACACCTGATACAAGTTGCCGTTCGTCCAAAGCCATGTCATGTGGGCGCAATCAAAGCGGATAAACTGCCAATCGGTCGCGTCATAATACGGGGTTCCGATGATACGCACCCGGCTGGCTTCAAAGCCCCATTCTTCGCAAACCTCGACGCGCGCCCGCTCTTCCGAAATTTCCGTTCCGCAATTATTGACCAGCCATTTGCCGGGGGCTTCCTCATAGGCAACGACGGCTTCCGGCTTCCGCAAGCACCATGTATAGACCGCATATTGCATAACGTCGCCGGGGGTCAGCTTCTTTTCCTGAACAAGCCGCACAAGCGTTTCGTACAGCTTCGCCGTGTCCAGCGCCTTGTCCCACTTCACGCGGCTTTTAATCTCCGCGTCGAACTCTTCCGCCGTCACCAAGATTCCGTGGCTGGCTTTCCATGACCGATCATACCCGGCTTTCAATTCCTCTTCCGTGTCGTACAGATACCCGCGGTCAAGAATGAATTTTTCAAAGTCGTTCAGCTTTGAAAAGTCCTGCGTCGTGGTCCTGATCTTGTCCGACAACAATTCGCCGTAACCGGGGACCCGCTCCGTTGTTACGGGGGCGGCGGGGGCTTCTGCCCGCTCGTTTTCGTCGTAAATCCGGCTTTCGGGGTGCTTGTCGCTCCAAAACTCGACGCGCCCGCCGTCGTTTACTTCGTAGAACGTCCCGCGCTCCGTCGTGTAGGTCTTGCGGATTGTGGACCCCTCCAGCGTCGAATCCTCTTTGTACTGAACGCCGCCGATGATTTCGGCTTTCGCGGCTTCGTACTCTTCAAAAGAAACGTGTGTCATTTTTGCGCCCTCCCTTGTATTTTCCGGCCCTTTGTGGTATAAAAAAATAAATGCGTCGGGACCGTTCCGCACCCTTTCGGGTGGGTTCGTGTCCTTTCGCATTTAATAATACAAGCCGCGCGCTAAAACTATTTTAGAAAAAACCCTTGCTTTTCCTCCGTCTATCTGATAAAATACTACTGTTACTTTACCGGCAGCCCTCCCAGGCCGCCCGGCTCAAAAAGGAGGTGCAGACACATGGCAAAATGCGACATCTGCGGCAAGGGCGTGACCTTTGGCATTCAGGTCTCCCACTCCCACAGAAGATCCAACCGTACCTGGAAGCCTAACGTAAGACGTGTAAAGGCGATCGTTGACGGGTCCCCCCGACACATCTACGCCTGCACCCGGTGCTTGCGTTCCGGCAAGGTCCAGCGCGCCCTGTAAGGACCCGTTCCAACGTTCCCGGCAGCTGTCCGGGGGCCGGACCGGCTCTGAACCAAGTTGAAGGTGCCCACCAAATGCCCCCGGCTGTTGCAGTCCGGGGGCGTTTTCATACCATTGTGATAACGAAAGGAGCGGCAGCGTATGACGGGACAGGTGAAGCGGATGGGATTGGTGCTCTCCGGGGGCGGGGCCAAGGGGGCTTACCAGGCCGGGGTGTTCCAGGCGATGGAGGAGGCGGGCCTCTGCCCCCGGGTGGAGGCCATCTCCGGCTGCTCCATCGGGGCGATGAACGCCCTGCTCTTTGCCACCGGGGACCCGGCGCTGTGGCGGCAGGCGTGGGAGGAGAGCGACTTCGGGGCGATGGGGGGCGGCGGCGTCACCCCCGCCCGGATGGAGATGCTGGCCCTCCAGGCCACCCAGGCCGGCGGCCTGGAGCGGTACCTCCAGGGGGAGTGGCTGCTGCCCCTGGACCCCCTGCGGCAGCTGGCCCGGCAGGTGGCCAGCCCGGAGAAGCTGGCCCTGGGGCGGCCCCGGATCTCGGTCTGCGCCTACCAGCTGGAGGCGGAGGAGCCCCGGTATTTTTGGCTGGAGGGGCGGCCCCTGGACCAGGTGGTGGAACTGGCGGCGGCCTCCAGCGCCCTGCCGGTGGCCTTCCCCCCGGTGGAGTTCCAGGGCAAGCACTACTGCGACGGCGGGGCAACGCCCCCCTACTGCGGCAAAAACAACGCCGATAAGGTGCCGTTGGCCCCCCTGGCCGGGCTGGGGCTGGATGTGATCCTGGTGGTCTACCTTACCGGGCGGGACCGGGTGGACCGGGGACTGCTGCCGCCGGGGACCCGGCTGCTGGAGCTCTACCCCTCCCAGCCGCTGGAGCCCGCCCCCAGCGCCGGGACCATGGACTTTTCCCGCCCTCACATCCGCTGGCGCCGGGAACTGGGGCTGGAGGACGGGCGGCGGTTTTTGAAGGAACAGCTAGGTGTGTAAGGAGGAGATCATCACCATGGAACTCATCATCGTCACCGGAATGTCCGGGGCCGGCAAGTCCCGGGTCATCAATGCCCTGGAGGACCTGGGGTATTTCTGCGTGGACAACGTGCCCCCGCTGATGCTGGAGAAGTTCGCCCAGCTGGGCCAGTCCTCCCAGGGGAGCGCCCAGAAGATGGCGGTGGTGGTGGACGCCCGGGGGGGAGAGATGTTCGCCGACTTCACCGGGGCGCTGGACCGGCTGCGCCAGGACGGCTTCCCCTTCCGCCTCCTCTTTTTGGACGCCGACGACGAGACGCTTCTGCGCCGGTACAAGGAGGGACGCCGCCGCCACCCCCTGCTGGAGCGCACCGCCCTCACCATCGAGGACGCCATCCGCCGGGAACGGGAACTGCTCCGCCCCGCCCGGCAGGAGGCCGACTTCTACTTCGACACCAGCCTTACCACCCCCGCCCAGCTGCGGGAGCGGGTGGTCCAGACCTTCTTGGAAAGCCCCGCCCAAGGGATGCTGGTGCAAAGCATCTCCTTCGGCTTCAAAAACGGCCTGCCCAAGGAGGCGGACCTGGTGTTCGACGTGCGGTGCCTCCCCAACCCCTTCTATGTCCCGGAACTCCGGGACCACACCGGCCTGGAGGCCCCGGTCCGGGACTATGTCATGGCCGCCCCCCAAAGCCAGGAACTGCTCCGCCGCCTTTATGAACTGGTGGACTTCCTCATCCCCCTTTACCTGCGGGAGGGGAAGAGCCAGCTGACCATCGCCATGGGCTGCACCGGGGGGCGCCACCGCTCGGTGGCCTTTGCCCAGGCCATGGGGGAGCACCTCCAGGCCCAGGGGCTGCCGGTGGCCATCACCCACCGGGACAAGGACCGGACCAACCACGGGACGGGCTGAACAGACGGTTGCGAAAGACCGGAGGTCGAAGGATGAACGGAAAACCAAAAAAGAGAGAGACCATCACCAAAAAGCTGTTCCAGCTGCTGTTCCACCGGGTGGTGCTGGTGGGGCTGGCCATCCTGGCCCAGCTGGCTATCCTGCTGGTGATGCTGCTGCGGTTCCAGGAGTATTTCGTCTACTTCTACGCCATCAGCATCACCGTCAGCGTGGCGGCGGTGCTGTACATCATCAACAACCGCAGCAACCCCGCCTACAAGATCGCCTGGATCATCCCCATCCTGCTGGTGCCGGTGTTCGGCGGCATCTTCTACCTGATGCTGGGCGGCAACCAGGTGAGCCGCAAGGAGCAGCGCAGGCTGATGGAGATGGGGAAAAACTTTGAGGGCATCCACCAGATATCCCTGTCCCGGGACGTGGACCTGAAAAAGGAGAGCGCCGACGCCTACAACCAGTCGGAGTACATCCGGCGGATCACCGGCGCGCCCCCCTACCAGAACACCTCGGTGGAGTACCTTCCCCTGGGGGAGATCAAGTTCGCCCGGATGCTGGAGGAACTGGAGAAGGCGGAGCACTATATCTTTTTGGAATACTTCATCATCCAGGAGGGGAGGATGTGGGACCCCATCCTGGAGGTGCTGGAGCGCAAAGCCAAGGCCGGTCTGGACGTCCGGGTGATGTACGACGACCTGGGCTGCATGATGACGCTGCCGCCCCACTACAAGCGGGTGCTGGAGGAGAAGGGCATCCGGTGCTGCGTCTTTAACCCCTTCGTGCCGGTGCTCTCCAGCCGGCTGAACAACCGGGACCATCGGAAGATCTGCGTCATCGACGGCCACACCGGCTTCACCGGCGGCATCAACCTGGCGGACGAGTACATCAACGCCTACCCCAAGCACGGCCACTGGAAGGACACGGCGGTGCTGCTGCGTGGCGACGCGGTGTGGAGCCTCACCCTGATGTTCCTTTCCCTGTGGGACTACGTCCGGGGGACCCGGGATGACTACGCCCTCTACCACCCCCGGCGGTACCAGCGGGAGCCGGTGGCCAGCGACGGGGTGGTGCAGCCCTACACCGACAGCCCCCTGGACGACGAGGCGGTGGGGGAGACGGTGTACCTGAACCTCATCAACAAGGCGGACCGGTATGTCTACATCACCACCCCCTACCTCATCATCAGCAGCGAGATGATCACGGCGCTGGCCACGGCGGCCAAGTCGGGGCTGGACGTGCGGATCATTACCCCCCACGTGGCGGACAAATGGTATGTCCACGCGGTGACACGGGCCTACTACGAGGTGCTGATCGAAGCGGGGGTGCGCATCTACGAGTACACGCCGGGGTTCATCCACGCCAAGACCTTCACGGTGGACGACGAGTACGGGGTGGTGGGGACCATCAACCTGGACTTTCGGAGTTTGTACCTGCACTTCGAGTGCGCGGCGTGGCTGTACCGGTGCAGCTGCATCCCGAAGATGCGGGAGGACTTCATGCAGACGCTGGCGGTGAGCCAGGAGGTGACACTGGAGGAGTGCCGGGGGGTGGGGCTGGTGACACGGGTGGTACGGAGCGTTTTGCGGGTGTTTGCTCCGCTGATGTAGGTTTTTTCCTCTGTGGTTTCTGGCTTTTAAAACAGCCTGTTCACCGGTACGGTGGGCGGGCTTTTCCTTTTTGGGGCTGGGTCCTTTCTGTGCATTTACCTGTTATTCTAAAAGCCAGGAAAGGACCCAGCCCCAAAAAGGAAGCCCACGTGGACAATCCCCCCCGCCTATGCTATAATAACGAAAAAAAGAGAGAAAGCCAACCACCATGCCAAACAACACAGAAAAGACCCCCCACCTGTTAAAAACCCTCCCGCTGCTGCGAACCACCCCCCTGGGCGCCTGCCGCATCCGGGACAACCTCTCCCTGGGGGAGGGGACCGACCCGGTGGCCTGGTGCCGGGCCGCCATCTCTGACCCGGAGACGGCCATTTCCCGGCGAGGGAAGAACTGGTACGCCACCACGGCTGATTGTATCATCACCGTAAACGCCAGGAGCCACACCATCATCACCGCCCACCGGCGGGGGTCAAAAGGAGACGCCAAATGAACATCATCACCCTGGGCCGCTGGCCCCAAAACAGCAGCCAGCCGGAGCCTGTCCAGTGGCTGGTGCTGCGGGAGGAGGAGAACGCCCTCCTTTGCCTCAGCCGGGTCATTTTGGACTGCCAACCCTACCACCGGGAGGGAGGCGGCGTCTGCTGGAAAGACTGCTCCCTCCGCCGATGGCTGGACCAGGAGTTTCTCCCCGCCGCCTTCACCCCCGAGGAGCAGCGGCGGCTCCTCCCCGCCCGCTTGAAAAGCCCCGGCGGGGAGACCACCGACCGGGTCTTTCTGCTGGCCCCGCCGGAGGACTGGCCGGGCTGGGACCTCATGAAGGACAGCGACAGCTATTTCAGCTTCCCCCCGGAGGACTGCGCCATCACCACCCCCTACACCCGGGAAAAGGGCATCTGGTTCGTGGAGGAGGAGGGGCCGGACCAGTTCCGGGGCTGCTGGTGTATCCGGTACCCCCGGTACCTCCAGGATGACGATCCCCGGCCCGACTACACCAGCAGCGTCAATTTTGACGGCTACATCGAGGCGGTGGCCCAGGAAACCGAAGACCTCGACGGCATCCGCCCCGCCATCATTTTATCGAAGTAAGGAGCGCCGGAATGAAGATCGCCTTTTATACCTTCGGCTGTAAGGTGAACCAGTACGAGACCCAGGCCCTGCGCCAGCAGTTCGCCGCCCAGGGATGGGAGGTGCTGGAGTTCGACCACCAGGGGGGCTGGGACGCCGTGGTGGTGAACTCCTGCACCGTCACCGCCGAAGGGGACCGCAAGACCCGGCAGCTGCTGCGGCGGCTGCGGCGGGAACACCCCGGGGCGGCCATCTGCCTCACCGGCTGCTTCCCCCAGGCTTTCCCCGGACCCGCCTCGGCCATCCAGGAGGCGGACGTGGTCACCGGCAGCAAGGACCGCCGGGGGCTGTCCGACGCCCTGGACCGGTTCCTCTCCACCGGGGAGCGGGTGGTGGATATCCGCCCCCACCAGCCGGGGGAGGGCTTCGAGGCCATCGCCCCGGTGCGGGAGTTCGGCCGGCGCACCCGGGCCTTTGTAAAGATCGAGGACGGGTGCGAAAACTTCTGCGCCTACTGCATCATCCCCACCGCCCGGGGCCCGGTGCGCTCCAAGCCCATGGCGGCGCTGCAAAGCGAGTTGGAGGCCCTGGCCCGGTCCGGCTACCAGGAGGTGGTGCTGGCGGGCATCAACCTCTCCGCCTATGGCCGGGAGTGGGGCGGGCGGCTCATCGACGCCATCGAGGCGGCGGCGGCGACGCCGGGCCTGCGGCGGGTGCGGCTGGGCAGCCTGGAGCCGGACGTCATCGGGCCGGAAGATTTCTCCCGGATGGCGGCGGCGGGGAAGGTGTGTCCCCAGTTCCACCTCTCCCTCCAGGCGGGGTGTGACGCCACCCTGAAGAGGATGGGGAGGCGGTATGACACCGCCCACTACCTTTCCTCGGTAGAGGAGATCCGGCGCAGGTTCCCCCAGGCGGCCATCACCACCGACCTGATGGTGGGCTTCCCGGGGGAGACGGAGGGGGATTTCCTGGAGAGCGTTGCTTTTGCCCGGAAGGTAGGATTTGCCAAGATCCATGTTTTCCCTTACAGTCCCCGGCCAGGGACGGTGGCGGCGGGGATGGCGGGGCAGCTCCCGCCGGAGGAGAAGCGCCGCCGGGCGGCGGAACTCATCGCCGCCGGGGAGGTGCTGCGGCGGGAGTTTCTGGAGGGCATGGCGGGGACTACCCAGGAGGTGCTGTTTGAGGAAGGGGGCCCTGGGGGGCAGGAGGGGTACACGGCGAATTACACGCCGGTGGTGGTACCGGAGATACAGGACCTGCGGGGCAGGATGGAGCGGGTGGTGATCGACGGGCTGGCGCCCGGGGAGGGGCAGCTGCTGGGGCATCTGGCGGAGTGATGCGGGGCGCAGCCCCGCCCTGCCACCGGGGGCACCCCGGTCCGGGTCCAGGGCGGATAGCGCCTGGTCGCTTCCCGCAGGAAGCGAAATCCCCTATGAGATGATTTTAAAAAGGCCGCCGCCGGGAATCAAAACCGCCTTTTGAAAGGCTGGAAAGGTTTTTCCCGGCAGGCGGTTTTCTCGAAGTGACAAGCACGGTGGCCAGAACGAGTTTTTTCTTTGCGCAGTCGCGGGAGCGTTTTTCTTTCCCTTTGCAGTTTCTGACCTTCAAAACAGCCCGTTCACCGGTACGATGAGCGGGCGTTTTTTGAACGGGCAGGCTTTCGGTTTTTGTCTCGTTCCTCCCCGCCCCTTTCCTGCAATTTTCAAGTCATCTCTTCGACCGCCTCGCCGGCGGGGCCCTTCTTTCTGTGTCGACAGAAAGAAGGCAAAGAGCGACCAGGGCTGCGCCCTGGACCCGGACGGCCAAAGGCGTCAGTCGCTAAAAAACGGACCTTTTTACGCCGCCCAGTCCGCTTGGGCTGGGGTGCTCCCTGGCGCCATGATAGATGTCTG